>NZ_MTEG01000005.1:0-311329 GCF_002108615.1 Klebsiella sp. YJ
CATATTCTGACGCCGATCGCTTCCGTGCGCCGCATTGTCAATATGGTTGCGCTGGCGGTGGTCGAGGCACAGACTCAGCCGCTGTAAGGGATTTGTCGGGTGGCGCTGCGCTAACCCGACCTACGGAATAACGTAGGCCGGGCAAGCGAAGGCGCCGCCCGGCATTAAATCCATGCGTGGAACTGAACAGACTCACTTTCTGACGCCGATCGCTTCCGTGCGCCGCATTGTCAATATGGTTGCGCTGGCGGTGGTCGAGGCACAGACTCAGCCGCTGTAGGGGATTTGTCGAGTGGCGCTGCGCTAACCCGACCTACGGAATAACGTAGGCCGGGCCAGCGAAGGCGCCGCCCGGCATTAAATCCATTCGCGAACCTGAATAAACTCACTCAGGGCAGCCTCAGGGCTGCCTTCTTCCGGCCGGTAGTCATACTCCCAGCGCACCAGCGGCGGCATCGACATCAGAATCGACTCCGTGCGCCCTCCGGTCTGCAGGCCAAACAGCGTCCCGCGATCCCACACCAGATTGAACTCCACGTAGCGGCCGCGACGATAGAGCTGAAAATTCCGCTCGCGCTCGCCATATGGCATGGCTTTGCGCTGCTCAACTATCGGCAGATAGGCATCCGTATAGCCGTTGCCCACCGCCTGCATAAAGGCGAAGGCGTGGTCAAAATCCGGGGTATTCAAATCGTCAAAGAACAGGCCGCCAATTCCGCGCTGCTCGTGACGATGCTTCAGATAGAAGTAGTCATCGCACCATTTTTTATAGCGCGGATAAACCTCTTCGCCGAAGGGTTGACACAGATCGTGAGCCGTGCGATGCCAGTGAACCGCATCCTCCTCAAAGCCGTAGAAGGGCGTCAGGTCAAACCCGCCGCCGAACCACCACACCGGCTCTGCGCCGGGCTTTTCAGCAATGAAAAAACGCACGTTGGCATGGCTGGTCGGCACATAGGGATTCCACGGATGCACCACCAGAGAAACCCCCATCGCCTCAAAGCTGCGACCAGCCAGTTCCGGGCGATGCGCCGTTGCCGAAGCCGGCATGGCGTCGCCGTGAACGTGGGAGAAGTTTACGCCCGCCTGCTCAAACACGCCGCCATCGCGCAGAACCCGGCTGCGACCACCGCCGCCGCCTTCGCGCTGCCAGCTGTCTTCGACAAACTCACCGCCGTCAATGGCGCTCAGTTTCTGGCAAATGGTCTCCTGGAGCTGGAGGAGATAGCGTTTTACCTGGTGCGCATCGGGCTTCATTTACGTCTCTTCGAGTGGGCCTTCTGGTTATCGAACCAGTGGAAGTAGCTGATGATACCGGACGCGATCGCGCTGGCGATTTTTTGCCGGAACGCGGTGGTGCCTAACAGTTTTTCTTCGCCCGGGTTGGTGATAAATGAGGTTTCAACCAGTACGGACGGGATTGATGGCGACTTCAATACCACGAAGGCGGCCTGTTCCGTGTTACGGCTATGCAGCTTATGCACCGGCTTAATATTTTTCAGAATATGCGAACCCAGCGTCAGGCTGTTTTTAATGGTATCGGTCTGCACCAGGTCAAACAGCACCTGCTGTAAAAGGTGGTCCTTGGCCGTGGCTTTTTTACCGGCGACCTCATCGGCGCGGTTTTCGCGATCGGAGAGGTATTTCGCCATCGCGCTACTCGCGCCGCGGTTGGAGAGGGCAAATACCGAAGCGCCGGCTGCGCTGGGATTGGTAAAGCCGTCGGCGTGAATCGACATAAACAGATCGGCGCCGTGCTGGTGGGCAATTTCCACGCGGTCGTACAGCGGGATAAAGGTATCGCCAGAACGCGTCAGGCGCGCGTCAATACCGTTATTGCGCAGGATGCTGCGTACGTTTTTGGCAATCGCCAGTACGACATGCTTCTCTTTAGAACCGTTGTGACCGATGGCGCCGGTATCAATACCGCCATGGCCCGGGTCGAGCATAACGATGCGCTTTGCGCCCGCCTTTTTCGCCGCGGGTTTACTGTGGCCGTTGGACGTCGTCAGCGGCTGTTCTTTTGCGATGACCTGCGATGAAACCCCGGAAAGGGTCATGGCAGCCAGTCCTGCTTTCAGCACCTGGCGGCGCGAAGCAAGTATTTTTAATGGTTTAAAAGTGCTCATTCGGCCTGAATTGCAAACAAGTGGTACCTGGTGTTATATCGTATCGCGTTTTCCGTTACGACCATTCAAAACAAGAATTGTTTTACTTTTCATTTCAATACATGACAGTGCGTATTATGTCATTTTTTCCACTTCATTTCGCCTGATATTGGCTATCCGCTGAAATCGCGCCATAATCGCTGTTTTTAAGCCTGAAAAATGGGGAATACCATGGAGATACGCGTTTTTCGCCAGCAAGATTTTGAAGAAGTGATTACGCTGTGGGAGCGCTGCGAGCTTCTGCGCCCGTGGAATGACCCGGAAATGGACATTGAGCGTAAAGTTAACCACGATGTCAGCCTGTTTCTGGTCGCGGAAGTGAATGGCGAGGTGGTTGGCACGGTGATGGGCGGCTATGACGGTCATCGCGGTTCCGCCTACTACCTTGGCGTGCATCCGGAATATCGCGGCCGCGGTATCGCCAATGCGCTGCTGAACCGGCTGGAAAAAAAGCTGATTGCTCGCGGCTGCCCGAAAATTAACATTATGGTTCGCGATGATAATGAGGTGGTGCAGGGGATGTATGAACGGCTTGGTTACGAATATGCCGATATCCTGAGTCTGGGTAAACGTTTGATTGAAGATGAAGAATACTGAGTTTATCCCCTCTGATTTTGATGCTCATGGCCGGCTCAGGCTACCGTTTTTGTTCTGGTGCGTACTGCTGCTGCAGGCGCGGACCTGGGTGCTGTTCATTATGGCGGGGGCCTCCCGCCAGCAGGGCGATGTGTTACTGAACCTGTTCTATCCCGATCACGACAATTTCTGGCTAGGGTTACTGCCGGGCATCCCGGCAGTACTGGCGTTTATCGTAAGCGGGCAGCGGCAGCGCTTTCCCCGTCTCTGGCCGCTAATGCGCTGGCTGCTGGTGCTGTCCCAGACGCTGCTGCTGCTCTGGCAACCGCTGTTATGGCTGAGCGGTGAGTCACCTTCGATGCTGACTATCGGCCTGCTGATCGCCGATCTCTATGCCTTCTGGTGGCTGTTAGCCAGCCGTCGACTCAAAGCCTGTTTTCAGGAAGATCGGGTTTAACGGCACTTTTTGCCGATCCTGCACTCCAACAGGCGTCAAATAAACAAGAAAGGACCGAGTCATGAAATCGCTACGTTTACTTCTCTGCGCTTTACCGCTGGCATTAACCGGCTGCTCCACCATGAGTGCGGTTAACTGGTCAGCGGCCTACCCATGGAACTGGTTTGGTTCCTCAATGGAAGTGACCGAGCAGGGCGTGGGTAAACTGACGGCCACAACGCCGCTGAATGAACAGGCCATCAGCGATGCGCTTGGCGGAAGCTATCGCCTGCGCAGCGGCATGAAAGCCGCCAACGGTAATATCGTGCGCTACTTTGAGGCGCTGAAAGATGACAAAGTCGCGATGACCATTAACGGCGACGGCGGCACCATCAACCGTATTGAAGTGCGGGATAGCGAGATCAAAACGGACCGCGGCGTTCAGGTCGGCACGCCATTTAGCGAGCTGTATAGCAAAGCCTTTGGTCATTGTCAGAAAGGGGCAAACGATAATGGCGCCGTGGTGGAGTGCCAGGCGGACGGCAGTCAGCATATCAGCTACGCCTTTACCGGCCACTGGAATGGTCCGGAAGAGCTGATGCCTTCCGACGACACGCTGAAAAACTGGAAGGTCAGCAAAATTATCTGGCGCGGCTAATTTGATCTGAAGGGACACGGCACAGGGAAAAAACGGGTACAATAGCGCGATAAAAGTGCCACAGTTTTGTGGTTGTATCATTTCAGGAGGAGCGATGTCTCAGGTTCAGAGCGGCATTTTGCCGGAACATTGCCGTGCGGCGATTTGGATTGAAGCCAATGTCAAAGGGGACGTCAACGCCCTGCGCGAAGCCAGCAAAGTCTTTATTGATAAATTAGCGACCTTTCAAACGCAGTTTCCGGACGCCCAGCTGGGTGCGGTGGTGGCTTTTGGCAATAACGTCTGGCGCCAGCTGAGCGGCGGTGTTGGTGCCGAAGAGCTTAAAGATTTCCCGGTATACGGCAAGGGCCTGGCGCCGTCTACCCAGTATGATGTCCTGATTCATATCCTCTCTGCGCGTCATGAGGTGAACTTCTCCGTGGCTCAGGCCGCCATGGCGGCCTTCGGCGATGCGATTGAGGTGAAAGAAGAGGTGCACGGTTTCCGCTGGATTGAAGAGCGCGACCTGAGCGGTTTCGTCGACGGTACGGAAAACCCGGCCGGTCTTGAGACCCGCCGTGAAGTGGCGATCATTAAAGATGGCGTGGATGCCGGCGGCAGCTATGTGTTCGTTCAGCGCTGGGAGCATAATCTCAAGCAGTTGAATCGCATGAGCGTTGCGGACCAGGAGATGATGATTGGCCGGACCAAAGAAGCCAATGAAGAGATTGACGGCGACGATCGCCCGGCAACCTCGCATCTGAGTCGCGTCGACTTAAAAGAAGATGGTAAAGGGCTGAAGATTGTTCGTCAGAGCCTGCCTTACGGCACCGCCAGCGGCACTCACGGCCTCTATTTCTGTGCGTACTGCGCGCGTATCCATAACATTGAACAGCAGCTGCTGAGCATGTTTGGCGATACCGACGGCAAGCGTGATGCCATGCTGCGCTTTACTAAACCTGTGACCGGCGGCTACTACTTTGCGCCATCCCTGGATCGTCTCCAGGCGCTGTAATCCCGGGTTGACCCTGCCCCTCTTCCCTTCGGAAGAGGGCAGATAACCTTCTCCCTGTCTGGCGACCTCATTCGGCTTAACTCCTTGTTCTACCTTATCTTCTCTCCCACCCCATAGAGGGAGAAGCACGCCGAAAATCCGCCTTCGTACGGGTTTGTAAACGGCTTATTCTCTTTTCGACTTCCAAATCGCCAAACGGTATATAAAACCGTTACTCCTTTCATACTCGTTATAAATATTATGGCTATAAGAAAGTCATCAAACTGATAAGGGTGCGCAATGGCGGTTAAATCACTGAACAAAGGATATCTGGCACTGGCTGCTTCGATGCTGCTGGTTGCGCAGGCGCAGGCGCAGGCGACTGAGCTGCTGAACAGCTCTTATGATGTCTCCCGCGAGCTGTTTGCCGCCCTTAATCCGCCGTTTGAACAGCAGTGGGCGAAAGATAATGCCGGCGATAAGCTGACGATCAAACAATCTCATGCCGGTTCGTCGAAACAGGCGCTGGCCATATTGCAGGGCTTAAAAGCCGATGTAGTGACCTATAACCAGGTGACGGATGTACAGATCCTGCATGACAAAGGCAATCTGATCCCCGCCGACTGGCAAAGCCGTCTGCCAAACAACAGCTCGCCGTTCTACTCCACCATGGCGTTCCTGGTGCGTAAGGGGAACCCGAAGAATATTCATGAATGGAGCGATCTGGTGCGCCCGGACGTGAAGCTGATTTTCCCGAATCCGAAAACGTCCGGCAACGCGCGCTATACCTATCTGGCTGCATGGGGAGCCGCAGATAAAGCTGACGGTGGCGATAAAGCGAAAACCGAGCAGTTTATGACCCAGTTCCTGAAAAACGTCGAAGTGTTTGATACCGGCGGCCGCGGCGCAACCACCACCTTCGTTGAACGTGGACTTGGCGACGTCCTGATTACCTTTGAATCGGAAGTGAACAATATTCGCAAACAGTACGAGGACCAGGGCTTCGAAGTGGTGGTGCCGAAGGTCAATATTCTGGCGGAGTTCCCGGTTGCCTGGGTGGACAAAAACGTCAAGGCCAACGGAACCGAGAAGGCGGCGAAGGCTTATCTGAACTGGCTCTATAGCCCGCAGGCGCAGACGATCATCACCGACTATTACTATCGCGTGAACAACCCGCAGGTGATGGAGACGTTAAAGGATAAATTCCCGCAGACCGAACTGTTCCGCGTCGAAGACCAGTTTGGCTCCTGGCCGCAGGTAATGAAAACCCACTTTGTCAGCGGCGGTGAGCTGGACAAACTGCTGGCGGCGGGGCGTAAGTAATGTTTGCTGCTGCATCTAAGCGCGTGCTGCCGGGCTTTACCCTGAGCCTCGGCACCAGCCTGCTGTTTGTCTGCTTGATTTTACTGCTCCCCCTGAGTGCGCTGGTGATGCAGCTGGCGCAGATGACCTGGGGGCAGTACTGGGAAGTGGTGACCAACCCGCAGGTGGTGGCGGCCTACAAAGTCACGCTGCTGTCGGCGTTTGTCGCCTCAATTTTTAATGGCGTATTTGGCCTGCTGATGGCCTGGATTCTGACGCGCTATCGCTTTCCGGGCCGTACGCTGCTCGATGCGCTGATGGACCTGCCGTTTGCTCTGCCGACGGCAGTCGCCGGCCTGACCCTCGCTTCACTGTTTTCGGTCAACGGCTTTTACGGCGAGTGGCTGGCGAAGTTTGATATTAAGGTGACCTATACCTGGCTCGGTATCGCGGTCGCCATGGCGTTTACCAGTATTCCTTTCGTGGTCCGTACGGTTCAACCGGTACTTGAAGAGCTGGGGCCGGAATATGAAGAAGCGGCGGAAACGCTGGGCGCCACGCGCCTGCAGAGCTTCCGTAAAGTGGTGCTGCCTGAGCTCTCTCCGGCGCTGCTGGCCGGGATTGCGCTGTCATTTACGCGTAGCCTTGGCGAGTTTGGCGCGGTGATTTTCATCGCCGGCAACATCGCATGGAAAACCGAAGTCACCTCCCTGATGATTTTCGTGCGCCTGCAGGAGTTTGATTACCCGGCGGCGAGCGCGATTGCGTCGGTGATCCTGGCGGCTTCGCTGCTGCTGCTGTTTTCCATCAACACCCTGCAAAGTCGCTTTGGTCGACGTGTGGTAGGTCACTAATGGCGGAAGTTACTCAATTGAAGCGTTACGATGCGCCCCGTATCAACTGGGGTAAATGGTTTCTGATCGGCACCGGAATATTGGTTTCCGCTTTCATTCTGATCGTGCCGATGGTCTATATCTTCGTCCAGGCCTTCAGCAAAGGCCTGATGCCGGTCCTGCACAACCTGGCTAATCCGGACATGCTGCACGCAATCTGGCTGACGGTGATGATTGCGCTGATTACCGTACCGGTAAACCTGGTCTTTGGCACGCTGCTGGCGTGGCTGGTGACGCGTTTTAACTTCCCTGGCCGCCAGCTGCTGCTGACGCTGCTGGATATTCCTTTTGCCGTTTCGCCGGTGGTGGCGGGGCTGGTCTATCTGCTGTTCTACGGTTCCAACGGTCCGCTCGGTGGCTGGCTGGACGCGCATAACCTGCAAATCATGTTTGCCTGGCCGGGCATGGTGTTGGCCACCATCTTTGTCACCTGCCCATTTGTGGTGCGTGAGCTGGTTCCGGTGATGATCAGTCAGGGCAGTAATGAAGATGAAGCGGCGATTCTGCTCGGCGCGTCCGGCTGGCAGATGTTCCGCCGGGTGACTCTGCCGAATATCCGTTGGGCGCTGTTATACGGCGTGGTGCTGACCAACGCTCGTGCTATCGGGGAGTTTGGCGCCGTTTCGGTAGTTTCGGGCTCGATTCGCGGTGAAACCCTGTCGCTGCCGCTGCAGATTGAATTGCTGGAGCAGGATTACAATACCGTCGGTTCCTTTACCGCCGCAGCTCTGCTGACGTTAATGGCTATTTTGACTTTGTTTTTAAAGAGTATGTTGCAATGGCGTCTGGCCAATCAGGAAAAACGCGCGCAACTGGAGGGGAATCATGAGCATTGAGATTGTCAATATTAAGAAATCTTTTGGACGCACTCAGGTGCTGAATGATATCTCTCTGGATATCCCTTCCGGACAGATGGTCGCGCTGCTGGGGCCGTCAGGCTCCGGGAAAACCACGCTGCTGCGTATTATTGCTGGTCTGGAGAATCAATCCAGCGGTCATATTCGTTTCCATGGTACCGACGTGAGCCGCGTTCACGCCCGTGACCGTAAAGTGGGCTTCGTCTTCCAGCACTATGCGCTGTTCCGCCATATGACGGTATTTGAGAATATCGCCTTCGGGCTGACGGTGTTGCCGCGTCGTGAACGTCCGAACGCCGCCGGGATCAAAGCGAAAGTTACCCGGCTGCTGGAAATGGTGCAGCTGGCTCATCTTGCCGATCGCTACCCGGCGCAGCTGTCCGGCGGGCAAAAGCAGCGCGTGGCGTTAGCGCGAGCGTTAGCCGTGGAGCCGCAAATTCTGCTGCTCGATGAGCCCTTCGGTGCGCTGGACGCTCAGGTGCGCAAAGAGCTGCGCCGCTGGCTGCGTCAGTTGCATGAAGAGCTGAAGTTTACCAGCGTGTTCGTGACCCACGATCAGGAAGAGGCGATGGAAGTGGCCGACCGCGTGGTGGTCATGAGCCAGGGCAATATCGAACAGGCCGATGCACCGGAACAGGTCTGGCGTGAACCGTCCACCCGCTTTGTACTGGAGTTTATGGGCGAGGTTAACCGCCTGAAAGGGATTGTTCGCGGTGGCCAGTTCCATGTCGGTGCTCATCGTTGGCCGTTGGGGTATACCCCGGCTTATCAAGGGCCGGTGGATCTGTTCCTCCGCCCCTGGGAAGTGGATATCAGTCGCCGTACCAGCCTCGATTCACCCTTGCCGGTCCAGGTACTGGAAGCCAGTCCGAAAGGGCACTACACCCAATTAGTTGTTCAGCCATTAGGGTGGTATGACGAACCGCTGACCGTCGTGCTGTCGGGCGATGACGCGCCGTATCGCGGTGAACGGCTGTTTGTCGGCTTACAGAATGCGCGACTCTATAACGGCAATCAGCGGATAGAGCCGCGTGAGGATATTGCTCTGGCGGAGTCAGCCTGATAGTTTATTGAATATGTTTATCGCCCGGTGACGCTACGCTTACCGGGCCTACAGTTATCACTGCGTCTTGTAGGCCGGGTAAGCGAAGCGCCACCCGGCTTTTTTATTGAGTAAAAATCGTGAATACACTTGAACACACCATCGGTAATACCCCTCTGGTCAAGCTTCAGCGCATGGGACCGGACAACGGCAGTGAAATCTGGGTCAAACTGGAAGGCAATAACCCGGCGGGTTCAGTAAAGGACCGCGCCGCGCTTTCAATGATCGTTGAAGCTGAAAAACGCGGTGAAATAAAGCCCGGTGATGTCCTGATTGAAGCCACCAGCGGGAATACCGGGATCGCTCTGGCGATGATTGCCGCGCTGAAAGGCTATCAGATGAAGCTCCTGATGCCGGACAACATGAGCCAGGAGCGCCGCGCTGCGATGCTGGCCTACGGTGCCGAGCTGATTCTGGTAACCAAAGAGCAGGGGATGGAAGGCGCGCGCGATCTGGCGGCAGAAATGGCGCAGCGTGGCGAAGGGAAACTGCTGGATCAGTTCAACAATCCGGATAACCCCTATGCGCATTACACCACCACCGGGCCGGAAATCTGGCAGCAGACCGCCGGGCGAATCAGCCATTTTGTCTCCAGTATGGGCACTACCGGCACCATTACCGGCGTATCCCGCTTTCTGCGTGAACAGGATAAGCCGGTGAGCATCGTGGGGCTTCAGCCGGAAGAGGGCAGCAGCATTCCGGGGATTCGGCGCTGGCCGGCAGAGTATATGCCGGGAATTTTTAATGCTTCTCTGGTCGATGCGGTGCTGGATATTCACCAGCAGGATGCGGAAAACACCATGCGTATGCTGGCGGTACGGGAAGGTATTTTTTGCGGCGTCAGCTCAGGCGGCGCGGTGGCCGGCGCATTACGTGTCGCGCGGGAAAACCCCGGCGCGGTAGTGGTGGCGATCGTCTGCGATCGCGGCGATCGCTACCTGTCCACCGGGGTTTTTGGCGAAGAGCACTTCAGCCAGGGGGCGGGTATTTAACTGGCAGGTGAGTCCAGCAGATCGGTACCGTAGGAGTTATCTACGGTACATAGCCAGCGCTGTTCCTGCCAGCGAAAAACATAGGTGGCGCGGCGTGTAACCTGGGTGGTTCCCCCCTGCGGAGTCGGGACATCCAGCCGGGTTTCCATAATCACCAGCGCAGTGTCACCGCCTTCCAGTATCTCCATTTTGCCTTGCGTCACCACCAGCCGGTGCTGAAAATAGTCGGCAATGGCGAGAAAGGCTTTGCGGATGTTCTCCTTGCCTTTCACGATCCGTCCCGGCTGCACCACCAGCAGGGCATCCTCTGCGTAGTAGTCCATTAACGTATCGTAGTCTTCCTGCGATATCGCGCGGTCGCACGCTTCAATGACGGCTTTTAGCTGCGGGTTTACCATACATACTCCCCGGGTTTAGTGCGGATAATGGGTCACCAGATTATCGAGAAATGTCCACAGTTTCTGGTTCATCTCGCGATAATCCCAGCTGCGCATCTCCTGTACGGAACGGATAAAACGCCGGCCTCTTGCCGCCTCAAGCTCCTCCTGCGAATGGGTGATTAGTCGTTCAATGACCTCTGCGTCAAATTCCATATGGCACTGGAAACCATATACCCGGTCGCCATATTTCACAATTTGTCGCGGGCAACCTTCGCTTGCGGCCAGAACCGTCGCCGTCGGCGTCATGCCGGGCATATCGTTATGCCAGTGCCCCACGACCAGAGCAGGGCCAAAATGAGCGATATTCGGGTCGCGTAAACCCTCTACGGTGAGGGTGACAGGGTAGTGGCCGATCTCTTTTTCCGGGCTTTGCATGACCGGGGCGCCCAGCGCTTCGCCAATCAGTTGCGATCCAAGACAGATGCCGATGACCATCCGCCCGGCGGCGATGGCCTGGGCAATAAGATGTTGCTCAGCATGCGTATCAAAATAAGCACACTCCGCCAGCGTCGTACGAGGCGACTGCGGGCCGCCGAGTACCACCAACATATCGAAGGCATCGGCGTTTGCCGGCAGCGGGTCACCGGCATATACCCGTGACCAGCCGGTGGTGTAGCCCCGCTCCTGGGCCCAGTGGAGGTAGGCTCCCGGTGCTTCAAAGTGTTCGTGGACGATAAAATAAATGTGCATAGACGTCACTCCCGTCAGGGTTGTAGAACGAGGTGTAAATCGTCAGCCAGGCGCTCAATCTCATCATCGCTTAACGTCCCCGGCGATAGCCGAAGGCCGTGCGATGGCGTGCGAATACCGAACGCTTCGCCTTCGCGGACTAACCAGCCGGCGCGGGCTAAGCGCAGGGCTATTGGCTGGCTCGGCTGCGTTAGCGGCAGCCAGAAATTCAGGCCATCTCCCGGAGGAAAGGGGGGGAAACCACGGTGGGTCAGGGCCGCGGCCAGTTTTTCATTCTGCCGACGATAATGGCGCCGACTCTCCGCCAGCGAGGCAGTAAAGACGCTATCATTCAGGCAGGCAAAGGCAAAGCCCTGCAGCAGATGGCTGACCCACTGGCTGCCGGCGTTGAGCCGCAGACGTAGCGCAGCTGAGGTGGTGCTATCGCTGGCGACAAACGCCAGACGCAGGTCCGGCCCGAGCGTTTTTGACAGGGAGCGTACCAGCGCCCAGCGCTGCGTGGTGGCGGGCAGGGGGGAATGCCAGGGCGTTGCCGATAACAATGCGAAGTGGTCATCAATAATCACCAGCACCTGCGGGTAGCGAGTCAGTATCTCGCGAATAGCCGCTGCTCTGGCTTCACTGAAGCTACAGCCGGTCGGGTTGTGCGCGCGTGGGGTCAGAATGACGGCTCGCGCGCCGCTGCGTAAGGCCAGTTCCAGTTCGTCAGGCAATATCCCCTCACCGTCAACGGCCACCGGACAGGCATTAAATCCGGCGTAGCGCAGCATATTGATACTGCTGAGAAAGCAGGGGTCTTCAACCACCACGCCATCACCGGGCAGAAGCAGGGCGCAAAGCAGCCGCTCCAGCGCATCGATGGCGCCACTGGTCAGGTTAATCTCAGCCTGGATTCCCAGGTCCTGGTGCATCCAGCGCTGCGCCCAGGCCGCCAGCTTAGGTTCCACGGCAGCATCGCCGTACAGGTGCGGGGTCAGCGAGAGCTGATTCAGATAGCGAGCGAGATCCGGCAGGCGGCGGGGATCCGGGTTACCACCGGAGATATCCCTGAGTGGCGACGAGGGATCTCCGCCTTCCTGCGGCAGGGGAGCGTTCGCGGATTTAATGGCGGTACCGTTGCGCCCTTGACTGACGGCCAGCCCGGAGGTGACCAGCCGTTTATAGACCGCTGCAACGGTGTTGCGGTTAACCGTCAGCTCAGCAGCCAGCTCACGAACCGGAGGCAGCGTCTCTCCGGGTTTTAATACACCGCTTTGTATCAGATGGCGGATGTTATCAAAAATTTCACTGGCGGTTTTTCCAACGATCATTATTGACCTATGACAAAATGAATTTTAGCATAGGACGAATGATAATCAGAGTATGACCCGCTGTCCAGCGGGGGGAGAAGGGATGGGCCAACAAGACGAAATACAATCAGTGCTCTTCAACGATAAGAGCCGGGCGCTGCAGGTCGACATCGTCGCCGTGCAATCGCAAGTCGTGTACGGTAGCGTCGGTAACAGTATCGCGGTGCCGGCCATTAAACAGCATGGACTGCGGGTGATGGCCGTGCCGACCGTGCTTTTCAGTAATACGCCACACTACGATACGTTCTATGGCGGAGTGATTCCGGAAGCGTGGTTTGTGGGTTACCTGCAGGCGCTGGAGGAGCGTGACGCGCTGCGTGAACTGCGGGCGGTGACCACGGGTTATATGGGCAGCGCGGTACAGATAGAACGTCTGGCGCAGTGGTTACGCCGGATCCGCAAATCTCACCCTCAGCTCTGTATTCTTGTTGACCCGGTCATTGGCGATGTCGACAGCGGGATCTACGTAAAGGCGGAGATTCCGGATGCCTATCGTACTCATCTGCTGCCGCTGGCGCAGGGGATAACGCCAAACCTGTTCGAACTGGAAACGCTGAGCGGCATGCCCTGCCGCCATCAGCAGGAGGCCATCGCTGCCGCGCGTAGTCTGTTATCCGACTCGCTGAAGTGGGTGGTGATTACCAGCGCTCCGGGAATGGACAGCGCGACGATTAACGTTCTGGTGGTGACGGCTGATTCGGTTGAGGTGGTGGTCCATCCGCGGGTTGAAACGGACCTGAAAGGTACCGGCGACCTGTTTTGCGCCGAGCTGATCAGCGGCCTGATGTCGGGGCTGGCGCTGGGAGCGGCGACACATGCTGCGGCGCAGCGCGTGCTGGCAGTGATGACCTGGACCGATCGACAGGGCTGCGATGAGCTGATCCTGCCGCCCCCGGAGGTAAGCGCATGAAGAGCTATCGTTTAGTTGTACGTCAGCAAGGGCGCATTGTTGGTTATTTTGATACCGCCGGTAATGATGCCCTGGAAGATGTCTGCGTGGCCCGGTCGCTGTTTGGCGTCACCGGTGGATACCAGTGCGATCTGTTGGTTTCAGATAGCGAACGGCGGATTCTGGAAAGTGGACCAGAGGGAATGAAGGTCCTCTCCCGGGAGAAATGCTTTCGGCCGGTAAAATCCATCCTGTAAAAAAAATGGCGCCAATAGGGCGCCATTTTTTCTGCGGCAAGAATTACTTCTTGATGCGAATGACCGGGGTTTCACCCACGGTAACGCTACCGGACAGTTTGATCAGCTCTTTGATCTCGTCCATGTTGGAGATAACAACCGGAGTCAGGGTCGACTTGGCTTTCTCTTCCAGCAGCGGCAGATCGAATTCGATGACCGGGTCACCCACTTTCACACGCTGACCTTCTTCGGCAATGCGTTTGAAGCCTTCGCCTTTCAGTTCAACGGTATCAATACCGAAGTGAACAAACAGCTCGATGCCGCTATCCGATTCAATAGAGAATGCATGGTTGGTTTCAAAGATTTTACCGATGGTACCGTCTACCGGCGCAACCATTTTGTTGCCGGTAGGTTTGATGGCAATGCCATCACCCACAATTTTTTCCGCAAAAACCACATCCGGCACGTCTTCGATGTTGACGATCTCGCCAGAGAGCGGAGCAACAATCTCAATAGTTCCGGAGTCTTTTTTGTCATCAGAAACCAGAGATTTCAATTTATCGAACAAACCCATGATCTTCTCCTAAGCAGTAATTTGGGCCGCGCATCTCGTGGATTAGCAGATTGTTTTTTCTTCAATGAACTTGTTAACCAGCGTCATTAACTCGTCCGTTGTCGGTTGAGCAAGAGCCTGCTCTGCTAATACTTTCGCATCTTCGAAGTTCGTGTTACGAATAATCTTCTTGATACGCGGGATGGAAATGGCGCTCATAGAGAATTCGTCCAGCCCCATACCCAGCAACAGAAGTGTAGCACGTTCATCGCCCGCAAGCTCACCACACATGCCAGTCCATTTGCCTTCGGCATGAGAAGCATCAATTACTTGCTTAATCAGCGTCAGTACAGATGGCGACATGGGCTGGTAAAGATGTGAAATCATATCATTACCACGGTCAACTGCCAGAGTATATTGCGTTAAATCATTGGTTCCGATACTAAAGAAATCGACTTCTTTCGCTAAATGACGGGCAATCGTTGCCGCGGCCGGTGTTTCAACCATTACGCCGACTTCGATTTTTTCGTCAAATGCTTTACCTTCGTCACGCAGTTCCTGCTTGTAGATCTCAATCTCTTTCTTCAGCGCACGCACTTCTTCAACAGAGATGATCATCGGGAACATGATGCGAAGCTTACCGAACGCGGAGGCGCGCAGGATGGCACGTACCTGGTCACGCAGGATCTCTTTACGATCCATCGCGATACGTACGGCACGCCAGCCCAGGAACGGGTTCTCTTCTTTCGGGAAGTTCATGTACGGCAGTTCTTTATCGCCGCCAATGTCCATGGTACGAACGATAACGGCCTGAGAACCGCACGCTTCGGCAACCGCTTTATAGGCAGCAAACTGCTCTTCTTCAGTCGGCAGCGCATCGCGGTCCATGAACAGGAATTCTGTACGGTACAGACCTACGCCTTCTGCGCCGTTGCGCTCAGCGCCATCGACATCACGTACGGTACCGATGTTGGCGCAGACTTCAACCTGATGTCCGTCCAGCGTAATCGCCGGCAGATCTTTCAGCTTAGCCAGTTCTGCTTTCTCTTCAGCGACCTGAATCTGCAGTTTACGCAGCTCTTCGATTTGTTCGTTGGTCGGGTTAACCAGAACCTGGTTATTCACCGCATCAAGGACCAGATAATCGCCGTTTTTCACCTGGGTGGTGACGCTACCGGTGCCCACGATGGCTGGCAGTTCAAGGGAACGCGCCATGATAGAGGTGTGGGAGGTACGGCCACCGGCGTCGGTAATGAAGCCCAGCACCTTGTTCAGGTTCAGCTGTGCGGTTTCCGACGGAGTCAGATCGGCGGCAACCAGAATCACTTCTTCCTGAATCGCGCTCAGATCGATGATAGCCAGGCCGAGGATGTTGCGCAGCAGGCGCTTACCAATGTCACGTACGTCAGCCGCACGTTCTTTCAGGTATTCATCATCCAGCTCTTCCAGGGCAGTGGCCTGACCTTCGATAATCTCATTTGCTGCCGCATCGGCAGTCATCTGCTTATCTTTAATCAGGGCTATGATTTCCTGCTCAAGCTCCTCATCTTCCAGCAGCATGATGTGCCCTTCGAAGATGGCTTCTTTTTCTTCACCGAAAGTTTCACCAGCTTTGGTTTTGATGACCTCCAGCTGGGCGGAGGCCTTGGCGCGGCCGCTCAGGAAACGTTCGACTTCCTGATCAACCTTATCGGCAGAAATTTTCTTCCGGTCGATGACAATTTCGTCTTCTTTCAGCAGGAGAGCCTTACCGAAAGCGATACCCGGGGATGCTAAAATGCCTGAAATCATAACCCTACCTTACTTGTGACTGATATTAAAAAGAACCCGTGAACTTATTCGAGTTCAGCCATCAGTTTTACCAGATGCTCAACTGCTTTCTGCTCATCTTCGCCTTCAGCGGAGATAGTCACGACGGTACCCTGAGTCAGACCCAGAGTCTGCAGTTTGAACAGGCTTTTGGCGCTGGCGCTTTTGCCGTTGGAGGTTACAGTGATCTCAGAAGTGAAGCCTTTTGCTTCTTTAACAAACTGAGCAGCAGGGCGGGTGTGCAGACCGTTCGGAGCGGTAATGGTAACTTCTTGCTGGAACATTATATTTCCCCAACTTATAGGTTTAGTGTTGTGGACCTAAAGTCTAGCCTAACGGCAAGGCTTTAGCCTGTATTGTTAGCGCCGGCATTACGTGTCTGGCTAAGGTGTCAGCAGCGTGTTCGCTGTGAAGACCATCTGGCCGTGGACGTCTGGCACGTCATTAAACATTATGCAGCGAAAGGAAGACTTGAACCAAATCATAAAATCGATTCAGCTTACGGAAATCCGATTATGAATAATTTCGCGCATCAAAATAAATGTGTTGGTTAAATACCAGACCCTACGCGGTGAATCAATGCCAGGAGGGGTAAAACTTTGACGTATGCCACAAAAAAGCACCTGAAAAGGTGCTTTTTTACACGATGCTAACGAGCTGGCATCACTGTTGCAGTTCTTTCTCGGTGAAGAGATCGGCAAACAGCGCGGTGCTTAAATAACGCTCACCTGAAGACGGTAGGATAACTACAATATTCTTATTGGTAAAGGCCTCATCTTCCTGGAGCTTAAGTGCGGCAGCGACGGCCGCGCCGGATGAGATACCGGCCAGAATACCTTCTTCATCCATCAGGCGACGTGCGGTGGAAATGGCTTCTTCGTTAGTGATAGCAACCACTTTATCAACCAGCTTCAGATCAAGGTTGCCAGGAATAAAGCCGGCACCGATGCCCTGAATTTTATGTGGACCTGGCTTCAGCTCAACGCCTGCCAGCGCCTGAGCGATAACCGGGGAGTCGGTCGGTTCAACCGCCACGGTGATCAGATCTTTTTTGCCTTTAGTGCCTTTAATGTAGCGGCTCACGCCGGTCAGCGTACCGCCGGTGCCGACGCCGGAGATAAAGACATCCACCTGGCCATCCGTATCTTCCCAGATTTCCGGACCGGTGGTCTTTTCATGAATTTCCGGGTTTGCCGGGTTGCTGAATTGCTGCAGCAGCAGATATTTTTCCGGGTTGCTGGCGACAATCTCTTCTGCTTTCTGAATCGCGCCTTTCATGCCCTTAGCGCCTTCGGTCAGCACCAGATTCGCGCCCAGAGCTTTCAGCAACTTACGACGTTCAATACTCATGGTTTCCGGCATGGTCAGCGTCAGCTTATACCCGCGCGCTGCCGCAACATAGGCGAGAGCGATACCGGTGTTGCCGCTGGTCGGTTCAACCAGTTCAACACCTGCTTTCAGTACACCGCGTTTTTCGGCATCCCAAATCATATTGGCACCAATTCGGCATTTTACGCTAAAGCTCGGGTTGCGTGATTCAACCTTTGCCAGGATGCGCCCGTTACCGATTCGGTTCAGTCGTACTAACGGCGTGTGGCCGATAGTCAGGGAGTTGTCTTCAAAAATCTTACTCATGGCCCGTCCTTAACTGTATGAAATTTGGGAGTACGGCTTCAGCATACCCGCTTAAAGAATATGCGGAAGTAAGGATTTAGCATATCTATATTCGGAAGGGAAATAATGGTAAGCCAGAAGGAATAAGGAGCGGTATATAGCCGCTGTGCTTCAGGCCATGCTTTTGCTGGCCTGAAGCACTGAGCATAAGGAGAGGGCGCTATTTCCACATGGCGTGTTTATCGCGATAGCAATCGACCCACATGGCCGTTGCGCCGCAAATGGCGACCGGCAGAATGACCAGGTTCAGTACCGGGATCATGGTAAATAAGCTGGTCAGAGCGCCAAACTGCATATTGGTGACTTTACGGGTCCGCAGCGCCTCGCGCATGGTTTTAAACGACACCTTGTGGTTGTCGAAGGGGTAGTCGCAGTACTGAATGGCCAGCATCCACGCGCTAAACAGGAACCACAGTACCGGCGCCAGAGTCTGGCCAATCCCGGGAATAAAATAGAGTATCAGCAGGACGATCGCACGCGGCAGGTACCAGGCGAACTTCTGCCACTCACGCTTCATAATGCGCGGCACGTCTTTCATGATGCCAAAAATACCCACGTCCGGCGGCGTGGCGCCGGTGAGACGAGCTTCGAGCTGCTCAGCGAGCAGGCCGCTAAACGGTGCGGCAATCCAGTTGGCGATGGTGGAGAAGAAGTACCCGAACACGAGCAGGATAGAGATGACCACGATGGGCCACAGCAGATAGTTCAGCCATTGTAGCCACTGCGGAACATGGCTCATTAAGGATGGGATCCAGCTATCCAGGCGGGTGAACAGCCACCAGAAGGCGCCGCCCATCAGAATGATGTTGACTAACAGAGGCAGAAAGACGTAACGACGAATCCCCGGCAGCCCGATCAGTTTCCAGCCCTGCGAAAAATAGTAGACGCCGCTACGCGGGGTAGATGCGGATGTTGAAACCATGGTCAGGCGATGCTCCTCTTTTGACATCCTAACTGAATGCCCGCTTATTTTATCGGGTTGTCAGACAATAACCAGTTAGGAAATGTTCGAAAAAACAGCAAAAAGCACGATTTAGTTCATCTTTATGTAGTGAAAGCGGTAGACACACTTGCACTCGACGTAATCGGCAAATACTCTTAGTGAGTAAATGTTTGCCGTGGTGGCAAGGTGTTAGAACAACAGAGAATATAATGATGCAGGATTTGCGTCTGATATTAATCATTGTTGGCGCGATCGCCATACTCGCTTTACTGGTACACGGTTTCTGGACCAGCCGTAAAGAACGTTCCTCGATGTTTCGCGATCGCCCACTGAAACGTATGAAGTCTCGCGATGACGAAGAGTCTGAGAACGATGACTTTGATGACGATGTTGAAGGCGTAGGTGAAGTTCGCGTTCACCGGGTTAACCACGCCCCAAATGGCGTGCATGGGGAGCAAGAAGCACCTCGTCAGGCGCCGCCGCAACACCAATACCAGCCTCCTTACGAGCGTCAGGTGCAGCAGCCTGTGCGTCCGGAAGAGCCGGTACGGCAGCAGCCCGCTCAGCATCAGGCACCGCAGCCTCATGTGCCGTCGCCTCAGGGGCAACAGCCACCGCAACCTGTCGCGCCGCAGCAGCCTGTGCCGCCGCAATATCAGCCTCAGCAGTCGCCTCAGCAGCCGGTCGTTCAGAGTGCGCCGCAACAGCCTGCTCAGGTACCGCAGCCAGCGCCGCAGCCTGTCGCCGCGCAGCCTCAGCCGGTAGCTGAACCGCAGGTCTCCGAGCCTCAGCAGCCAGCGCCGCAGCCAAAAGAACGCAAAGAAACGGTTATCGTCATGAACGTTTCTGCGCACCAGGGCACGCAGATTAACGGCGAAGTGCTGATTAACAGCATCCAGCAGGCGGGCTTTAAATTTGGCGATATGAATATCTTTCATCGCCATCTCAGCCCGGACGGCAGCGGCCAGGTTCTGTTCAGCCTGGCAAATATGGTTAAACCGGGCACCTTCAATCCCGATGGTATGGCCGACATGACCACGCCTGGCGTAACGATCTTTATGCAGGTGCCGTCGTTTGGTGATGAGCTACAAAACTTTAAACTGATGCTGCAATCCGCACAGTATATTGCCGATGAAGTCGGTGGTGTGGTGCTGGACGATCAGCGTCGGATGATGACCCCGCAAAAACTGCGCGAATATCAGGATCGTATTCGTGAAGTTAAAGAGGCCAACGCCTGATTTATTCCCCGGCGTTTCGTCTACCAATCCAGAACCCCCGCCTGCCGGGGGTTTTTTATCATTGATGGTGTGATATGGAACCGATCGAACAAAAACTAACTGAACTGCGAACCACGCTTCGCCATCATGAATATCTGTACCACGTTATGGATACCCCGGAGATTCCCGATGCGGAATATGACCGGTTAATGCGCGAACTGCGCGAGCTTGAAGCCCTGCATCCGGAACTGATTACCCCTGATTCTCCAACCCAACGCGTGGGCGCGGCGCCGCTGGCGTCATTTAGCCAGGTCCGCCATGAAGTTCCGATGCTGTCGCTGGATAACGTCTTTGATGAAGAGAGCTTCCTTGCCTTCAATAAGCGCGTTCAGGATCGGCTGAAGAGCAGTGATGACCTGATCTATTGCTGTGAGCTAAAGCTGGACGGGCTGGCGGTCAGCATTTTGTATGAAAACGGCGTGCTGGTTCAGGCGGCAACCCGTGGCGATGGCACCACCGGCGAAGATATCACCGCCAACGTCAGGACGATTCGCGCCATCCCACTGAGACTGCGTGGCGACAATATTCCAGCACGGCTGGAGGTTCGCGGCGAGGTCTTCTTACCGCAGGCCGGCTTCGAAAAAATTAACGAAGAGGCCCGCCGCACCGGAGGGAAAGTGTTTGCTAACCCACGCAACGCGGCGGCAGGCTCTCTGCGTCAACTCGATCCGCGAATTACGGCGAAGCGACCACTTACTTTCTTTTGCTACGGCGTGGGAGCGCTGAATGGCGGTGAGCTGCCGGGGAGTCATTCCGGCCGTCTGCAGCAGTTTAAGGCGTGGGGGCTGCCGGTTAGCGACCGGGTGAAACTTTGCCATACCCCAGAGGAAGTGCTTACTTACTACCGTAAAGTTGAAGAAGACCGTCCGAATTTAGGTTTTGATATTGATGGCGTGGTCATCAAAGTCGATTCCCTGGCGCTTCAGGAACAGCTTGGATTTGTGGCCCGCGCGCCGCGCTGGGCGGTGGCGTTTAAGTTCCCGGCGCAGGAGCAAATGACTTTCGTGCGCGACGTCGAGTTTCAGGTGGGGCGTACCGGAGCCATCACCCCGGTGGCTCGCCTGGAGCCGGTGCATGTGGCCGGTGTTCTGGTGAGTAATGCTACTTTGCACAACGCCGATGAAATAGAGCGCCTGGGGCTGCGAATTGGCGATAAGGTGGTGATTCGCCGCGCGGGGGACGTGATTCCTCAGGTCGTTAACGTTGTACTCTCCGAGCGTCCGGAGGAGACGCGAGAGATAGTCTTCCCGACCCATTGTCCGGTGTGCAATTCTGATGTCGAACGGGTCGAAGGCGAGGCGGTAACGCGCTGTACCGGCGGGTTAATTTGCGGCGCACAGCGTAAGGAAGCGTTAAAGCATTTTGTCTCCCGCCGCGCGTTAGATGTGGAGGGCATGGGGGACAAAATTATCGACCAGCTGGTTGAGAAAGAGTACGTTCACACACCGGCGGATCTCTTCCGCTTAACCGCCGGGAAGCTCACTGGCCTGGATCGAATGGGGCCTAAGTCAGCACAAAACGTGGTTAATGCCCTGGAAAAATCAAAAGCAACCACCTTTGCTCGTTTCCTCTACGCATTAGGTATTCGCGAGGTCGGTGAAGCAACGGCCGCCGGGCTGGCGGCCTATTTCGCCACGCTTGAAGCGCTGGAGCAGGCTTCCATTGAGGAGCTGCAAAAAGTTCCGGATGTGGGCATTGTCGTGGCCACGCACGTCTTTCACTTCTTTGCTGAAGAGAACAACCGCGATGTGATCGCGCAGCTCCGCGCCGAAGGGGTCAACTGGCCTGCGCCGGTGGTGGTCAATGCCGAGGAGATTGATAGTCCGTTTGCCGGTAAAACGGTTGTCCTGACCGGCAGCCTCAGCCAGCTTTCTCGCGATGATGCGAAGGCGCGGCTGATGGCGCTGGGGGCAAAAGTCGCCGGCAGCGTCTCGAAGAAAACGGATCTGGTGATTGCCGGCGAAGCGGCGGGCTCTAAGCTCGCTAAAGCGCAGGAGCTGGGCATTGCCGTTATTGATGAAGCCGAAATGCTGCGGCTGCTGGGAGAATAAGGTGGATAAGGATCAGCTCATTGAGATTGCTAATACGGAAATGCCGTTTGGCAAATACAAAGGCCGTCGTCTGATTGATGTACCGGAAGAGTATTTGCTGTGGTTTGCTCGTAAAGACCAGTTTCCTGCCGGCCATCTTGGCGAGCTGATGGCATTAACTTTGTTGATCAAAACAGAAGGGCTGAGCCAGCTGGTTCAGCCCTTGAAGAAGCCGCGTTAAGCCTCAGAGGCGCGGGTTTTCTCCTGCGCCAGCTGTGCTTCAGCCTGCCGTTTGTAGCGTCGTGCCAGAACGGCGCACACCATCAGCTGAATCTGATGGAAGATCATCAGCGGCAGTACCATGATCCCCAGAATCGACGTCGGGAAGAGGATGTTGGCCATCGGTATACCGTTTGCCAGGCTCTTTTTCGAACCGCAGAAAACAATCGTGATTTCATCGGCCTTATTAAAGCCGCATTTGCGCGCGACGAAGATATTAATGGCAATCACGATAGCCAGCAGAACCAGGCTGACGACCACGATGAAGAGCAACGAGCCGACGCCGACTTTATGCCAGATGCCGTTCACTACCGCCTCGCTGAAGGCGGAATAGACCACCAGCAGAATCGACGTCTGGTCGGTTTTTGAGATCCACTTTTTATGCCGTGCAACCCAGTCGCCAATCCATGGGCGCGAGAGGTGGCCCAGGACGAACGGCAGCAGAAGTTGCAGCATAATCTTACCGACCTGTTCCAGACTGCCGCCGGCGCCGTGCAGGTTCATCAGCAGACCGACCAGGAGCGGCGAAATAAATATCCCCAGCAGACTCGAAGCCGATGCCGAGCAGACGGCCGCCGCGACGTTACCCCCTGCCAGCGAGGTAAAGGCAATGGCTGACTGAACGGTCGCAGGCAGAATGCAGAGATAGATAAACCCGGTATACAGTGCAGGGTCGACATTAATCGGCGCCCACCAGGCAAACAGCACGCCTAAAACAGGGAATACCACAAACGTGCTGCACATCACCCACAGGTGTAAACGCCAGTGGCTGCCGCCGGCGACGATGGCCTCGCGGGAGAGTTTCGCCCCGTGCATAAAAAACAGCAGCGCAATGGCGGCGGTGGTTAAATTTTCAAAGAAGGGAACAAAACCGCCGCGGGCCGGAAAAAAAGAGGCCAGCAGCACAACGGTGATAAGAGTCAGAGTAAAGGGATCAAGAATGCGGAAAAGTTTCATAAACGCTCCTGAAAATCGATAGCGCTATTGTGCTTTTTCTATTTTGAGAAATAAAATTAATTTATTGCATCCATTCATGAATAAAAAAGATGAATTATTCGCTGCGTCAGTTAAAGGTCTTCGTCACCGTCGCCAGAGCAAAAAGCTTCAGCCGGGCAGGGGAGATCATTGGTCTTAGTCAGTCTGCGGTCAGCCATAGCGTCAAAGAGCTGGAGCACCAGACCGGCGTTCGTTTGCTCGACCGTACGACCCGGGAGGTGGTGCTGACCGAGGCGGGACAGCAGCTGGCCGGTCGACTTGAGCGGCTGCTGGACGAACTGAACAGTACGCTGCGTGATGCCGGACGGGTCGGGCAGCAGTTAACCGGAACCGTACGGGTGGCCGCCAGCCAGACGATTTCAGCGCACCTGATCCCCCAATGTATTGCCCACAGTAATCAACGTTATCCGGAGATCGATTTTGTTCTGCACGATCGGCCGCAGCAGTGGGTGCTGGAAAGCATTCGCCAGGGGGAAGTGGATTTCGGCATTGTTATCGATCCCGGCGCGGCGACCGATCTGCAATGTGAAACGGTGCTGGCGGAACCTTTTTTGCTTTTATGCCGGGAGGATCATCCTTTTGCTGAAAGAGCATCGGTGAGCTGGCAGGAGCTTCACCGCCAGAGGCTGGTATTGCAGGATTACGCCTCCGGCAGCCGGCCGTTGATTGATGCCGCGCTGGCGCGCTTTGGCATTGACGCCAATATTGTGCAGGAGATTGGGCATCCGGCGACGCTGTTTCCGATGGTGGAGTCGGGTATTGGCATCAGCATTCTACCGGCGCTGGCGCTACCGTTGCCTCAAGGCAGCCATTTGCGGGTCAAGCGACTCACTCCGGTTGTTGAGCGTCAGCTGATGCTGGCGCAGCGTAAAAATCGTTCACTCTCTACCGCCGCGCAGGCGTTATGGGAAGTCGTGCGTGAAGAGGGAAATACGCTGACCGCGGGCAGAACTGACGATCCGCTGTATCAGCGATGAAGCGTGCTTCAGGGGGGCGGGCGCGGTGTGCAGAAACAACAATACGGGTGTAAAGAATACGTGTGGTGGGATGCAGGATAACTCGCTTTGCTCGCCCTTCGGGCCGTCGCCGCGAGCGGCTCCGTTGTCTCGCTTTGCTCGACTCGAACCTGCCGCAGGTTCGAATTGTTGAATTTGGCACATAGCAAAAAAGCGCCTTTAGGGCGCTTTTTTACATTGGTGGGTCGTGCAGGATTCGAACCTGCGACCAATTGATTAAAAGTCAACTGCTCTACCAACTGAGCTAACGACCCGAAGTGGTGGGTGATGACGGGATCGAACCGCCGACCCCCTCCTTGTAAGGGAGGTGCTCTCCCAGCTGAGCTAATCACCCACTTCGGTACTTCACATTTTAACAAGAAATCCAGCTGGCGAGAAAGTGGTGGGTGATGACGGGATCGAACCGCCGACCCCCTCCTTGTAAGGGAGGTGCTCTCCCAGCTGAGCTAATCACCCACTTCTCAATTTCTTGCTACACGGCGGAGACTACATAAGTAGTGGTGGGTGATGACGGGTTCGAACCGCCGACCCCCTCCTTGTAAGGGAGGTGCTCTCCCAGCTGAGCTAATCACCCCCGCTGTGTGGAGTCGCATTATAGGGAGAGTTGAAAATGAGTCAACGCCTTTTCTAAATAATTTGTTTGTTCGTCGTAAAATTAGCCAAAACGATCGCAAAAGCATCCGCGACGCATGATTTATAAACAAAAATAGCAAAGCGTGACGTTCAGACCTGAACAACATTGAGGAATCAGCCCACGGTGTTAGAATATTCACCCATAAATACCCACGGACTCTGCCGGTTGTCGGCATCTTTATTAAACGTAAGGCCATTTCATGAAAATCAAAACTCGCTTCGCGCCCAGCCCGACAGGCTATCTGCACGTTGGCGGTGCGCGTACTGCTCTCTATTCCTGGCTTTTTGCTCGTCATAATGACGGTGAGTTTGTACTGCGTATTGAAGACACCGATCTTGAACGCTCAACGCCGGAAGCAATTGAAGCCATCATGGATGGGATGAACTGGCTGAATCTGGAATGGGATGAAGGTCCGTACTTCCAGACCAAACGTTTTGACCGTTATAACGCCGTCATTGATGAAATGCTGGCAGCGGGTACCGCTTATAAATGCTATTGCTCCAAAGAACGTCTGGACGCGCTGCGTGAAGAGCAGATGGCA
This sequence comes from Klebsiella sp. YJ, assembly GCF_002108615.1. Lineage (NCBI taxonomy): Bacteria > Pseudomonadati > Pseudomonadota > Gammaproteobacteria > Enterobacterales > Enterobacteriaceae > Klebsiella > Klebsiella sp. YJ. The sequence goes on from NZ_MTEG01000005.1 coordinate 25,314, forward strand.
AAGGGTGAAAAGCCGCGTTATGACGGGCGCTGCCGCCACGGCCATGAACATCATGCCGATAATGAACCTTGCGTCGTGCGTTTTGCTAACCCGCAGGACGGATCCGTTATTTTTGACGACCAGATCCGTGGGCCAATTGAATTCAGCAACCAGGAACTTGACGATCTGATCATCCGTCGTACCGACGGTTCTCCGACCTACAACTTCTGTGTGGTTGTGGATGACTGGGATATGGAGATCACTCACGTGATCCGTGGTGAAGATCATATCAACAACACCCCGCGTCAGATCAACATCCTGAAAGCGCTGAACGCGCCGGTACCGGTATACGCCCACGTTTCCATGATTAATGGTGATGACGGTAAGAAACTCTCCAAACGTCACGGCGCCGTGAGCGTCATGCAGTATCGTGATGATGGCTACCTGCCGGAAGCTCTGCTGAACTACCTGGTGCGTCTGGGCTGGGCCAGCGGCGATCAGGAGATCTTCAGCCGTGAAGAGATGATCAAGTTGTTCTCTCTCGGAGCAGTAAGCAAATCGGCCAGCGCATTCAACACAGATAAACTGCTGTGGCTGAACCATCACTATATTAATTCGATGGCGCCGGAATACGTAGCGACCTATCTGCAGTGGCATATTGAGCAGGAAAATATCGATACCCGTAACGGCCCGCAGCTGGCTGAGCTGGTCACTCTGCTGGGTGAACGTTGCAAAACTCTGAAAGAGATGGCGGCAAGCTGCCGCTATTTCTACGAGGAGTTTGACGAGTTTGATGCGGACGCTGCGAAGAAACACCTGCGTCCGGTTGCTCGTCAGCCGCTGGAAGTCGTGCGTGACAAACTGGCCGCCATCACTGACTGGACAGCAGAAAATGTTCACCATGCTATTCAGGCGACGGCGGATGAGCTGGAAGTCGGGATGGGTAAAGTCGGGATGCCGCTGCGCGTTGCAGTGACCGGGGCAGGCCAGTCACCGGCTCTTGATGTGACTGTACATGCGATCGGTAAATCCCGCAGCGTAGAACGTATCAATAAAGCGCTGACTTTTATTGCCGAACGTGAAAGCCAGCAATCCTGATTCAGGTTTGCTTCTCGAAGCGTAACGAAGCGGCAGGATATATCCTGCCGTTTTTTTTACCTATTTCTGACTGGCAATACCGAGACGCGACAAGAACCCACTGATGCCTTCACGGGCGAGAAGCTCCCGCAGGCGCTGCTGCTCTTCAGCCGTCATCAGATGCAGCGTCTCGGCAATCTGCCGCCAGATAACGCCAGCATCGTTAACAAAATAGTGGCTGGACGGTTCCGCCAGCTGATGCTCGGTCAGCAGATGACGGAGTGCCGGAATATTGGCCAGAAAATCGAGGACCGGCTTATCAATAATGATCAGACGAGCGCGGCCACCCTTTACGCCGGGAATAGTCTCGGTGCGCCATTTTTGTTCTCTGACCCAGCGGTTAATCGTTTGTCTGGCCAGCCCAAGGCATTCTGCCAGCTCTGCTGGCGTCATTTTATCTTTTAGTTTCATCATTATATTACTGGTCACGAATATCCAGCCGCTGGAGTAACCCGCGAATGCCTTCGCGCAGCAGTAGCGACATCAGCTGTTTCTGTTCCCCGGGAGTCATCTCTTTACTGAGCGTCAGCAGCAAGGGTTCAAGGTCGTTTTCTGCCGGAGAATAAGAAGGGGAGGGTTCCGCCACGCGCTGCGCGCTGCGAATGAATTCTTTGACCTGCTCATTAACGTGTACGAGACGCGCCTTACCGCCCTGCACGCCGGGGCGTGGTGATGTTTGCCATCCCTCTTTACGTACCCATTTATTGATCGTCTGCCGGCTGAACCCGGTAAGATGCGCAATTTCTTCAGGTGTCATTCGTTCCTTGAGCATACTATTTCCTGAGTAAAAATGTGGGAATTAGTTGCTCATGTTATAGCATCCTTTTACGCGAAAGAGTGACATGTTTAACGTCTACCTGCGATAAGGCTCGCAATGTCAGCGAGTTGCCTGCTTTTTCAGCGATCAAATTGCGAGGCTTCATTTTGCCGTTGACACCTGACGAAGGAATTCATATTATGCCGCCCGTCAACACGACACGTTTTACGGTTCGGGGCTATAGCTCAGCTGGGAGAGCGCTTGCATGGCATGCAAGAGGTCAGCGGTTCGATCCCGCTTAGCTCCACCAAACACTGTTCCCATCAGGTTTGGTTCGTAAAACACTTGTGGGGCTATAGCTCAGCTGGGAGAGCGCTTGCATGGCATGCAAGAGGTCAGCGGTTCGATCCCGCTTAGCTCCACCAAATTCAGAACCCTCGCTACGGCGGGGGTTTTTTTTTGCCATCGCGAATGTAAAGCACTTTCTGGTTAAGTCAGAAAACTTACAGCCATTAGAATTCTATGTAATTTAAGATTCTTCCTCAGGTTATTTTCTTGCCTGGATTTATTATCCCCTTTAGTATTTTATTCAATATAAAATAGTATTATCCAGCGCCGGAGTTTTTATTAACAATAATGATTGATAATTTTAACATTGATATCAGAAAAACGTTTCTCGCGTTGGTTGTTTGTTTAATTTCGATCCCATTAGCCAGGTTTATTTCACCTCTGGCTATCGTCGACGGGAATCAGGTTTTTCTCGCCTGGCTACCATTAAGCATGATGTATGCGGTTATCTTTATTTTTGGCCGCTACGCAATCGCACCATTAATTATTTCGTTTGCTATTACTAATCATATCATCCTTCCCCTGACGGCCTTGCAGTCGGTGCTGCTGCTATTTTGCCAGCTATTTTCAGTGCTGGTGTCCTGCGCGATTGTCAGAATGCTGATTGGCAGGACCTGGCGCAGCGGGCTGACGGCAAAGTATATGGGGACGCGGATTTTCTGGGGCGCTTTTTTTGCACCGGTGTTAATGAAACTGACCATGTATCTGGTCGGCGTGTTTTTCGCATTCCCGCTGGCTATCTCTAGTTATTTCAAAGGGATGCCGGCCGTGTATACTATTATTGATATACAAAGCCTGATCAGCGCGGCGTTAATATTTACCACCTTCTTTTATTACCCAATGCGGATGCTTATCAGTCCGCGTTACGCAAAATTATTCTGGCGGCGCCATTGCCAGCCATGGTTTACCCGCGAACGACGGGCATTTACCCTGTACTGGTTTATGGCGCTGGGGGCCATATTGCTGGTGCTTTGCGCCCCCTATAATTCTGATTATATTGCAGGTTATTTAGTACCACTTATTTTCATTCTCTATTTTATCGGCATTAGCCGCCTGGGCCATGTATTAATTCGTATTTCCTGGTCTGTTTCGGCATTTTTACTCGTTGCCTATAATCAAAATTTTCTGCAAGGTGTCCAGACTGAATACTCCCTGTCATTTGTGCTTTCCGTGCTGATCTCATTCACCATCTGTTTGTTTTATATGGTAGATATTTACGGCCAGAACGAACGAATTAAACTCAGATGGCGGGATCAGGCCCAGGAAGATCCGTTAACCGGGCTCCCGAACCTGCGCGCGCTGGAATGCTATCTGCGCCAGGATGCTGATTTCGTCATCAGCAGCTTACGGATCGCTAACCTCGACTTTCTCAGCCGTCATTACGGCATGATGATGGGGGTGCATTGCAAACAGCAAATTGCCAGCAAATTACGGCCGCTGCTGGGGGAAAGGGATGAACTCTTCCAGTTGCCGGGGAGCGAGTTATTACTGGTTTTAGGCGGCCCAGATCCTTCCGCGCGGCTGGGTCATATGGTGGCGATGCTAAATCACAAGAAGTTCAGCTGGCATAATCAAACGCTGGATCTGGAGTTTGGCGCGTCCTGGGCAAGACATCGCGGCATCGAAGAAGAGCTGCATCCCATGCTGGGCCAACTGAGCTGGCTGTCAGAGCAGGCAGGGAACGGTCGGCAGGTGCTGGCACTGGACGCCGCGCAAGAGCAGGTTTCTGACCAAACCAGCGAGCAGGTTCGGATGTTGACCCAGGTGAAGCGGGCGCTGAATGAACGCGATCTTGTGCTGTATGCCCAGCCGATCCAGAATTCGGCCGGCGAGGGGTATCATGAAATCCTGACGCGGATGCGCTGTGGCCAGTCGATGATGACGCCAGACCAGTTTATTTCGCTGATTGTTCAGTTCAACCTGAGCCAGCGTTTTGACATGCTGGTGCTGGAGATGCTTTTCAGCACGCTGCATCAGTACCCGGGGCAACATTTTTCGGTTAATTTGCTGCCTTACACGTTGATGCAAAATGATAGCGCCGCGCAGATTATCGCCTTGTTTAAACGCTATCAGCTGTCGCCGGAGGCCATCACCATCGAGATTACCGAAGAGCAGGCGTTCAGCGATGCGGGAGAAAGTATGCATAACATTGATCTGCTGCGGGATTTTGGCTGCGCTATTGCCATTGATGATTTCGGTACGGGTTACGCCAACTACGAACGTCTGAAGCGCCTGCAGGCGGATATCGTAAAGATTGACGGCTGTTTTGTCCGCGATCTCGAGAGCGAGCCGCTGGATGTGATTATGATTAAATCCATTATTGAAGTGGCGAAAGTTAAAAATATGACGGTGGTGGCGGAGTTCGTTGAGACGGAAGAGCAAAAAGAGAAACTGCTGGCATTAGGCGTCGACTATTTGCAGGGATATTTAATCGGCAAGCCGCGGCCGCTCAGTGAGCTGCGGGCGTAAAAAAGCCGGGGCAAGCCCGGCTTTTTTTATCATCTTGTCAGCTTACAGAACCAGTGCGGCGATAGACGCCGAGAGCACGCTCACCAGAGTCGAACCGTAAACCAGCTTCAGACCAAAGCGGGATACCACGTTACCCTGTTCTTCGTTCAGGCCTTTAATCGCCCCGGCAATAATCCCGATAGAGGAGAAGTTGGCGAAGGAGACCAGGAAGATAGAGATAATGCCTTCAGCGCGTGGAGAAAGCGTGCTGGCAATTTTCTGCAGATCCATCATCGCCACAAATTCGTTAGACACCAGTTTAGTGGCCATAATACTGCCCACCTGCAGCGCTTCACCTGCCGGGACGCCCATCACCCAGGCCACCGGATAGAAGATGTAGCCAAGGATCCCCTGGAAGGAGATGCTGTAGCCAAACCAGCCGGTAACGGTAGCGAACAGGGCGTTCAGCGCGGAGATCAAGGCGATGAAACCGATCAGCATTGCAGCAACGATAATGGCAACTTTAAAGCCTGCCAGAATGTATTCACCCAGCATTTCAAAGAAGCTCTGACCTTCATGCAGGTTGGACATCTGCAGGTTTTCTTCGCTTTCTTCGACGCGATACGGGTTAATCAGCGACAGGACAATAAAGGTACTGAACATGTTGAGCACCAGCGCAGCCACGACATATTTAGGCTGCAGCATCGTCATGTAGGCACCGACGATAGACATGGAGACGGTCGACATCGCGGTTGCAGCCATGGTGTACATCCGGTTGCGCGACATTTTGCCCAGAATATCTTTATAGGCGATAAAGTTTTCTGACTGGCCCAGAATCAGGGAACTGACGGCGTTGAATGATTCCAGTTTGCCCATGCCGTTAATCTTGGACAGCACGGTACCAATGGCGCGAATGACCACAGGCAGGATACGAATATGCTGCAAAATACCGATCAGCGCAGAGATAAAGACGATAGGGCAGAGAACTTTCAGGAAGAAGAAAGCCAGACCTTTGTCATTCATATTGCCGAAAACGAAGTTTGTCCCTTCGTTTGCAAAGCCGAGAAGTTTTTCGAACATCTCGGAGAAGCCTTTCACAAAACCCAGACCGATATCAGAGTTCAGGAAGAACCATGCCAGCAAAACTTCAATGACAAGTAATTGAATAACATAACGAATACGAATTTGGTTACGGTTATGGCTGACCAGAAGGGCCAGTATAGCCACCACTACGATCGCGAGGATAAAATGCAAGACGCGGTCCATATTTGCTCCAAATATGAGGCAGGTTAAATTTCTGTGCACATTCTATGTAACAAGACTAAAGAAAACGAGATCAAATCCACACTATTGCAATGAACTGTGACCAATCACCAAATTAGTGATCAAACATACATTTTTGTTATGTAGCGTAAAGGTTTTAAAAGTTGCTTAGATTGTACTAATCTGTGAACTGGCGAGATGCGAATTCATCAATGCCATTTTTTTCGTTGTTAGCCGCTATCGTTCCCCCCTATCAAAGCAATAATGATCATCTTCCTAAATGAACTTGATAATCATTCGCATTTTGATAACATAAAACATAGCAAAGGCTATATTTCAGAGGCAGAAAATGACTAGCAGTCGCGTTGAGAATAGCAGCGGTCGCGCAGCGCGCAAGATGAAGCTCGCATTGATGGGGCCTGCGTTCATTGCTGCCATTGGATATATCGATCCCGGCAACTTCGCCACCAATATTCAGGCTGGCGCCAGCTTTGGCTACCAGCTGCTGTGGGTGGTGGTATGGGCAAATCTGATGGCGATGCTGATTCAGGTGCTATCGGCAAAGCTCGGTATTGCTACGGGTAAAAACCTGGCGGAACAGATTCGCGATCACTATCCGCGCCCGGTGGTGTGGTTTTACTGGGTGCAGGCGGAAATTATCGCCATGGCTACCGACCTCGCCGAATTTATTGGGGCGGCCATTGGCTTTAAGCTGATTCTTGGCGTGTCGTTACTGCAGGGAGCAATATTAACCGGGATTGCTACCTTCTTAATCCTGATGCTGCAGCGTCGCGGGCAAAAGCCGCTGGAAAAAGCGATCGGTGGTTTACTGCTGTTTGTTGCAGCCGCCTACATTGTAGAGCTGATTTTCTCCCAACCGGAGCTGGCGCCGCTGGCGAAAGGGATGATCGTCCCGAGTTTGCCAAACGGTGAAGCCGTGTTCCTTGCCGCCGGCGTGCTCGGCGCGACGATCATGCCACACGTCATCTATTTACACTCGTCGTTAACGCAGAATCTGCACGACGGTACGCGAAAAGAGCGTTATCACGCCACCCGCTGGGACGTTGCGATAGCGATGACCATTGCCGGGTTTGTTAACCTGGCGATGATGGCCACCGCCGCCGCCGCATTTCACTTTAATGGCCACACGGGGATTGCCGATCTGGATCAGGCATATTTGACGCTGGAACCGCTGTTAAGCCACGCGGCAGCCACCATCTTTGGCCTGAGTCTGGTAGCCGCAGGGTTGTCATCGACGGTGGTGGGAACGCTGGCAGGACAGGTCGTCATGCAGGGCTTTATTCGCTTCCATATTCCGCTGTGGTTTCGTCGTGCGGTAACGATGCTGCCTTCGTTTATTGTCATTATGATGGGACTGGACCCGACGAGAATTCTGGTGATGAGCCAGGTACTGCTGAGTTTTGGGATCGCCCTGGCGCTGGTCCCGCTGCTGATTTTCACCAGTAATTCGCAGCTGATGGGGGATTTGGTCAATACCCTGTGGGTGAAACGGACGGGGTGGGCGATTGTTGGCGTTGTGGTATTGCTCAATGGTTGGCTGCTGGTTGGCACGATCTTCGGGCTGTAATCATGTCGATAGCCATCAAAAAGGGGAGCCATCTGGCTCCCCTTTTTGATTAATGATGGCCATGACCGTGGCCGCGACCGCCGCCTGGTCCGCGACCCCAGCCGCCGCGTCGGTCATCGCGGTCATTCCAGCCTTCGCGATAGCCACGTTCGTAGGCTTTACGTTTATCCCAGCCGCGATGCCAGCCGTTATCGTGATGACGCCAGCGGTTATCGCGCCATTCATAGTGACGACGCCAGTAATCACGGTCGCGCCAGCCGCCACCGTCCCAGTAGTTACCGTAATTATCACGATCGCCTATTTGTAATTTTACAGATGGCAGCAGGGTGATCTCTCCGGCATTTGCAACCAGTGGCGCTGAGGCCAAAAGCACCGCAGCCAGAATCAGTGACCTGAACATACTCTTCTCCTTCACGATCGGGGCCTGAGCACCGGATGATATTGGCGCTCATTGGGCCTGTTAACGTGATATTACGGGGCGGTAAAGCCCCGCAGCATTGGATGAACTCCTAAATCGCGGATAAGAGCACTTTTTGCTAAAGTAAAATTGAGTTTACGCCGCAAGGATGGCGTCAATTGCCGCACACTCTTCGGCGCTGAAATGGCGATTCGCCAGCATACCCACGGCATCATCAAGCTGGGTGGTTTTACTGGCGCCAATCAGGACTGAAGTCACTTTCTCTTCCCGTAAAACCCAGGCCAGCGCCATCTGTGAGAGCTTTTGCCCGCGGGCCCCGGCCAGCGCGTCCAGTTGACGAACCTTCTCGAGCTTCGCCTCGGTTAACTGCTCCGCTTGCAGGAAGCGACTGCCGCTGGCGGCGCGGGAGTCTGCCGGAATACCCTGTAAATAGCGGTCGGTGAGTTGACCGCCCGCCAGCGGTGAAAACGCGATGCTTCCCACCCCTTCAGCCTGCAGAAAATCGAGCAGTCCGTCCTCAACCCAGCGCTCGAGCATGGAATATTTAGGCTGATGAATCAGACACGGTGTTCCGAGGTCATTGAGGATGCGCACCGCTTCGGCAGCCTGCTCAAGCGGATAGTTGGAAAGCCCGACATACAGCGCCTTGCCCTGGCGCACGAGATGGTCCAGCGCACGCATGGTTTCCTGTAACGGTGTTTCGGGATCCGGGCGGTGATGATAGAAGATATCAACGTACTCCAGCCCCATCCGCTTCAGGCTTTGATCGAGACTGGCGACCAGGTATTTACGCGATCCCCAGTCGCCATAAGGGCCGTCCCACATGGTGTAGCCGGCTTTACTGGAGATAATCAGTTCATCGCGCCAGGGTAAAAAGTCCTCGCGCAGGATGCGGCCGAAATTGCTTTCCGCCGAGCCCGGGGGCGGCCCGTAATTGTTGGCTAAATCAAAATGGGTCATGCCAAGATCAAAGGCATGTCGCAGCAGCTGACGGCTGGTTTCCACCCGCGTTTCGTCGCCAAAATTGTGCCAGAGGCCGAGTGAAATGGCCGGGAGCTTTAATCCGCTCCGGCCACAACGGCGGTATTCCATCGTTTGATATCGTGCCGCATTTGCCTGGTAAACCATACTTCCTCCGCAGATAGAACAGGTTGTGTATACGTTTACACTAAAGAATGTTCAGCGCGGAGTACACACTTCAAAGGCGTAAATTTTGCTTTCCACCCCGATTATTGACCGCTATCTGGACAGTTGGATCGCTTATTCAATACTCAGATCACCTGCAACGGGAAGAGGAGTATGGAGATGCAACCGACTTACACCATTGGCGATTATCTGCTGGATCGTCTCGTAGATTGCGGCATAGACCGCTTGTTTGGCGTACCTGGAGATTACAATTTACAATTCCTCGACCGCGTCATCGCGCACGAAGCGCTGGGATGGGTTGGCTGTGCGAATGAGCTGAATGCAGCTTACGCCGCCGACGGGTATGCGCGCATCAAAGGCGCCGGGGCGCTGTTGACGACCTACGGCGTCGGTGAGCTGAGCGCGCTTAACGGCGTGGCCGGTAGCTATGCGGAACATATTCCGGTGCTACATATCGTCGGCGCGCCTGGCACCGGGGCCCAGCAGCGCGGAGAACTGCTGCACCATACGCTGGGGGATGGCGACTTCACGCACTTTGCGCGGATGAGCGAGCAGATCACCTGCACGCAGGCTACGTTGACGGCGGGGAATGCCTGCCACGAAATCGATCGCGTGCTGAGCGAGATGCTCACCCACCATCGCCCCGGTTATCTGATGTTACCTGCCGATGTGGCGAAAGCAAAAGCGACGCCGCCCGCTCGTCGTCTGGCGATCGAAGGGCCGCCTGCGGATGAGAATCAGCTGGCCGGATTCCGTGAGCATGCCGGGCAGATGCTGCGCAGCAGTCGGCAGGTATCATTGCTGGCGGATTTCCTCGCCCAGCGCTATGGTCTGCAGGATACGCTACGGATGTGGGTGGCGAAAACGCCGATTGCCTGCGCCACGATGCTGATGGGAAAAGGGTTGTTTGATGAGCAGCAGCCTGGCTTTGTCGGCACCTATAGCGGTATCGCCAGCGCGCCGCAAACGCGTGAGGCAATCGAAAACGCCGATACGATCATCTGCGTTGGAACCCGCTTCACCGACACCATCACTGCCGGATTTACCCAGCATTTACCCCTTGAACGAACGATTGAAATTCAGCCTTTTGCCGTCAGAGTGGGCGACCACTGGTTCAGCCGTATTCCGATGGATCAAGCCCTTAAGGAGTTAATGATTCTGTCTGCCAGCCTGTCAGCAGAGTGGAGGTTGCCAGACTGCTCTGCGCCGGAGGTGGAAAGCATGGCGGGCGGCAGCCTGACGCAGAGCAGTTTCTGGAGTACCGTACAAGAGCAGCTGCGTCCCGGGGATATTATTCTTGCCGATCAGGGAACCGCGGCTTTCGGCGTTGCGGCGCTCAAGCTGCCCTCCGACGCCACCCTGCTGGTCCAGCCGCTATGGGGATCGATAGGATTTACCTTACCGGCCGCCTACGGCGCCCAAACCGCAGCGCCGGGCAGACGGGTGGTGCTGATAGTGGGCGACGGGGCAGCTCAGCTGACGATCCAGGAGCTGGGGTCGATGCTACGCGATAAACAGAACCCGCTGATCCTGCTGCTTAATAACGAGGGTTATACGGTTGAACGTGCGATTCACGGTCCGGAGCAGCGTTATAACGATATTGCGCTGTGGGACTGGAACCGCTTGCCGGGAGCCTTCGCCCCCAATGTTCCTTCCCGATGCTGGCGCGTGACGCGCACGGAAGAGCTTGAAGAGGCGATGGCCGACAGTATTGGCTCCGATAAGCTGACGCTGGTGGAGGTCATGCTGCCCAAAATGGATATTCCTGACTTCCTGCGCGCGGTAACCCAGGCTCTGGAAGAGAGAAACAGCCGCGTCTAGTCGTTTCGTCGCCTGGCTATCATCATCGGCTTCCCGGCCAAAAGCAGCCAGGCCGGGAGCATCACGATACACAGCAGCGGTAGCAGCGTCGTATCCGGCACGACGACCGCCGCCATAAACAGGCTGAGCCAGCCATCGCGGGTTACCACCAGAGTCATGCCCAGGATGGCGCAGGAGACCGTGATCGCGGCCGGAACGGCCTCGACATGGGCGTGCAGCATAAAGCCGAGCGCCACGCCGACGAAGACCGCGGGGAATATTCTCCCGCCGCGAAAACCACTGGCGGAGGCAATCACCAGCGCCGCCAGCTTCACCAGCGCAATCAGCAAAAAGTCGCCGGCCGTCAGGGTCTGGCTTAAGGCGATTTGCTGCATCTCCTCCAGGCCTTTAAACAACGTAATATGTCCGCCGGCAGCGCCGAGAATCCCCAGCAGCAGGCCGCCGAGACCCAGCGTCAGCACCGGATTTTTCAGACGGTTCATCAACGCATGCAGTCGCGGCAAGCACCAGACGGCCACCATTCCTACGGCAATAGCGATAAGCGTCACGATAGCGCCGCTTAAGATATCCACGAAATGCATTTGCGGATAAACGGGGATGGGCAACGAGAAATTAGGATGGACGAACAGATCCGTAGTCAGGGCACCCGCCGCTGCCGCCAGCAGGGGCGCGAACAACCGGTCCCACAGCGGCACATCGTTACTGCTGTTGAGGGTTTGCGAAAAAATCAACGCGGCGGCCACCGGGGTGCCAAACAGCGCGCCGATCGTGCCGGAGGCGGCAAGAATGGTCCAGTCCAGCGAACTGACGCGGGGGAACAGGCGAGAGCCGATCGCGACGGCAAGGGCGATATTCATCACCATGACCGGATGCTCAGGCCCGAGGCTGACCCCGCCCGCGAGACCTAATACCAGCGCGGCGACCAGACCCGGCAGCGCACCGGTGCTGATGGGAGCGCCAATTAACGATTCGGTGGCCGGGTCCGGCCCGGCATGCCCGGGGCTAAAACGTACCACCAGTCCCACGGCAATACCGGTTAGCGTGAGTACGGCGATAGTCCACAGCTGGCCACTGGCTTCGATGCCTAAACTCAACGGCACGCTGGACCAGATAACATGCTGCAATATGGCTGCAATCTTCATCGTCACAATCAATACCAGGCTGGAAGCGATACCGATAATCACGGCGGGTATCGATAACAACAGCATCGTTCTGGCGCGCGGATGCAGCATGAAACATTTCCTTTTAAAGGTTGTGAAGCACGATTTTGCCCGTGCCTCTGAGGGGCGTCGATGCAAATGGTGCTGAAACGATAAACTGATGGCTATGCCTGACGATCCCGCAGTGCGTTGAGAATCATTTTGCACAGATTACAACCTAAATGTGACATAGGTCGCTAAACTGTGGGCACTTATACGTTGGTCGTTGTTGTTAAGGCATCATGAATTTACAGTGTGCCAAAAGAATCATTTTGACTTTAGTGGAGCCGTAACGGAATGACAAAATTTGCTTTAGTAGGAGACGTCGGCGGAACCAATGCCCGACTGGCATTATGCGATATGGCAAGCGGGGAGATTTCCCAGGCAAAAACCTATTCCGGGCTCGATTACCCCAGTCTTGAAGCCGTTGTCCGCGTCTATCTTGACGAGCGGGGCGTTGAGGTTGAAGACGGTTGCATCGCCATTGCCTGCCCGATCACCGGTGACTGGGTGGCGATGACCAACCATACGTGGGCCTTTTCCATCGCCGAGATGAAAAAGAACCTCGGGTTCTCACATCTGGAGATCATCAACGATTTTACGGCGGTTTCGATGGCGATCCCGATGCTGAAGGCTGAGCATCTGATTCAGTTTGGCGGCACGACGCCGGTAGAGGGGAAACCTATCGCCGTCTACGGCGCAGGAACCGGTCTGGGCGTGGCGCATCTGGTGCATGTTGACAAACGCTGGGTGAGTCTGCCGGGTGAAGGGGGGCACGTTGATTTCGCGCCGAACAGCGAAGAAGAGGGGATTATCCTCGAAGAGCTGCGCGCGGAGCTGGGGCATGTCTCGGCCGAGCGTGTATTATCCGGCCCGGGGCTGGTTAATCTGTATCGGGCGATAGTGAAATCAGACGGCCGCCTGCCGGAAAACCTCCAGCCGAAAGATGTGACCGAACGCGCGCTGGCCGACACCTGTATCGATTGTCGTCGTGCGCTGTCGCTGTTCTGCGTGATTATGGGGCGCTTTGGCGGCAACCTGGCGCTGACGCTGGCCACCTTCGGCGGCGTGTATATTGCTGGCGGCATTGTCCCGCGCTTCCTGGAGTTCTTTAAAGCTTCCGGTTTCCGCGGAGGATTTGAAGACAAGGGGCGTTTTAAAGCCTTCGTCCAGGATATTCCGGTCTACCTGATCGTTCACGATAATCCGGGCCTGCTGGGCTCCGGGGCGCATCTGCGCCAGACGCTCGGACAGATTCTCTAATCTTGTCATAGCCAGCCTGTTCCGGCGCCGCCGTGCAAGGGCTGGCTACTCTCTTCGATCCTTGCTACAGATGCATGAGCTGGCGAAATTCTTTGACCTTGCTGCGACTGACCGGCACCTGAAACTCCAGATCGCGTAAGCGCAGAATATAGGTGTTGTTGAACCAGGGCTCAATCTCGCGAATTTTATTCAGGTTAACGCAGTATGAGCGGTGGCAACGGAAGAAGTGCGCTGGCGGCAGCTTGCCGCAAAACTCCGTGATGTTCATTGGCATCACGAATGATTCCCGTCGGGTGTAGACAAAGGTCATTTTTTCGTGGGCTTCCGCATAGTAAATATCGTGAATACTGGTCACGATAATTCGCTCATCTTTAATGAGATTGATCGTGTCATTTTCCCGCTGCGGATTGGCAGACGTCCCGGTCTGGCTACCTGACTGCTGCTGTAGCTGCCAGGCGCTGGTCAGCTTTTGCAGCATGTTAATGATGCGTGATTCCTGATATGGCTTCAGGATGTAGTCAAACGCTTCCAGTTCAAATGCCTCTACCGCGTGCTCTTTCCAGGCGGTGATAAACACAATAAACGGTTTATGCGCGAACTGGCTGATATTCTGCGCCAGCAGAACGCCGTCCAGCGAAGGTATGTTGATGTCGAGAAAAATGGCATCAACCTTGTTGTGCTGCAGAAACTTCAGCACGTCCAGCCCGTCGTCGAAGGTCCCGACAATCTCCATCTGGCTGTGGGTGTTAATTAACCATGTGAGCTCCTGCTGTGCCGGGAACTCGTCTTCAACGATGATGACTTTCATTTTTTCTCCGTTCATGGCAACAGAGACACCGGAGTGGTCTGGGAGACAAGTTTATTAGGCACGTAGAACGCAATCTCCGTTCCCGGATTCATGCGGCGGATATGGAGTCCTTCGCCATACAGCAATTTTACCCGATGGTGGACGTTGAGCAGACCGATTTTATTACCCGGCATTTCATCCGCTTCCACCCGCGCGACCACGGCAGGATCGATACCATTCCCGGTATCGCGAACGCTAATCCGGACCCGATTACCGCACTCGTTGATGCCGAGGGTGACGACGCCTTTGCCTTTGCACGGCTGGATCCCGTGGACAATGGCATTTTCCACCAGCGGCTGAATCAGCAGGCTCGGTATCACGCAGCTGACCTCATCGTCGATGTCGTAGATGACGGTCAGCTTATCGCCGAAGCGCGCCTGTTCGATGGCAATATAATCCTTGATTTGGTACAGCTCTCTTTTGATATCAATCTGTTCGTCGTCTTTTAATTCAATGTTATAGCGTAAATAGCGCGACAAATTAAAAATGAGCTGACGGGCGGTATCCGGATTCATGCGAATCGAGGATGAAATCGCATTGAGGGCGTTAAAGAGAAAGTGCGGGTTGATTTTGCTCTGCAGGGCGCGCAGCTCGGCCTTATTGGCCATTTCACGCAGCTGTTCCGCCCGCGAGACCTCCAGCTGAGTAGAGATGATTTGCGACAGACCGACGGCCATCTCCTGCAGGGACGAGGTGATGCGATGGGCGTGGCAGTAATAAATTTTCAGCGTACCGGTCACCACGCCTTTCTCCCGTAGCGGAATGACCAGCATGGAGTGAATCTCCGGCGTTCTGTAGGCCTCATCATTGTTTTTAATAATGATTTTCCCGCTCTCGATAGCCTGGCGGGTGGTGGGGCTGATGTCATTATCACTATCGCGATAGTTGCTTTCGCCAAACCCGACGTAGGCCAGAACCCGATCGGTGGTGGTGATGGCCACCGCGTCGGCATTGATATCGCGGCGAATGATATCGCACACCTGACGCAGGGATTCGCTGTTCACATGACGGAAGAGCGGCAGCGTTTTGTTGGCGATATCCAGCGCCAGTTTTGCCTGGCGCGCGGCGCTGGCCTCCTTTTCACCCTCGACGCTCTGGACCAGTAGCACGATAAAACCGATACAGACGCTGCCAAGGATCATCGGGATCCCGATTTTGGAGACGATATCTACGCCCAGCGAAAACGACGGCGCCCAAAAGACCACGAGGATCATGGTTAAGGTTTCGCAGAGCATCCCGGCGAGAATCCCGATCTTCCAGCGCTGAGCTTTTGGCACTTTGCGATTAATCAGCCCTGACAACAACCCGGCGACAATACTGGTGATAAAGCAGGGGATAGCAGTTACACCATCAATATCAATGAGATAACGATGAACGCCGGCAATCACCCCCACGATAGCTCCGACCCAGGGGCCAAATAAAATCCCCCCCGACATCACCGCGATAATCCGCACGTTAACCAGAGAACCCTCTACCGGCACGCCAGACCAGGTACTGAACAGAGCAAACAGGGAAAAAATGGCGATAACCGCCAGCAGCTCTTTCGGTGTATGTGCCGATTTATGCAGTAGCTCGCGAAACAGGCGCAGACGGATAAGGAAAAAAAGGCAAATCAACATGAGTGCCGCGCGGTCAAAAACCGCCAGCAGCATTGTGAATATTTCGTGCATGGGTGCGCCGTGTCTATCGCGGGAAAGCGACATGATAAAAAACCTCGCGCCAGAAGGCCAGCCGAAGCGTTGAATAGGGAAAAGTCATACTAAAAAAAGGGGATTGATCGCCGGGCCGGTGTCAACGTGATGAGCGGAGGGTGAATGATATAAACAGGTAAATTAATAGATATTAATATGTTGCATCTAATTTTCGTACCGGCTAAATCGAGGACCTCCGCCGCTGCATGTCATGATGCTGATGCCCGTTTTTTTCGCCAGCGATTATTTTTTTCTCACCCCCTCGACAGCATCATTTTTTTCGGGTTATTTTCTAAGCTCGTCGCAAACGCGACAGCGTCGCTCGGACGGTCCGGGCGCTAACGTTACTCTGAGGAATCTATGACTGCATCCAGTCCTGAACGCCGTTTTACGCGTATCGATCGTCTGCCCCCCTACGTTTTTAATATTACTGCTGAACTGAAAATGGCTGCGCGTCGGCGCGGTGAAGATATTATCGATTTCAGCATGGGCAACCCGGACGGCGCGACGCCGCCGCATATCGTTGAAAAACTGTGCACCGTTGCCCAGCGGCCCGATACGCACGGCTACTCTACCTCCCGCGGTATTCCTCGCCTGCGCCGCGCCATTTCGCGCTGGTATCAGGATCGCTATAACGTTGAAATCGACCCGGAATCGGAAGCGATTGTCACAATTGGCTCAAAAGAGGGGCTGGCGCATCTGATGCTGGCGACGCTGGATCATGGCGACACGGTGCTGGTGCCCAATCCAAGCTACCCGATCCATATCTATGGCGCGGTGATTGCCGGTGCGCAGGTACGTTCCGTGCCGCTGGTGGAGGGCGTTGATTTCTTCAATGAGCTGGAGCGGGCGATTCGTGAAAGTTACCCGAAACCGAAAATGATGATCCTCGGTTTCCCGTCCAACCCGACCGCGCAGTGCGTCGAACTGGAATTCTTTGAAAAAGTGGTCGCGCTGGCCAAGCGTTACGATGTGCTGGTGGTACACGATCTGGCCTATGCCGACATCGTTTATGATGGCTGGAAGGCCCCTTCGATTATGGAAGTTCCCGGCGCGCGCGATGTGGCCGTGGAGTTCTTTACCCTCTCCAAAAGCTACAACATGGCCGGCTGGCGTATCGGCTTCATGGTCGGTAATAAAACGCTGGTCAATGCATTAGCGCGTATTAAAAGCTATCACGATTACGGCACCTTCACTCCATTGCAGGTCGCGGCAATTGCGGCGCTGGAAGGCGACCAGCAGTGCGTTCGTGATATCGCCGAGCAGTACAAGCGCCGTCGCGATGTGCTGGTTAAAGGGCTGCACGAAGCAGGCTGGATGGTCGAGTGTCCGAAGGCATCCATGTACGTTTGGGCGAAGATCCCCGAGCAGTATGCGGCGCTGGGCTCGCTGGAGTTTGCGAAAAAGCTGCTGCAGGATGCGAAAGTATGCGTTTCGCCGGGTATCGGCTTCGGTGATTACGGGGATACCCATGTGCGCTTTGCGCTTATCGAAAACCGCGATCGTATCCGCCAGGCGATTCGCGGGATCAAATCGATGTTTCGTGCCGACGGGCTGCTGCCAGCAGCGGGCAAGTCAGCCGGCGAAGGCCTCGAATAACGGCGCGAAAGAAAGAAAAGTGCCAACAAAAAACGGGAGCCGCTGGCTCCCGTTTTTTTTGACTCTGGCTGCGCTTAAATCATCAGGGCAAAAGTACCGGCCCAAACGATGACCATAAAAGATACGCCCATAATAAAGTATTTCACGACTCATCACTCCGCGTTCTCGGCGAAACGCCTAAATGAATTTAATCTTCATTGTTGATTTTGATCCGTCGCGGCAAAACCAGAGGATTCTGGCGGCCGCGGCAGGTCGAAATTCTGTGCTGTAACTGCTCCAGATGGCGCTAATGTACGCCTAAAAAATGAGGGAAACAAGAGGCATTTTTTTATTAATTTTTAGTTACTTACGAGTGTCGTGATTCGGCGACACATTAATTTCATTCGGTAATAAATTCCATTCTGGCGACGGCATTTTGCCGTAGCCGCCTTTACGCGATAGCTGTTTGATTTTGGGATTTATTCTATTGGCGATGCCGAGGATGCGCTGCGGGAAACGCGCTCCCGCAGCGCAACATTCGGGCTTAATCGGCGGCATGTTCAGGTTGGCGCCACGCTTGCGGAAAGCGTGCCGGTGCAAAACGCAGGGTGACGCCCATCAGAGCGGCGACGCAGACGGCATGAAACGCCCAGTCCAGCACATAATTACCGCTCAGGCTTCGCAGCAGGCCCGATAACCACGGGGAGGCGCCGGCCACCATAAAACCGATGCCCTGCATAAAGGCCACCAGTCGGCCTGCAATCGCCGGATGGCGGGCGTGATCGAGCGCCAGTACCAGGCACAACGGGAATGCGCCGCCTAACCCTATGCCGCCGCACACAGCCCATAGCAGCGGGAGCTGTAGCGGCAGCCAGATGAACCCACAGAAACCAATAAGCTGCAGCATCAGCGTCAAGAGTAATAGTCTGCGGCGATCGTCGTGACGTGCCAGCATTGGTATCAGCAGCGCGCCTGCGGTCTGGCCGACGGTCATCATGGCCAGCAGGGTTCCGCTAAACTGGGCGCTATAGCCCAACTGCATGTAATAGGGGGGCAGCCAGGCGATCAGACTGGCGTAACCGCCGTTAATCAGGCCGAAGTACAGCCCGAGCGTCCAGGCGCGGCGGCGGCGGAAAACAGACCCGTTTGCCCGGGGCGCGACCTGATGTTGCCCGGTAGGCTGCATGCGGTTGACTGACCACCAGCTAAGCAGCGCTGCGATGGCGGGCAGGGCCCACCAGGCGAGCGCGTAATGCCAAAGGGCGCTGTGCTGCGCCAGCCACGGCGTCAACGCGGCTCCCAGGCCGCCGCCACCCATCAGCGCCGCTGACCACAGGCCCATGACCTGCGGCGTTCGGTGGGGGAACTGACGCTTTATCACCGCCGGAATCGTCGCCTGAATAATACCAATTCCGATCCCGCCGAGCAGGGCGCTACTCAGCAGCAGCCCGCTGTGCGGCGTGAATTCCCGAAGCGCAGCGCCTGAGGCGATCATCATCAGGCTCAGGACAATCCCGCGACTTTCGCTGATATGGCGCTGAGTCCACGGACTTGCCAGCGCCAGCAGTCCCATCGCGATGACCGGGATCGCGGTGAGTAGCGAAACGAGGCTAAACCCCATTCCGCTGGCCTGTTGGAGTTGCGGAAGAAGCGGGCCGATGGAGGTTAAAAGCGGGCGCATATTGATGCCGATCAGCATCAGCACCAGAAGCATCAGGCCGTTGCGCGACGTCGGGTTCATTTGTGCTTATCCGCCCACCGCTGATAAAGCGCGAGGCCCTCGGGCTGAGGGCTATGGTGAATCGGGAGTGATTGCGTTTCCAGCGGTTGACTTAGCTGGTGGTAGATAGCGGCGGTGGAGAGCCGGAAGGGCTCGCCATCCCGGTTACTGTTGGCGAAATAAACCTCGCGTATGCCGGTCAGATAGATAGCGCTCAGGCACATCGGGCAGGGCTGACCGCTGGCATAAATGATGCACTCGCTGAGCACCTGGCTACCCAGACGCTGCGAGACGTCGCGAATGGCGTTGAGTTCGGCATGCGCGGTCGGATCGCCGTTTTGATGCAGGGTATTGACGGCCCGGGCGACAATATCACCCCTGCGGACGATGAGCGCGCCAAACGGACGCCCGCCGTTTTCAACATTGGCTGTGGCGAGGGCGATGGCATGCTGAAGATAGTTATCGTGAACTGACATAGCGGCTCCGGAGAGGAAAGGCTGAGATGTTGCGGGAAGAGGAACTTTACGGTTGTGCACAGGGCCAGAGTACGCATTTTGTTTTATAAGTTAAAAGACTTATTTATGATTGACTCTATTGGTTTTGCTTATAGGGGGGCCCATGCTGCTACGCCATCTCACCTGTTTTCTGGCGGTTGCGGAACATCGCAGTTTTACCCGAGCCGCGTCGGCGCTGCATGTTTCGCAGCCGGCACTTTCACAACAGATCCGCCAGCTTGAAGAGATGCTGGGCGTGCTGTTATTTGACCGCAGCGGGCGGCAGATCCGTTTGACCGATTCCGGCGAGGTCTGGCTCACTTATGCCCGCCGGGTGCTACAGGAGCTGGAAGAGGGCAAACGAGCCCTGCTGGAGGTAGAAGACCTGCAGCGGGGAACGCTGCGGGTGGCGATGACGCCGACGTTTACGACCTACTTTATGGGGCCGCTGGTAGCGGCTTTTTATCAGCGTTATCCGAACATCACGCTGACGATGCGTGAAATGGCCCAGGAACGGATGGAAGCGTTATTGCTTAACGATGAGCTGGATGCCGGGATTGCTTTTGCCGATAGCGGCTCACGGGATATCGTGGCCGCACCTTTATTCAGCGAAACGCTGGCGCTGGTGGTGGGGCGGCATCATCCGCTGGCGGGTCAGCGCCGTATGACGCTGGAGGCGCTCAATCAGCAATCGTTGATTTTATTGAGCGAGGAGTTTGCGACGCGCGGGCAAATCGACTCCTGTTGCCGGCAGCACGGTATTCAGCCAACGGTGCGCATGGAGGCCAATTCTATCAGCGCGATGCTGGCGGTAATTCAACATACCCAGCTTGGGACGCTGTTACCGGCCGCCATCGTACGGGACCGCGACGATCTGGTCGCGGTGGCGCTCACGCCGGTGCTGCTGGAGCGCACGGCCTGCCTGCTGCAGCACAAAGAGGCCTGGCAGAGCGTCGCGACGCGCGCGTTTCGTGCGATGGCATTCCAGATAGCCGGGGAACTTAGCGGTGGGGAAACCTCGTGATAGCGTCCACTTACCAGCTATAGCCGACGGCCAGAATGCCATACAGCTCGCCGTTGTGCTGAACAAGGGGGCTGTCGGCGATATCTTTATCATACAGCTCGTAGTTCGCGGCGAACATGCCGACCCAGTGGGGGCTGAAACGGTAGCTGGTAATAATCGCCGCCATTGGTGAGACGGTGGTGCCGGTATCCCACTGTGGGCGCTGGCTGGTGGCTTCGCTGGCCGAGACGCCGCCAAAATAGTAGTTGGCCATATTGCTACTGCGGATCATCAGTCCCATCCCCGGCATGATCAGCAGATTATCCTTGATGACGGGAAAGTCTGCCCACAAAAGCAACTCTTGCCCATTGCTGCGACCCGTAACGTCGGAACTGATACGGGCGCTCAGCAGCGCATACGGCGTAATCAGCGTGGCGCCGATACCGGCTTCAAACTCGCCTTTTCGCTGCTCCATGCCCTTGAACGCGCTATTATCGCTGGGATCTAAGTTGCCAAATCGCCAGCGGCCATAGCCGTAAAAAGCAACGTTGTCGTCGATATGAAAATAGTAGCGGGCGCGATCGCCGAGATAGATAAACCGATCGCCGAAGTAGAGCCCGCCGGGAATAACGTAAGTTTCATTATTCTGCTTCTCGTAGCGCGCCGTTCCGCTGATGGTTGCGGCTCCCAGCACCACTCCTTTTGGTACCGGACTATTTGGATTCGATGCAGAGAAGATATCGATGGAACCCAGGTCAACCTCGGCGCTGGCGGGCGAACAACACAGCATCAGGGAGCAGAGAGCAGCAGGGTAGCGAAATGGTTTCATCCGGATTCCAAATATGATGAGGGATTATAGAGCTAATACGCGTAGATGCTGTTTTGCAGATAAAGCATTGCTAATGTGAATATATACCAGCGCAGGTCAGTCAGTGGGCGAGTTTTTGTTTTTTCTAAATTTATGCTGGCCGGTTTGATGAGATAGAAAGGTTCTAATCCGCCGCTTCCCGGCAGCGGACTGTTTTTTTAACCGGCCCGGTCAGAGTGAGCGAATGTGCCCGCCGTCGCCAACCTGAGCCTGACGATACCACTCCATCAGTTCAAACGTCCCCGCTTCACCTTCCGCCGGAGCCCACGAGACATAATCCCCGGCAGCAACCGGCTGATAACCGCCGTGTTTGACCTCAAAAATAACGCCGCCGGCGTCCAGCGACAGAACCGCATGCCAGGTCCCGGCATCCATCTCTAGCGCCGTACACTCTTCGCCTAATACGATGCGGCGAGTGACGTAACCGAGATCATCAAAAGTCAGTACCACAAAGCGCCCGCTCAGAGCTAACAGCAGCTCAAAGGTGTGCGGATGACGGTGAGGGCGAATATAGGTTCCCGGTTCCATCGCGATCGCCAGACGTTGTACGGGATCGGTTAATTCCGGGTGAAAATTACGATGTGCACGTAAACGAGGTGAACGCGCTGCCGCGTCGCTCTGCTGTTGCATGTCGCTGAAAGTGATGTATTTCATTTAGCCGCCTGACGTGAGATCTGAGATTGCGAATGGTTTCGCTACGGTGGATGAGCTCTGCACTGCTTTGTCGAAAGCCAGTTGCCGCATTGTATCCATTTCCCTTGGCCGGCGCGCACTGTTTTTCAGTGCATCAAGTGCCGTATCGCCTGGCAAATTCAACACGCTGACGCCATTGACCTTTTGGTGACGTCCTGGAACATGGTGGACCATAGCACGCTCCTTTTTATATATATGACACCTTCCATAAATTCGGATGATTATTCTCTTATGTCTGCGGCGCAAAAATACAACCCATTCATTTTATGAATATCTTCTTACAAAGACATGGCAAGTTTTATATAACTTCGTTTTTAAAGGAGAGTTTTTTCTCTTAATGCCTGCGCAATATTTATTGTTTGAGTGAGGTTGTTGTTTTGAATTTTTTAAATAGTTGAGCGATTTAATCTGAAAATCCAGTGATGATGCGGTGTTTACACCAGTATTAAATGTTTCAGCTGCTGGCTGTAATTATCACCTTTTTTGCCTGCTTTACCTTAAAGCAAATTACTGGTTAAAATAAAAACATATTTTTATATAGCGATACTCTGTCCGGCAAAAGGACTAATTTATTCAGGAGATAAATATATATGTCTGAATCATTTCAGAATGAGATACCTCGTGCGCGTGTAAATATAAAACTGGATCTGGTGACGGGTGGCGCTCAGAAGAAAGTTGAACTGCCGTTGAAGCTCCTGAGTGTTGGTGATTTCAGCAACGGCAAGGCTCAAGGGACGCTTTCAGAGCGCGAAAAAATCAATATCACTATGCGCAATTTCAACAGCGTTCTCGCGGATCTCAATCCTGAAGTTTATCTCACCGTTAAAAATACCCTCGCCAACGATGGTTCCGAAGAGAGTGTGAAACTGGCCTTTCAGGATATGAAGGATTTTGAACCAGAGGCGGTAGCGCGGCAAATTCCACAGCTTCGTGTGATGCTTGCTATGCGTAATTTATTACGTGATTTGAAATCCAATCTGCTGGACAACGTTACTTTCCGGAAAGAACTGGAAATAATTTTAAAAGACCCTGCTCTTTCCGACGAGCTACGCAGTGAATTGAATGCGCTTGCCCTGGGCCAGGATTAATTTCTGGAAACTTTAACGGAATATTAACGAGAAAAATGCTGATGTCAGTAAATAACGAAATCCAGAATGAGGGAAGGGCAGCCACAGTTGAAAAAATGCTGCCGCAGAACGGTGTATATGCCTCACTGTTCGACAAAATTAATTTAAAGCCGGTTGCTGAAATCGGCGGCCTGAATGGATTTGAAGATAATACCGTAATGGCGGAAACCTCGGCCGATGAACGTGTTACCGCCGCTGTTCAGGTTTTCATGCAGTGTCTGCACAAGTCCGGTCAGAAGGTCGAGAAGCTCGATAAGACATTACTCGACCACCATATCGCTGAACTGGATTTCCAGATCAGCCGTCAGCTTGATGAAGTCATGCACAATGACGCGTTCCAGAAAGTGGAGTCCGTGTGGCGTGGCCTTCAGTCCCTGGTGAACAAGACTGACTTTCGCCAGAACGTGAAGCTGGAAATCCTCGATTTGTCCAAAGAAGAGTTGCGTCAGGATTTCGAAGATTCGCCGGAAATTGTCCAGAGCGGCCTGTACAAGCAGACCTACATCGCTGAATACGATACCCCTGGCGGTGAGCCGATTGCGGCAGTGATTTCGGCGTATGAGTTCGATGCCACCGCGCAGGACGTAGCGCTGATGCGTCATATTTCAAAAGTCTCCGCCGCCGCGCACATGCCATTTATTGGCTCTGCGGGGCCGAAATTCTTCCTCAAAGAGACGATGGAAGAGGTGGCGGCTATCAAAGATATCAGCAACTATTTCGAGCGCGCCGAGTACATCAAGTGGCAATCCTTCCGCGACACCGACGACTCGCGGTATATCGGCCTGGTGATGCCGCGCGTGCTTGCTCGCCTGCCGTATGGTCCGGACACCGTACCGGTACGCAGTTTCAACTATGTCGAAGAAGTGAAAGGTCCGGATCACAACAAATACCTGTGGACTCATGCGTCTTTCGCCTTTGCAGCCAACATGGTGAAAAGCTTCATCAATAATGGCTGGTGCGTGCAAATTCGCGGCCCGCAGGCCGGTGGTGCAGTGAAAGATCTGCCGATCCACCTGTATGACCTCGGTACCGGCAACCAGGTGAAAATTCCGTCCGAAGTGATGATCCCGGAAACCCGCGAGTTTGAGTTCTCCAGCCTCGGCTTTATTCCGCTGTCATATTACAAAAACCGCGACTACGCTTGCTTCTTCTCTGCGAACTCCGCCCAGAAACCCGCCCTGTATGACACTGCAGATGCCACGGCCAACAGCCGCATTAACTCGCGTTTGCCATACATCTTCCTGCTGTCGCGCATCGCGCACCACCTGAAGCTTATCCAGCGTGAAAATATCGGTACCACCAAAGATCGCCGCCTGCTGGAGCTGGAACTCAATACCTGGGTGCGCGGTCTGGTCACTGAAATGACCGATCCCGGTGACGAACTTCAGGCTTCTCACCCGCTGCGCGATGCAAAAGTGGTGGTGGAAGACATTGCAGACAACCCGGGCTTTTTCCGCGTGAAGCTGTTCGCCGTGCCGCATTTCCAGGTGGAAGGGATGGATGTCAACCTGTCACTGGTTTCCCAGATGCCGAAAGCCAAATCGTAACGTAAGGCAGGAAGCCGATGAAAACGGAACAACCGTTATGGGGTCGAGGGATTATGGTTTCGCCCCAGCACTTCCAGCAACAGGCCGCGTATGCGGCCTGGTCCGCCGAAGGTATCGCCCGGATGGGTTTATCACAGCCCTGGGGCGTGATAAATGTCGCTTTCGAACCGGAAACACTGAAGCTGGGCCGACTGCAGGCCCGCCATCTGCACATCCGTTTTCCCGACGGGACGCTTATCGACACGGATAATGCTGATGACCTGCCGCCGGTGCTGTCGCTTGAGAGTGAATCACAGGACATGGTGGTAGTTCTGGCCCTTCCGCTGCTGCGGGCAAATGGCGGTAACTGCCTTAAACCTGATGAGGTGGCCGAGCGTCCTGTTCGCTATCGCCAGCGCTGGCGGGATGTCCGCAATATTTTCGGAGATGATACCCGCCAGATTGCGGTGATGCAGCCAGAGCTGACGCTGCGGTTTGCCCATCAAAACAACAGCGATTATCTGGCCTGTCCGGTCGCCCGTCTGCAGCAGGATTCGCAGGGGAACTGGGCACTCGATGAAACCTATCTCCCGCCACTGCTGGCTCTGCAGGGCAACCGCTGGCTGGTGACCCAGCTGGAGCAGCTGATGACGCAACTGCGTGCCCGTCTGAGTCGCCTGATGGATATGCGCCGGGAGAGTAACGAACGAATGGCAGATTTTGCCGTGGCCGACGTGTCACTGTTCTGGCTGCTCAACGCCCTGAACAGCGCTGAGCCCGTGCTCGGACAGTTTCTGCGCCACCCGCAAATCCCGCCTGAGCGTCTGTATCCGGAGCTGGCACGGCTTGCGGGCAGCCTGCTGACCTTCTCACTGGAGCATCAGGTGAGTGCTATTCCGGTCTGGCAGCATGAGCAACTGACTAACGTCTTCCCGCCGCTGTTTGATTTACTGGGCGACCTGCTGGAAGCCAGCCTGCCGTCGCGGGTGGTGGCGATTGAGCTTGAGCATGATGCCCGACTTCACTTCTCGCAGGCTCGTCTGCATGACCCACGTCTGCGCGAAGGCGCTGATTACTATCTCTCCGTGCGTTCACCGATGCCGGTGGCACAGCTGCAGGAACAGTTCCCGCAATTGTGCAAGGTCGGCAGTCCCGATCATGTCAGAAGCATCGTCAATTCATCGCGGGTGGGCGTTCCTCTGACGCCGCTGCGTCATGTGCCGGCAGCTATTCCACTGCGCCTGGAAAACCAGTATTTCAGCCTTGATGTCTCTCATCCTCTGGCCATCGAAATGCTCCAGAGCGGCACCTGTATGTTTTACGTTCCGGGAATGCTTGGCGAGCCTGAACTTGAACTCTTTGCGGTACTGCGAACATGAGTGAGCGTAAACGCGGCGCTGCCGCGTCCATTGATATTGATGCCCTCCTGCAGGACACCTGGCTGCAGGCGATCAGCCTGCGTCATGGCCCGAAATTTCAGGATGGAGAAGGGCGCACGCTGTGGGAGCGCTGCATTGCTGATGTCGAACGTGTCCAGCGTGAGCTGAAAGCGAGCGAACTCGATGAAGCCAGCTGTCAGCATATTCTCACTGCACAGTGTGCGCTGCTTGATGAGGCGGTCAAAGATCGCGGCGTGGAGGATGACGCCTGTGTGCAGTGGTATGACACTCCCCTGCAGGGGCACTTCCTCGGCACCATGGACGCTGGCGATACGTTGTGCGATCGGATGCGTGATGTGTTGCGCGAACCGGCTCCAGACCACGCCGTCGTGACCTGCTTCCAGCGAGTCATGATGCTGGGATTCCTCGGCAGTTTCCGCTCTCTGAACGACCCGGAGCGCCAGAAACTCGTCAGCGCGCTCAGTGAGCATGTCACGCCGTTCAGCTACCCACAAACCCATTCGGTCCTGGCCGAAAGCCGTACCGGATGGGGAATGGGCGGCTGGCTGGCGTCATGGCCCGTGCGTATTGGCCTGAGTGTGGTGGCGGTGGCTGCACTCTGGCTGGGACTGGATCACTGGCTGGATCAGACGCTGCTGACCCTGTTGCCGGGAGCCGTGAAATGAGTCCGGCACAACAGTGCGGGCTTGCGCTGTGGGCCGCCCTGCTCAGCGCCGTGGTCTGCCTGGGTTTTCTGCCGGTCACCCGACTGGTTTCTGCGCTCGTTCTGCTGGTGGTGCTGGGGCTTATCCTGACGCTCTGGTACGCCGCCAGTCGTCGTGCGCAGCATGATGTCATCCTGCGTCTGGATGACCTACCGGAAGCCACTTACCGTCAGCCGTGGTGCTGGTCTGTGGTGATTTGCCGCTGGCATGTATGCAGCAGTCACTGGTGCTCACTGTCACCCAGGGATGCTGGATCCGCGTGGCAGATCATCAGGATCTGCAGCAGGCAGCCCGCCAGGTACTGTGGCTACGCCCTGACTGGGGGCGTCAGCTGTCGGTGATGGTCAGCGTCTGCCCACAGCAACACGCTGACAGCGAGCGCCTTACCAGTCGTCTGTTGGCCCTGCGCTGGCAAATCAGCCGCCTGCGTAAAGAAACCGGTCATTCTGTGCCGCTGGTTCTGAATGGTCAGGTTGGCAGCGCGATGACGAATGACATGCTCTGGCAGGCGGCTATCCCGGGAGAAGGGGGGAGGGTCTGGCGTGAATCTTCAGCGCCGGGCTCCATTGCAGCCTGGGTTGCCACCGGTGGTGCTATGGCGATGCAGCAACAGGTGCTGATGAACAGCCTGATGAGCTGGTTCCATCAGCACGTCAAAGCCGTGTTTATGGATGAAAACCCCGATATTCCCGTCATTGCACCTGTTGCGGTGCTGTGGGGAATGGGGCCGATTCTTGCCGGAAGTCTGGCCACATCGGCCTGGACGGGGTGGCTTTCCCGCCACACTGCGATGCAGCAGGTTGCGGGCTGGCAGCCGGTGGGAACGGACAGTACGGTTATCTCCCCGTTGCCGGATTTTATCCTGCCGCTGCTGCCTGAAGGGCGAGGCCTGACGCCGCGTGGGCGAGCCTTCCGTTATTCGCTCGGGATCCTCACGCTGGCGGCCATTGCTGCGCTGCTCAGCAGTGGCTGGAACAATCACCAGTTGCTGCAGCGTGTGAGCTTCGATATTGCCCGCTATGACCGTATCCCGATGCATGATTTCGGACCAAAAGCCGACGCCGTTACCGTCCTGCGTGACGATGCGGAACAGCTGGATAGCTGGGTGCGCAATGGCGTACCGGCCCGGATGAGCTTCGGTCTGTATCAGGGTGAGCGGCTGCGAATGCCTGTGCTGGATGCGATCCGCTCCTGGGTGCCCCCGCCCCGCCGCCTGAACCGCAGCCGAAATCCAAACCGGTAACGAAAATTGCGCGCCTCGACAGCATGTCGCTGTTCGACTCCGGGCAGTCCGTGTTGAAACCCGGTTCTACCAAACTGCTGGTCAACTCGCTGGTCGACATTAAGGCAAAGCCGGGCTGGCTGATTGTGGTCGCCGGCTATACGGATAACACCGGCACTTCGCAACTGAACCAGAGGCTTTCTCAGAAACGTGCCGAAGCCGTGCGCGACTGGATGCGCGATACCGGCGACGTGCCGGAAAGCTGTTTTGCGGTGCAGGGCTATGGCGCAAGCCGTCCTGCTGCAACCAACGACACTCCGGAGGGCCGTGCGCTCAACCGCCGTGTCGAAATCAGTCTGGTACCGCAGGCCAGTGCCTGTCAGATACCTGGCAAAACCCCGGCGTCATCGCAGGATGATGGCGCATCACTACACAATGGAGAGTAATTCCATGGCAATTCCTGTTTATCTTTGGCTGAAAGACGACGGCGGCGCGGACATTAAAGGGTCTGTGGACGTTCAGGATCGCGAAGGCAGCATCGAAGTGGTGGCGCAGCAGCATAACCTGTACATCCCGACCGATAACAACACCGGCAAACTGACGGGTACCCGTATCCACACGCCGTTCCTGTTCACCAAGGAAATCGATTCGTCCAGCCCGTATCTGTACAAGGCGGTGACCACCGGTCAGACCCTCAAGTCTGCGGAATTCAAGTGGTACAAAATCAACGACGCAGGCCAGGAAGTGGAGTACTTCAACACCAGACTCGAAAACGTAAAAGTGGTGAAAGTGAACCCGGTGATGCACGACATCAAGGATCCCTCTTTCGAGAAACACAACCACCTTGAGCAGATTGAGCTGCGTTACGAAAAAATCACCTGGACCTACAAAGACGGCAACATCATTCATTCCGATTCGTGGAACGAACGCGCCACCGCCTAAGTTACTCGTCATATTTCGCGCGGTAACGGTGTTGGCTGCGTTCGCTCACCCCGGTCACTTACCGCTGTAAGCTCCCGGGGATTCGCGAACTTGCCGCCTTGTTACTGCACGAACTATTTAGAGTAACCACTCAGACGGACAGTCCTCTCTGTCCGCTTTTTTTGTCTTTGCTGAGCGTCTGCCCACGCGGGCGTTGAGCAAAGAACCCACAATCTGCCAGCCGACCGGATGCGCTTTGGTCCCCTTCACGGGAAACAGCGAGGGGCGGTAGCGTGTCCAGGAACCGACAAAGAGAGACTCATGGAAAATCCAGCCATCCTGCTGCGACGTCTGAACCCTTACTGTGCCCGTGCGATGGAAGGGGCGGCCTCGCTCTGCCAGAGCCGCGCGCATGCGGAAATTCTTCCGGAGCACTGGTTGTTGAAACTGCTGGAGCAGGGGGAAGGCGATCTCACGGTGCTGGCCCGTCGCTACGAATGGGATATGGACAGCATCTGGCAGGATTTGCTCGGCTGGCTGGATAAACAACCGCGCTCAGTGCGCCACCGACCGCAGCTCTCGGAAAACATCCAGACGCTGATGCAGGAAGCCTGGCTGATTGCCTCCCTTAATGGAGAAGAGCAAATCCGTAGCCTCCATTTGCTGATGGCGCTGGTCGGTAAGCCAAAACTGGCCCACTGTGACGGACTGTGGCCACTGCTGACGATGGGTCAGAGTCAGTTGGTGCGCCTGCGTCCATTGCTTGATGCACAGTCTGATGAACGTCCCGAAGTACAGCAGGAAGCTGAACTGGCGCAGAGCCATGGCGGGGGAGTGGCGTTTGTCGGGCGCCCGGTTGGGGCTGAAGTGCAAGAGAGCGAGCTCAGCCCGGCATTACAAAACGCGCTGGATAAATTCACCCTCGACGTCACCGCCAAAGCGAAGGAAGGCAAAATCGACCCGGTGTTTGGCCGTGATACGGAAATCCGCCAGATGGTGGACATTCTCTCGCGTCGCCGTAAAAACAACCCGATCCTGGTCGGTGAGCCAGGCGTGGGGAAAACCGCGCTGGTGGAAGGTCTCGCACTCAGAATCGCCGAAGGCAACGTACCGGAATCGCTCAAACCTGTTGTTCTGCGCACGCTTGACCTCGGCCTGCTGCAGGCGGGCGCCAGCGTGAAGGGCGAATTTGAACAGCGCCTGAAAAACGTCATCGATGCCGTGCAACAGTCATCCACACCGGTTCTGCTGTTTATCGATGAGGCGCATACCATCATTGGTGCCGGTAATCAGGCCGGGGGCGCAGACGCCGCCAACCTGCTGAAACCGGCGCTGGCGCGAGGCGAACTGCGCACCATCGCCGCGACCACCTGGTCCGAATACAAGCAGTACTTCGAACGCGATGCTGCCCTGGAGCGTCGCTTCCAGATGGTGAAGGTGGACGAGCCGGATGATGGCACGGCGTGTCTGATGCTGCGTGGTCTGAAATCCCGCTATGCTGAGCACCACAACGTGCACATTACCGATGATGCCGTGCGAGCTGCCGTCACGCTTTCTCGCCGTTATCTGACGGGCCGTCAGTTGCCGGACAAGGCCGTTGACCTCCTCGACACTGCCAGCGCCCGCGTGCGCATGAGCCTCGATACCGTCCCGGAACCGCTGACCCGCATCCGCTCACAGATTACCGCTCTGGAAATGGAGAAGCAGGCGCTGCTGGAGGATATCGCGCTTGGCAATCAGAGCCACGGTAAACGCCTGAGCGCCATTGAGCAGGAAGAGAACGACCTCATCGTTGCGCTCGACGAGCTGGAAACCCAGTACGGTCAGGAGCTGAAACTCACCGAACAACTGCTGGAAAGCCGCCAGGATATCTCCCGTCAGAGTGAGACTCACACGCTGCAACAGGAGCTGAACGGCATGCAGGGCAGCCACCCATTGCTCTGCGTTGATGTGGATGTGCGTACCGTTGCAACGGTGATTGCTGACTGGACGGGCGTACCGCTGTCCTCGCTGATGAAAGACGAGCAGACCGGGCTGCTGACCCTGGAAAACGAAATCGGTAAGCGCGTCGTCGGACAGGATGTGTCCCTCAATGCCATTGCTCAGCGCCTGCGTGCCGCCAAAACCGGACTCACCTCCGAGAATGGCCCGCAGGGCGTGTTCCTGCTGGTGGGCCCGAGCGGCGTGGGGAAAACCGAAACCGCGCTGGCGCTGGCGGACGTGATGTACGGCGGGGAAAAATCGCTGATTACCATCAATCTGTCGGAATACCAGGAGCCGCACACCGTTTCTCAACTGAAGGGTTCACCTCCGGGTTACGTCGGTTACGGGCAGGGCGGGATCCTCACCGAAGCCGTGCGCAAGCGCCCGTACAGCGTGGTGCTGCTCGATGAAGTGGAAAAAGCCCACCGTGATGTGATGAATCTGTTCTATCAGGTGTTCGATCGCGGCTTTATGCGCGACGGCGAAGGTCGAGAAATCGACTTCCGCAACACGGTTATTCTGATGACCTCCAACCTCGGCAGCGACCCTCTGATGCAGCTTCTGGACGAACAACCGGAAGCCAGCGAGGGCGACCTGCACGAACTGCTGCGCCCGATCCTGCGCGATCATTTTCAGCCCGCGCTACTCGCCCGCTTCCAGACCGTAATTTTCCGGCCTTTGGCTGAAACCGCCATGCGCACTATCGTGGAAATGAAGCTCGCCCAGGTCAGTAAACGCTTGCACCGCCACTACGGCCTGATCACCTGTATCGATGACCGCTTGTACGACGTACTGACCGCCGCCTGCCTGCTTCCGGATACCGGCGCGCGTAACGTGGAGAGCTTACTCAATCAGCAAATCCTGCCCGTACTGAGCCAGCAGCTGTTGACCTATATGGCTGCAAAACAGAAGCCGCAATTCCTGATGCTCGGCTGGAGCGAGGATGAGGGGATCTCACTGGATTTCAACCGCACTGAAGGAGTGAACGCATGAGCAACCATCCCCCGATAAGATTCAGCCACAACCACCACTGGCTTTCGGTGAAGGGGTGTGAAGCCGAGCTTGATGTGCTGGCATTTGAAGGCAACGAAGCCCTGAGTAAACCGTTCAGCTACCGCATTGAATTTACCAGTGGCGACCATGCCATCAGTAAAGAGATGATGCTGATGAAGCCCGCCTCCCTGACGCTGCAGGCCCCGGTTGATCAGGGTTACGGCAGTAAAATGCAGCAGCCGGTGCGGGTGATTCAGGGAGTGGTGACGGGCTTTGAACGCTTCGGCACCTCAAAAGATGAAACCCATTACGCCCTGACGCTGCAGCCGCGCCTGGCGCTGCTTGACCGTTCGCACCAGAATGCCATTTATCAGGATATGTCAGTGCCGCAAATCGTGGAAAAAATCCTGCGCGAGCGCCACGGCATGCGCGGTCAGGATTTTCTGTTCTCGCTTGCAAAAGAGTATCCGCGCCGTGAGCAGGTGATGCAGTACGGCGAGGACGACCTGCGCTTTATCTCCCGCCTGCTGGGCGAAGTCGGTATCTGGTTCCGCTTTACCACCGATACCCGCCTGAACATCGACGTGGTGGAGTTTTACGACGGTCAGCAGGGGTATGGAAAAGGCCTGACCCTGCCATCAGTTCCGCCATCAGGACAGCATTCACAAGGCGTGGACTCGGTGTGGGGCATGGAGAGTCACCATAACGTGGTGCAGAAGCAGGTCAGCACCCGTGATTACAACTACCGTCAGGCGACGGAAGACATGAACACCCAGGTGAATGCGACCCGCGGGGATGCCACCACCTACGGTGATGCCTATCACTATGCCGATAACTATCTGACTCAGGGGAGTACCTGGGACCGCAATCCGGCCCCGGAGTCCGGGGCGTTTTACGCCCGCATTCGTCATGAGCGTTACCTGAATGGCCAGACGCAGACCCGTGCCATCACCAGCTGCCCGACCCTCTCGCCGGGTCAGGTACTGAAAGTCACCGGCGGCTACGAAGTGGCCGACGTGTTTGCTCATGGCGTGGTTATCACAGCCCTGCGCACGCATGCCCGCCGCGATAAGGACCTGGCGGTTGATTTTGACGGGATCCCGGACAGCACTGATTTCAGTTTCCGTCCTGAGCCTGGCTCACGCCCGGTGATGGCCGGTACCTTACCGGCCCGCGTCACCAGTACCACCGAAAACGACACCTACGGCCATATCGATAAAGACGGCCGTTACCGGGTCAACATGCTGTTTGATCGTGATAACCGGGAGACCGGGTTCGAGAGCCTGTGGGTGCGCCAGTCACGCCAATATGCAGGAGATACCTACGGTCTGCACCTGCCGCTGCTGGCGGGCACCGAAGTGGCGATTGGCTTTGAGGAC
Organism: Klebsiella sp. YJ; assembly: GCF_002108615.1. Classification (NCBI taxonomy): domain Bacteria; kingdom Pseudomonadati; phylum Pseudomonadota; class Gammaproteobacteria; order Enterobacterales; family Enterobacteriaceae; genus Klebsiella; species Klebsiella sp. YJ. The sequence continues at coordinate 58,830 of NZ_MTEG01000005.1, forward strand.
GGTAACCCGGACAGGCCGTACATTTCCGGTGTGCTGCATGACTCGGCGCACGGTGACCATGTCACTATCCGCAACTACAAACGTAACGTCCTGCGCACCCCGGCGAACAACAAAATTCGCCTCGACGATGAACGCGGGAAAGAGCATATCAAGGTTTCCACGGAATACGGCGGCAAGAGCCAGCTGAATCTCGGGCACCTGGTCGACAGCGAAAAACAACAGCGCGGTGAGGGTTTTGAACTCAGAACCGACAGCTGGGGAGCCATCCGGGCGCAGAAGGGCATCTTCATCAGTGCGGACGGGCAGGCGAAAGCACAGGACCAGGTACTGGAGATGCAGCCAGCGGTCAGCAATCTGGGTGGTGCCCGGGAGCAGATGACGTCCATCTCCGATGATGCGCAGAAGGCGACCGCGAACCCGGCCGATCTCCAGGCGCAAATTAAACTGCTGGAACAGCAGCTGACAGACCTCAAAAAATCAGTACTGCTGCTCAGCGCACCGGATGGAATGGCGCTGACCAGCGGGCAACATCTGCAGGTATCTGCAGGGCAGAACCTGATAGCTACTGCCGGTAAAAATGCCGACGTCAGCGTGGTGAAAAATCTGTTCATCGGGGTGGGTAATGCCCTGAGTGTGTTTGTTCGTAAGCTGGGGATCAAGCTTATTGCAAATCAGGGACCTGTGAAGGTGCAGGCACAAAACGATCTGATGGAATTGCTGGCACGTAAAGAAATCAGCATTGTCAGCACGGAAGATGAAATTAAAATCATCGCGAAGAAGAAGCTGACGGTAAACGGCGGGGGGAGTTACATCACTCTGGATGGTAATGCTATTGAATCTGCGACGATGGGAGATTTCAGGACAAGAGCAGGCCATTACACCAGACAGACAAGAGCGCAACATAAGCCTGAGATTTCACCTTTAGCCAATGCTATCGACGACGGTAGCCACAATATTCGTTATTTGTGTGCAGATGATAATGGAATACCGATGCTGAATACTCCTTACAGAGCATTTTTGGCTGATGGCTCAGTACTGGAAGGTGTCAGTGATAGTGAGGGGTATACGAAGTTGTTTACTTCTGCGCAGGCTCAGGATGTATTGCTGCATATGATGCCGGGAGTTATCAATGCCTAAGTATAATATTTATACAAAAATTGAATCGAATGTTCCCACATCTGACCTTTTTTATGACCTCAATGTGTATAAAACTGACGGTAATAATAAAAAGCATGTTCTGCTGTCAGTGACGCAACAACCAATAGACCCTAGTTATTATACTCAGCCTCATGATACGAATGAGACTGAGGATGATTTGTCAGTGATCTACATTATAGAAATTAACCTATACCGCAAACACGGAGGTAAGCTGATTTCAGTGCTATCATCCCCGTCTAAAAAAATGTATAAACTTGGGGAAATGGTTTCCGGGCAGGCTTACTCTAAAAGCAAACGAGAGAATGTCTGTTATTTTGAGACTAAAGCTCAGACAAAGTCTGTCAATAGCAATGGTGATGACAATATACATAATGTATATATCACTTGTCTACCGAGGTTCTTTGTTGCGCTGGAGCATCCAGTAGGAGATCCATTAGACCCTTTTACAAAAAATATTATAATAAATGAGCTTGATACCAGAAAGGCTGCTTCTCTGTTGGGGCCTGAAGGGGAATATTACCCAGATCAGTATTACTCGATGCTATGTGGTCCGGCAGCATTTTACTATTGTTTAATGATGGACCGATATGATGTTTATGAGCAACTGGTCTGGGATCTGTGGAATCATGGCAAAGCAATGCTGGGCTCTTTCTTACTTCAACCAAGCACTAGCACGATGAAGGTGAACGATTTGTTTGCAGGGGCGAGTCATCCTCGAGTTTCCGCGATCGATTGGATTACAATGGCCAGTTTGCGTGACTCTTCTAATAATTTATTAAAATATGACTCAGTTGGAGATAAAGCATCTGCAATAACATTGTGGGGCGATATTGAAAAATGGATGTTGAATGCAGGTGCACATAAAATATTCAGTAATATAAGTTTGTATCATAGCAGCTTAAGTGATATATGTAATCTAAACTCATTAATGAATGATGATGTCCATATTTTTAGTTTGATCTCTGCGGGTATGCTCCAACAGGGCGCAGATGTTCCATTCAAAGATCATTGGATAGTTTGGGATGGAGAGTTAAAGTTAGTTAACGGGGGAAGTATTACTAACGAAACCAATTTAGAAGAACTTGTCTCGTTGAGGCTCTTTTCATGGGGTGAAGTTAAAGATAATGCGCTCCGGGCATCATTAACATTGGGTGAATTTCTAAGCCATACTTTTGGGGGGATGGTATTTACAAAAATACCATAATTAACATGAGTAAATATTGTGCGGTTTTTGTTTTTTTATTTTTAACTGGGTGTGGTAATCAGATTGTATTCGAACCCAATAAATTGCCTGAAGCATTTGTTGGTCAGGAATACTATGTTCCAATTACCATATCTGGAGGTACAGGACCGGTTGTTGATTTGAGTTATGAAATCCATCCATCAAATTCGGGATTAAAGTTGGTGTTTGTTGAAAAGAAATATTATACGAAACACATATATAATAACTTTACCATACAAGGCAAGCCTGAAGCACAAGGAGTAATAACAATCAGTATAAAGGGCGGTGTCGTTGCTAGTGCTGGGCAAGATTTTAAACGAAAATATGAAATTAATGTATTAAAATAAATTAATAATAAGGATTTAGCTCATATGCAAAACAAGATTATAGAGTTGTAACTCTCATATCCGCAGGGATGTTAAAAGGATGGGGCAATGGTGACTCATCGTCAAAGAACCACTGGATCGTTTGGGATGAGCCTGTTTGTAAGGTTGATAGCGGAGATATTACTCCCAAAGATAGTGATGAATTAATTGAACTGAAGCTTTTCTCTTGGGGAAGCGTTGATTGGCAAACAAAAGATAAAAGCAGCCTTAACTACTTCGCTCGGCATGTTTTTTGAGGGTTGGTTTTTAAATCAATGAAATAAGAATGAAAAAAAATAATAGTTTTTATTATTTTCTTTGTTTCTGCCTGTGCAAATCCAGCACCGAATTTTTCACCAAGAGGAAATGAACTCCCAGATGGAATTGTGGGGCAAGCCTATTTGGCTGAAGTTGAAATAACTAATGCTGTTTTGTTCAAAGAAAATATCGGCGTAGATATCTTACCTATAAACTCAGGTCTGATATGGAATCCTGAAATGATTACCTTAAAAAGGGGAGGGCGGGAAAGAGAGGTGGAGGACTACCATCACATAATAATTAGTGGAAAGCCCCAAGAAAACGGTGAAATATTGATTCATATTAATGGATACTCTATGGGAACATCAACACCGGGAAGAAAAATTGATAAATCATATATAATAAGAATAAATTACAGCGGAAAGTAATATTATGCACTGATACGCTAATGAAAGGATCGTGGACTGGGCATGTTGCTTTTATATATTGCTAGTTTAAAGATGGGGAGATAGGTGTGCTAGGTGGAAATCAAGGAGATAGTGTTACGATAAATCCATTATATCAAGTCTATATAAATGGGCGTTTAGGTTATGAATTGATTGGATATTATGTGCCTAAATCGTATTATCCACATGCACAAGGATTTATTACTTCAGGTGCAAAAGAGCAACCAACAATGTCTAACATCGGAGAGTTGCGTAAAAGCCTGGGGGCGAATGACTCTTCTAAAGATGATGAGAGAACAAGATAATTAAATCTAATGGTATTTTTTTGGAGAGTGATATGAAATTCTTTTATTTTATTTTATTTTATTTTATTTTACTGTTTAGTTATGGTTCTTATGCTTCAGCTGAAGAATGTATAAATAAGTCGGATGTGGATTCATTGATAGGAGTTTTTAAAAATAATGACAAGCAATCATTAATTATTTTTTCTTCTGGTGCTATAAAGGGTGATATTGAGCAGGATGAACTCGTTCTAAATAAAAAAGCACTCTTGTTAATATGTCTGAGGTTTATTATGGCTGGGGTGTGGATAAGAATTCTAAATATCCAATGCATTCGTCGCCAGTTTTCCCTGGTGAGAGGGTATGTGTGTGGAATATTTCTTTTGCATTACCAGAGTCCATGAGGAAAAAATGTGACGATGATGGTGCATATGGATACTTTATTGATTTTAAGAAAAATGGAGGGGAGTTGTCATTATACAGATTTACTTCCTTGTTTGATGCTCTTCCTGATGGGACCTTAGCGTGCAAGGCTGCAAACAAATTTATGTTCCCCAAGTGAACTTGAAAGCGATTTATCTTACAGCCGATGAGATAATATTCACTACATCTAATAATGGATATGTAAATGAAATATTTCTTTCACTTCCCATTTTAAATTTATTTGCATATTATTGATTGTTCAATGCCCCTCCGTTTTTGCTAAGGATTTGTTCATTAATAGAACTTGGATTGACGATTCTGGTGAGCATAACTTAGTGATAGAAAAGGGGGTTGCTAAAAACAACTCTGGTGAGTATTTGTCAGTAAAACAAGTAACAGGAGGGAATGTTGATTGGGTTCTTAACGATTATGTTAATGACTGCGAAGTTGATATCAATCTGGATGTGATAACTAAAGCAATTGAGATAAGTCGGGCTTTTTCTAATAACGAAGCGACAGTTCTGTTCGCGTATAAAATTGGATGCATCGGTGGGTTAGATCCTGTTACTGTGAAGTGCTTTGCATATAAAAATGGAGTGAAATATGCCTTGAGAGGGGAGGAGCATATTGTTGTTGGAAATGGCAGTTATGGTGGGGGAAATCCACCGATTCCAGATTCTAATTTAAGAGGTGATAAACCTCTTCTGGATTACATGCTGAAAAAATGGAAGGCCATTTCAACAACAAAAATAAATTAGCGCTCTGATTTCTGTTTTTCTTTAACAGAAAGGATGGTTGTATATTTGAGCGTGAGTTTCGATAATGAGAAAAATATAACATGGTGAATTCTTGCCTCGTTTGCATATCAATCTAATTTAGCCATCCTGTAATATGAGAGAATTAATGTCATATACACTTAAACATTTTCCAGAATGCTATCCCAGACATAAACCTCTGAAATTTTCTCGTTGGCTTATTGCTCTGGTTGCCATGCTTTCAGTCAGAGTTATATTAATGCGTATATTTGGGCGTTATGTTGAAAACCTGTATTTTTGGAAGTTTGCTTTAGGTGTGCCTATTGTTTTGTGGAGTGTTCCGTTTGCTTCTTGTCTGCTTCTGTGGGCATTGCAGGATAGCAAAGCAAATGCTTTCGACAAACAACGGGAACAATGGATCCTTCGAGAAACCCGTAAGGCACGTCGTGCACTGCAGGTGCTGAATGCAACATTCATTACCGGCCACTCATCAGTTGCTCAGAAAGATACAGCTATTTCGATGAAAAATAACGATAGCATTATTGTTTCGCAGGTCGACCGGGATGGTAATGAAAGCTCCAGGATGAGCCAAATTTCTTCCAGCCCGCAGGACTCGCTAAAATTCGTGATAACGAATATTTTTTCGCAGTTGATTGCTGGTATTCCTTTTGCACACATCCCTGACAAAGTACCACTGGTAGTATTTTTTGATGTAACAACATCGCTGCCTCTGGAGAGTATTCGCCATTACTGGGATGAGGCCTGGCAAAAGAACAAAATTACTCTTCCTGTTGAATATGGTGAAGGGAGTGGGCTCAGTGTAATCGACCGCTGGTTGAATGAACGTATTAAAGATAAAGCAATGTTATTGATTGTGGGTCTCCAGTTAAAGCCTGCCGAATCTGACAACACAGCTGAAGCCGGTGTAGCACTGCTTCTTGGCAACCGCCTGACCCAGGAGTCACTCGAACCTCTCGCATTACTGCACCGGCCAGATGCTGCTCCAACAGGTGAACTGAGGGAGGGGATGAACATGGCCGCCTGGAACGTCCCGCTTAAAGAAAATATCGTGAAAAATTTATGGCTTGCCGGGATGACGGGTAAACAGCGGGCTGAAGTGATCGTGTGCCAGAATGCGCACCCTGCGCAGTCTGTAGAGGACGAAGCCGTCATTTCGCTCGATACATCCATGGGACATGCCGGTGCCGCGGCCCCCTGGCTGGCTATCGCTGCCGCCACTGAAATTGCCCGACAAACTCAGTTACCACAGATGATTATCTGCGGTGATACCACACAGAATGTGCTTTGGAGCACGCTCGTTACCCCGATTGCTTCCCGACAGGAGATGGATCCGTGAAGCTACCTTTAGCACCGAAGACTACGGAAGGCCGCTATCTTGCTGTTGCATTAATTTTCTTTTTACTGTTAGCCGTTATGACGTACATGGTCTGGAAGACCCCGGATATAGCCGGGATTGAAGACGGTAGTCAGCAGCAAATTTACTGGCTTATCGCCGGCGGATGTATTTCAGGCTGTGTCCTTATCGTATCAATGGTGCTTCTGGCGACGGTACGCAGTGCCGGTAAGCAGGAGTTTAATGCGCTTGTCGACCATACCAACGGTGATGATGAGAAAAAGAAACGGGAAAATGATAAAGCGCCTGTTCACCCTGCGGTGGCCATGTGCAACAAGATTCGGGGGCATCTCCGCTCCCGTATTGGCCTTTACTGGCGTCGTAAAACCCGTCTGTTGTTAATCACCGGCGATGAGGCGGCAATCGAACAACTGGTCCCCGGCCTGCAACAACAGCAGTGGCTGGAAGGCAGCCGTACCGTGCTGATTTACGGCGGCAGTCTGACTGCTGAGCCCGATCGCGAAAAATACACCGCGCTGCGCAAGCTGCGCCGCGGGCGCCCACTGGACGGCATTGTTCGCGTCATGCCGCAGTCGCTTAATCTGACCCCACAAATCAGCGACAGCGATTTACGCGGACTGGAAAAAATCAGCGAACTGTTGCGTTACTCTGCGCCGGTCTGGCTGTGGCAACTGTGCGACAGCGCCTGGTCGCAGACTACACGCCCTGAGCAGGCGGTCGGAGCCCGTTTCCCGCTGCGTGCTAAGCCTGACGATATTACCCGCCAGCTAGAACTGATGTTGCCGGTCCTGCGAACGCAGGGGGTGAGTCAGGTCGCTGAGAACAACGGTCACGACTTTCTGCTGCGCCTGGGCCAGCGTCTGAAAGACGGCGGTATCGCCCGCTGGGCTCAGCAACTGGTGCCATGGCTCTTCGACTCTCAGCAGCGCGTTCCACTGCGTGGCCTGATGTTCAGCCTGCCACGCGATAAAACCGCTGATACATCTGAGAGAGCAGCAGCACCAGTATCTGCCGATGCTGAAAAATATGTCCCGGAATCACAACGCCATGCGCTGACCCTGCCGGTGTCCTGGCAGGGTATCGTTGACGACTGCGCCCGCATACGTGGCCGCCGTGTCGGCATGGCGTGGGAACAGACGCTTGCCTGGACGCTGATGGCCATTATCGGTGTCTGGGGAGTGGGGACGCTGCTGTCGTTCGCTGTCAACCGCATGCAGATAGTTTCTGTTGCTGAGCAGGCTCATGCCCTGGTAGAGCATCCTTCCGTATCGGATTACCAACTGACGGCCTTGCATACTCTGCGTAATGACGCCGGTCGCCTGCTGCACCGTGTCCGGGAGGGAGCGCCCTGGTATCAGCGCTTTGGTCTCGACCACAACCCGCAGCTGCTGAACGCGATGCTGCCCTGGTACGGCGTGGTGAACAACCGACTGATTCGCGATCCGGCGAATGTCGCCCTGACGCAAAAGCTCAGCGCGCTGGCTAACTCAGCGCCGAACAGTGACCAGCGTGCGCAGCTGGCGAAACCGGGCTATGACCAGCTGAAAGCCTGGCTGATGATGGCCCGGCCAGATAAAGCCGACGGCGCGTTTTACGCGCAGACCATGAAAGTGGTGCAGCCGACGCGCATAGGCATCTCAACCGGGTTGTGGCAAAGCCTGTCACCGGATTTGTGGGCGTTCTACATCTCCGAACTGCCAAAGCAGCCGCAGTGGAAAATTACACCGAATACGCAATTGGTCAGCCAGAGCCGCCAGGTGCTGTTGCAGCAAATTGGGCACCGCAATGCCGAAAGCACGTTGTATGAAAGCATGCTCAAATCGGTACGCCGTAATTTCGCCGATGTGTCTCTGGAAGACATGACCAGCGGCACCGATGCTCGCCGCCTGTTCACCACCGAGGAGGTGGTGCCGGGCATGTTTACCCGCCAGGCATGGGAAGGGGGGATTCAGCAGGTCATCGAGAAAGCGGCCAGTTCGCGCCGCGATGAAATTGACTGGGTGCTGAGCGACAGTCGAAAAGCTGTCTCCTCAGACTTGTCGCCGGAAGCACTGAAAGCGCGTCTGACGCAACGTTACTTCACCGACTTTGCCGGCAGCTGGCTGAGCTTCCTGAATAGTCTGCGACTTAACCCGGCAAACAATATCGCTGACGTCACCGACCAACTGACGTTGATGAGTGATGTCCGTCAGTCACCGCTGATTGCCCTGATGAATACGCTGGCGTGGCAGGGGCAGACCGGCCAGCAAAGCGAAGGGCTTTCGGACTCCCTCATCAAATCGGCTAAAGACCTGGTGGGCGGGAAAGACAAACCGGTGATTGACCAGTCTGCGTCAGGCCCACAGGGGCCACTGGATGAAACCTTTGGCCCGCTGCTTCAGCTTCTGGGCAAAAACACCAGCAGCAATGTGATGTCGGCTGATAACTCACTGAGCCTGCAAACTTACCTGACTCGCATCACCCGCGTACGTCTCCGTCTGCAGCAGGTAGCCAGCGCCTCTGACCCGCAGGAGATGATGCAGACCCTGGCGCAGACGGTATTTCAGGGTAAAAGCGTTGACCTGACCGATACCCAACAATATGGCAGCCTGATTTCGGCAAGCCTTGGCGAGGAGTGGAGCGGCTTCGGTAACACGATGTTTGTGCAGCCGCTGACCCAGGCCTGGGAGACCGTACTGCAGCCGTCGGCAGCGAGCCTGAATGATAAGTGGAGCCGCTCGGTGGCGGCGAACTGGCACACCGCATTCGACGCACGCTTTCCGTTTGCCGCCAGCAAAAGTGACGCCTCGTTGCCGATGCTGGCTGAATTTGTGCGCAAGGACAGCGGACGAATTGATCGCTTCCTGACGACAGAGCTCAGCGGTGTGCTGCACAAGGAAGGCAGCCAGTGGGCACCGGATAAGGTCAACAGCCAGGGGCTGAGTTTTAACCCGGCCTTTCTGCGGGCCATTAACCAGCTTAGCCAGCTGTCAGACATTCTGTTCACCGATGGCAGTCAGGGCATCAGCTTCGAACTGCAGGCGCGTCCTGCATCGCAGGTGGTGGAAACCCAACTGACAATTGATGGACAAAAGTTGCATTACTTTAACCAGATGGCCGACTGGCAATCTTTCCGCTGGCCGGGAGAAACGTATAAGCCAGGCACGATGTTGACCTGGACCTCAACCAGCGCCGGTGCGCGCCTGTTTGGGGATTACAGCGGCACCTGGGGCTTTATTCGCTGGCTGGAGCAGGGCAAGCGCCAGCAGCTTGACCGTAGCCAGTGGATGATGAGCTTTACCGCCCCGGACGGTCGAATTCTGCAGTGGGTACTGCGCTCACAACTCGGAAAAGGTCCGCTGACGCTGCTGGATCTGCGCGGTTTCACGCTGCCGGATCAGATATTCAGTGTCGACAGCGCGGCCACCGCTCAGGCGCTGATGGACAACAGCGGAAACAGTGACATCGATGGGAGCGAATGATGAGCACTCTGCAGAATCTGGTTGCCGCCTGTCAGGCGGATAAAAACCTGCTGTCGCAACAGGCGCAGGTACGCACGGAAAGCTGGCATCCCTGGCTTGCCCCGGTCAGCGATACCAGTCCGACGGGAGAAGACCCGGGATATGACGAGGATTTTCAGCGTATCCGCGAAGAGGTCAACAAACTTTCCGGCATCAATACCGGGCTGATTTGCACGCTTGCTGAAAAGCTGCTGACTGGCACCGCTAAAGATATCCGGGTTGCCACCTATTACTGCTGGGCGCGCCTGCACCAGGACGGCGAAGCCGGTTTTGCCGAAGGGCTTGAGCTGCTGGCGGGGCTGTTGCAGCACTATGGGACGAAACTTCACCCTCAGCGGGAGCGGAGCCGTAAACCGGCGCTGGAGTGGCTCGCAGGCTCCCGTGTTCTCGATAGCCTGTCACTCTGGCCGGAAGTGGTGCGCGAGGATGCCCTGCGCACAGCCGGTGCGCTGCTGCTCATCCGCAACAGTCTGGATACCGGGCCGGAAGCGTCACGTCCGGAGATGAATGCCCTGTACAGCGCGCTGGAATCTCGCCTGATGAAGGCTGGTGGCGTGGATGCGGTGGTGCCGCAAAACGCCGGTAACAAGGGGCAGTCACAGACCTCCGCGCCTACGACCGAGCCTGACGCGCCGGTCCTGAGTCGCATCACGTCCGGTCAGGATTTACTGGCCCAGGCCCGAATCCTGACCGGATATTTGCGTGAACAACCCGATGGCTGGCTTGCGGCACATCGGCTAATGAAAAGCCTACGCCATGACACGCTGAGCGCTATTCCGGCACCGAATGCCGAAGGGAAAACGCGTATCGAACCGCCGCGGGCTGACCAGCGGGCCATGCTCAAGCGGTTGTACCTGCAGCAGAGCTGGCTGGAAATACTGGAGCAGGCGGACAGCACCTTCTCACGCGGCGCTAATCATCTCTGGCTGGATTTGCAGTGGTATATCCATCAGGCCCTGCTGAAGTCCGGGCAAGCAGTGCTGGCCGACATCATCACCGCCGACCTGAAAGGGCTGCTGCGCCGCCTCACCGGACTTGAAACGCTGGCCTTTAATGACGGTACGCCCTTTGCCGATGAGGTCACGCTGAACTGGATAAATCAGAACGTGCTGGACGATATATCCGGCTGGCGGGATGAACCGGTCAATGCCGCCAGAGGGGCTGACAACGACATTCTGGCACTTGAACCAGAAGCACTGGAGAAAGCTGACAGTGACGGACTGGATGCCACTCTTCACTGGCTGCAAACACGCCCGGGCACCGACGCCATAAAAGATAAATGGCTACTGCGCCTGCTGATGGCCCGCGTGGCCGAACAGAAAGGTAAGAATGAACTGGCCCTGCATCTGCTGAGGGAACTCGATAGCGCCGCGCAGTCCATCACCCTCACGCAGTGGACGCCGACACTGTTATTCGAAGTCAAATCGCGTCGCCTCAGACTGCTGCGCATGAAAGCCACACGCGGTGAAACCGATAAATCACGGTTACAGCCTGAGATGGACCAGCTTCTGGCCGGTCTCATTGCGCTCGACCCGGCAAGCAGCGTGGTGCTTTGCGGGTAGTTAGGACTGAATTCAGCTAAAGGGAAAAATATGGCAGCAGAAGGCTTTTATCTGGTGCAGGGCGACAAAACGACCTGCGGTGGGAAAATCACCACGGGCGCAGAGGATCACACTCTGTTTGATAAACCTGTAGCCCGGGAGCAGGACAGCGTGACCTGCGGTAAACATGCCGGGCTTTACAAGATAGCCGGCGGCATTGATAACGACACCATCCATGGCAGGCGAATGGCCGGCACGCTCGACAGCTACAGTACCTGTCCCTGTAAGGCAAAGTTTATCCCCTCGATGTGGGGTGATACGTATGAGAAGAGTGGAGGGAGTGCTAATTCTGCAGGGGGAACTTCACCGACAGTCACTGCACTGGCAAGCAATTCATCAGCAACGGCTCCACTGGCGGCGGCTCCCGAACTTAAGATTAAGCAGCATTGTCAACATACTGACGGAGCTGTGAAGGTTGCTGATTATATACTTAATGAAATTAAGACGAATGTCAGAGGCCAGATTGCAAAAACAATCCGTTATTTAATTGATGATGAGACCTTAAGGGAAAGGAAAGCTGAATGGGACAGACTGCCTTTTTACTCAAAAATGGCGCCTCCTCCTCAACCAGATTTACTTGCTGCAATGGCTGTCTGGTATCAGACCGTAAAAACGGGGTCTACCTGGGATCATAAACCGAAGATTCGCGACAGGTTTTCGTCGGTTGCAGTCGCACGCCCGTTGCCTAGAAAAGGAAAATCATCGAAGTCTTATTACCATAAGTTCAAACAACATGATTACTTTTATGATGTTTGGTCAAACATTCATTATGGTTATGTTGGACTTAGCGTTGGTTTTTCTGAGTCATTGCTTTTGAAAGGTTCCACCTGGGAACAAAACATGACACCTGGCGCAGTTGGAGATGATACGCTGGATGATGTTACAAGCATGAAGATAGGGTTTGCTCTTTATCATCAATATGGGAAATATGCAGAGAGTCTGACTGTAAATAATATACTGGATGCGCTAGAGAAAACACCTGATCAGTTACTCCCTCACTCAAGAGAAAAACATTGGTGCTGGAACACAGAAAACCCAGAAAAAATTGAGGAATGACGTTGAAAAAGAAAATAGCTCTGATTTGTATTGTGTTATTTCTGGGAGGGGTATTTCTTATCGCCCACGTCATCCCGATAAGACCTGTTGTTACTATTATCAATAACACAAGCAAACCTCTATTTGTATATGCTGGTGAAAGTGTGTATGACGTCGATCCTGAACCTGACGAAGTTGAACAAATAGTAAGGTCAAAACCTGATGTCATAGCATCTGGCAAAAAAATCGCATTCACCGCTTCATTCATGTCTCTGATTAGAAAAGATGCGGCAATTGATATCGGCTGGAGAATTGGCGGTCAGTATGAATATAATTCTAATGGTGGGGGCGGTAAGAATTTTATTCTTTCCTCAATGCATGGAGCATGTTCCGTGTCGATTGAAGTGAAAGATGGGTTTAATAATGAAACTCTTGAAAATGATTCAGGTGATTTGTGTTTTAAAAAAATCAAGGCATTCAAGTATAAATATTAATTAATGTCGCTGTAATTTTGGTTCTGTATATTTGGGCTCGGCAATTTCAGCGTTTAATAAATAAGAGAAAATCAATATAAAATATATGGACGACTTAACCCTGCGTTATTACGACGCCGAAATGCGCTACCTGCTGGAAGCTGGCGAAGAGTTTGCCCGTGCTCATCCCGAGCAGGCGGCAATGCTCAATCTCGATAAAGCGGGTGCGCGCGACCCGTACGTGGAACGCCTGTTCGAAGGCTTTGCCTTCCTGATGGGCCGGCTGCGCGAGAAACTCGATGACGATCTGCCGGAACTGACCGAAGGGCTGGTCAGCCTGCTTTGGCCACACTACCTGCGCACCATTCCGTCGATGTCGGTGGTGGAGTTCACCCCCGACTGGCGTGAAATGAAAGAGCAGATGCGCATTGTCAAAGGTTTCGAGGTGAACTCGCGGCCGATCGGTGAGAAGGGCACCCGCTGCCGCTATACGACAACGAAAGAGATCGCGCTTCAGCCGCTGTCGCTGGAGCACGCCCGCCTGTCGTCAGACCCTGACGGGCGCTCGGTCATCAGCCTGCGCTTTAACTGCAGCTATCTTGCTGACTGGCGTCGTGTCGATCTCAGCCAGATCCCGTTCTATTTTAACGCCGATGCACCGCTGGCCTGCGCCATGCATGAAGCCTTTACCATGAACACTGCGCGTCTCTGGTTGAGAATGCCAGGCGACGTGGACAGAAGACCGTTGGACGGATATTTCACCGCGTTGGGGTTTGGCGATGACGACGACCTGTGGCCGAGAGGGGGTAGCAGTTTTAGCGGTTACCAGCTGCTGCTGGAATATTTCACCTTCCGCGAGAAATTTATGTTCACCGGCCTGCGTGGGCTGGAGAGGGTGGAATTCCCGGCTGAGCTCCCCTGGTTTGAAATCGACGTGGTGCTGGCGGAACGCTGGGAGCATGACTTCAGCTTTACCGAAAAGCATCTGCGTCTGAACTGCGTGCCGGTGATTAACTTGTTCCCGCTGGAATCTGACCCGCTGACGCTCAATTCTCTGCAAACCGAATACATGCTGCGCCCGATGCGCGTGCAGGATGGCCATACTGAGATTTACGCAGTGGATTCGGTGATGTCTTCCAGCCAGCACTCTTACGTGCCGTTCTCGAGCTTTCGCCACAAGGGCGGAATGCTGCGACACGACGCGCCGGAGTATTTCTATCATACCCGCGTGCGCCGCGGCCCGTCCGGGCTACACAATACCTGGCTTATCCTCGGTGGCGAAGCGTTTGATAACCACACGGTGCCGGAAGATGAAAGCCTGTCGCTGACGCTCACCGGCACCAATGGTCAGTTGCCTCGCCGGGCGCTACAAAGCGCCGTGCTCGATACGGTGATGAAAACCACTTCGGCCAGTATCGCCGTGCGCAATCTGTGCGCGCCGACGCTACCCTGTTATCCGCCGGCGCAGGACCGTTTTCACTGGCGCGTGCTGAGCCACCTTGGCAGCGGTTTTCTCTCAATGATGGATAATGCTGACGTGCTGCGTGGCACTCTGGCGCTGTATGAGTGGACTGATAGTGAGATGAACCGCCTACGTCTGGAAGCCATCATCGATGTGAAGCACGGTGAAGCTCAACGCTTCGAACAGGGCTATCTGGTGCGCGGCGTGCAGATTGAGGTGACGTTGGATAGTCACGGCTTTGCCGGACGCGGTGACATCTGCCTGTTCGGCGAGATGTTGAGCCGCTTCTTTGCGCTTTACACCGACATCTATCTGTTTAACCGCCTGATTATCATTCTACAACCGACCGGAGAGCGCCTGGAATGGCAAGAGAAGCACAACCGCCGCATTCCCGGCTGACCCCGCGGCTGGAGGCCGATCTTCACCGCATTAACTTTTATCGTTTTTGTCAGTTGCTGGAGAAACGTAATCCGCACAGGCCGCTGATGGGCTCGACCAGCCACCCTGTGGATGATCCGGTCCGCTTTGCCCCGCATCCGGGGATGGGGTTTCCGGCCAGTGAGCTGAAAGCCGTTGAATATGATGAGGATAATGACAGCAAACCGCCGGTTATCCGCGCCACATTTATGGGGATGTATGGCGTGGATTCCCCCTTGCCGACCGCCTATCTTGATGACATCACCCAGCGCCGGGAAGGGCATGAGGCGCTGCAGGGCTTTCTGGATATTTTCAGCCACCGCATCCTGACGCAGTTTTATCGCATCTGGCGTAAATACTCTTACCCCGCCACGTTTGAGCCAGGGGGGACCGACAACATTTCGCAGTCACTGCTGGGCCTGGTGGGACTGGGTATTCCCGGCACGGCGAACCACATTGCCACACCGGTATCCCGATTTCTGGCGCTGCTGGGGGTGCTGCGCCAGCCTGGTAAAACCCAGGAGGGGATGCAGGCGCTGGTGACCCTGCTGGCCCCGGAGACCACCGTCAGGGTCAGCCCGTATTGCCTGCGGCCGGTGGAAGTCAGCCGGCCACTGGGCTTTTACGGCGATGATGATTTTCTGCTGGACGGCAACACCCCCCTGGGTGACGAAGCGATGGATGCGGGCAGCCAACTGCTGGTTGCGCTCACGACGGATAACGAGCAGGAGGCGCAGGGCTGGAAACCGGATGGTCTGCTGTACCACGATTTCCTGGTGATGCTGCGTGTTTATCTCGGCTGGCGCTTTAAGGCAAAAATCACCTTCACCACCCGGACCCGTCTGTTGGCCGCTCCGCCGCTCGGCGACGGTCCTTTCTGGCTCGGCATGAACGGCGTACTGGGCATGGAAGGCGATGACCTCCCGGAGGATCTCCCTCAGACCTTTACGACAGAACTGGGTGACTACACCGGGCTGGAGCCTGCGACACCACAACAAGGAAACCGACGTGTTACGTACAAATTTAACTAAAACAGCGCGCTGGCTGTTGCCCCTGCTGGCATTCAGTCTGGCGGGTTGTGGGGTGACCCAGGGCATCACCGATGGCACCAAATCGGCGTTTAACGCCGTGTTCTACAAAAATATTAAGGTGCTGCACCTGGATTTCACCGCCCGTGAAGCGCTGAACACCGACTCCCGCGAGAGTAACTCGCTGTCTGAGCCAGTGGTGGTCCGTGTCTACCAACTGAAAGACCGCAAAACCTTCGACAAAACGGTTTACCAGCAATTGCTCCAGGATGGGGATAGCATTCTGAAAGCTGACCTGTTGGCGAGCCGTGATGTGGTGGTGAAGCCGGGCGGAGATGCGAGCCTCAACATGCCAATGGAAGCCGGTGCGCAGTTTGTGGCAGTGGCGGGACTGTTTCGTCACCCGGATATGGTTAACAATACCTGGAAGCGGGTGATTCAGCGTGAAGACCTCGATCCGGATAAGCCGCGCATTCTGGAAGCCGGTAACAATCATCTGACGCTGCAACCGCTCAAGGACGACTAATGCCCCGGGAACATCGCACGCCTTCGCTGTATGAAATGCTCACCGGTCATTTTACCGGTGGCCTTGCTGTCAATCAGGTCAGTGAAGAAAATCAGGTCATCCTGTCTGTGCTGGACAACATGCTGCGGGTTCTCAACTGCCGTGCCGGGACGCTGGCGCACCTGCCGGATTACGGGCTGCCGGATATGACCAGAATCCTGCAAGGGATGCCGGGTAGCGCCCATGAGCTGATGGCGACATTGTCTGCGGTTCTGCTGAAATATGAGCCGCGCCTGAAAAAAATAACCGTTGTCCTGGAGAAACAGGAAATTCCAGGTGAACTGCACTATGCCATTGACGCTGAACTCAACGGTGTTGGCCTGGTGCGCTACGGCACCGAGTTTATGCCCGAAGGGCGGGTCCTGCTGCGACACCTGAAGCAACGGCAGTATCTCGACACGACAACCCGCATGTAAGGCCGGATAGCACCATATCAGTCATATCTCCGGGCCTCAAAAATCCTCCATAGTTTCAGACACGTCAGATGGATATCTGGTCATGAATGACATTACCCCACATAAAATTAAAACCGGCGGCGATCCGCGTACCCTGCCGGATTATGCAGCCCTACGTGATGAATTGAGTAAGCTGACCCATCCGGCGCGCCCGGATGTGAACTGGCAATATGCCGAAAAGCTCTGCCTTTCATTATTTGAACAAAACGGTGTTGAACTGCAGACGGCTGCCTGGTATACGCTTGCGCGGACGCATCTGGCCGGATTGTCTGGTTTAAATGAAGGGCTGGCAATCCTGGAGGCCCTGATAAGCCATCAGTGGGGCGCGCTCTGGCCTCAACCAGTACATGCCCGCATCGAAATCCTTAGTGGTCTGAGTCAGCGTCTGCAGCAACGGATGCGCACGCTCCTGCCGAATTACAGCGACCTCTGCCAGCTATATCGGGCAGAGCAGTTGCTTACCGCTCTCTGCGTCGTGTTACAGCGCCTGGAACTTAAACACCTGAGTCAGTTTGCTGCCTTGCGTACGCTGATGCACAACAATGCCGCCCGGCTGGAAAACGGTGATGACACCTCCGGTTGTGCTGGGGCGAGCATCGAGACGGGGATCGGGCTGCCTGCCACGGTAATGAATGGTTCAGGGGGAGCAATGAGCGCTCCAGCTGGTGGTCCGCCGGAAGGGAGTCGCGCGGCGGATAGTACAGCGAAGCGGGTGTATGTCGCGCAAGCAGAACACCAGGCGAATATCGGAATACAGGTGGCAATGCCCGCGCCGGTAAACAAAACGAAATCCTTTGTCGCCGGGATGTGCACCATGCTGGTGGTAAGCGTGGCGACGGCGTGGGGTTGGCATACCTTACTGCGGTCTGAGCCACTCCAGACTCAGCTCGCCGCCTCGCTTGCGCCGTTACCTGCAACGCTCACACCTGCACAGCTGGATGTGTTGCGCCAGCGATCCTCGTTATCACCTGCGGTTATCACACAAACGCAGCAGCAGCTTGCCCGACTGGACAAGCTTCCCCCTGACTGGAATATCGCCTGGAGCAGGCAGCTTCTGGAACAGGCTCAGACGCTTTGGCCGGAGCAGGCTAAATCTCTGGCACAACAGTGGCAGCAACAGCTTACTGCTGCCTCATTGCCGGCAGAAAATCTCAATGGCTGGTATCAGGGAATGACGACGCTACAAAAACTGAGCGACAGGCTGAACCGGCTTGATGAGCAGAAGGGGAAATACATGACGGTCAGTGAGCTGAAATCAGTGGTCTTTTCCGCCATGCAGTCCTTTAATCAAGCTATACCCGCTGAAGAGCAATTGCGGGCATTATCACAAACGCCTGCCGGCAAACCTTTACCGGTTGCTGACAGGACTCAACTGGAGATGCATCTGAAGCAATTGGCTGTCCGTTATGCTGAAATAAAACAGAAGGCATCAGAATAAAACTTATATTATTCATTATGTTAATTCTATTGGCGTGCCAGATAGCCTGTCGGCTTTTTTACTCTTTCCTGACAATCGCTTTCCCTCTATTCCGCCATCCACCGTCCGACGGTTTGCAAGTCTGTAAGCGTGAGCAAGAGATATTTCATGCGCGGGCACGTTGAGCCGTTATGTTGACCATGAGATAGAGTCCGTTGCTGTCGAACAGGCGTTTTATCGAATAGTGGGTACGTAAGGGATTGAACGAACTGTGTCGGAGTGTGGCGAGCGGCTAAGAAGTGTCCCCTGCAGGAATCGAACCTGCAACTAGCCCTTAGGAGGGGCTCGTTATATCCATTTAACTAAGGGGACGAAGCGGCGGGAGTATAGCGTTTTTTTCCTTGTTCGTTAAGCATCTATGGGTTGAATGCTTAAACTCTCGCCACTTAAGGGTGTTTTTTCGCCTTGAGCCGCTCCTTTTTGTCGTTGCTCATGTCGTTGCGAATCTGCGCATGGCTGAGCAGCGCAAAAATAAAAGTGCCGCCGCAAATGTTGCCAGCCAGCGTCGGCAGCGCGAAAGGCCAGATGAAGTCTTGCCAGGGCAGTGAGCCGTTGAAGACCAGGTAAAAAATCTCAACGCTGCCGACAACGATATGGGTGGTATCGGCGAGCGCAATCAGCCAGGTCATCATGATGATCACCACGATTTTTGCCGCGCCGGCGGCGGGAAACATCCACACCATGGTCGCCACCAGCCAGCCGGAAATAATCGCATTGGCGAACATTTCAGACGGCGTATTTTCCATGACCTTTAAACTGATCTCCTGAAACGCGCCGCGGGTGGCATCGTCAAAAATCGGCATCATATTAAAGGCCCATGCCGCAATTGCCGTACCGACCAGGTTACCAATAAGCACCACGCCCCAGAGCCGTAGCAGGAGGCCGATATTCCCGGGCGTCGGCTTATGCATGATGGGTAATACCGCGGTGACGGTATTCTCGGTAAACAGCTGCTGGCGAGCCATGATGACAATAACAAACCCGAAGGTATAACCCAGATTCTCCACTAAATAACCACCGGGAAGTTCGCCCAGGTGAACATGGAAAATCCCTTTCGCCACCATCGAGGCCCCCATCGACAGACCAGCGGCTACCGCTGACCACAGAAGTGCAAGGGCATCGCGCTCCAGCTCTTTTTCCCCCTCCTGACGGATCTCTTCATGGGTGGCCATTGCACGCGAGGGCAGGCGTTTCTCGTTGACCTCAATCGGTTCGCCATCCTGTTTTTCATCGCTTTCAACCTCCACCTCTTCGCTATGAGGGCGCTCGTGAGGTTTGGGATCTGTCGTCATGGCATTTCCTCCTGCGTTTTTTCATTCTCATAAGCGTAGAGATGTTTCACCCGACTGGCCCGGGATAACCTCCTAAATTTTTGCTGATGGCAAGAATAGCAATACGAATATTGCAAAATATGTATAGAATCAGGGCGCAACAATTATGCCAAAGAAGGCTATGCTGAAAGCAGGCACCAGATTGCAATTTGCTTCGGGTGGTATCGTCATGGAGGCAGTGGTCCCCGGATAGCCCACCGCAATAGCCAAAATTAACAGGGAGACACCTATGAATTTTCGCCTGTCGGCGCTTGCGCTTGGCGCCACATTGCTGGTGGGATGTGCCAGTTCCAGCTCTGGCGATCTGCCGCAGGGGCGTTCAGACCCGCTTGAAGGGTTTAACCGTACGATGTTCGACTTCAACTTTAACGTGGTGGATCCGTACGTGCTGCGTCCGGTTGCCGTTGCCTGGCGTGATTATGTCCCGCAGCCGGCGCGCAATGGGCTGAGTAACTTCACCAGCAACCTTGAAGAACCGGCGGTGATGGCGAACTACTTCCTGCAGGGCGATCCCTATAAAGGTATGGTGCACTTTACCCGCTTCTTCCTTAATACCCTTCTCGGGATGGGCGGCTTGATTGATGTCGCCGGGATGGCGAACCCGAAACTGCAGCGTGTTGAACCGCATCGCTTTGGTAGCACCCTGGGTCATTATGGCGTGGGTTACGGCCCTTACGTACAACTGCCGTTCTATGGCAGCTTTACGCTGCGTGATGAAGGCGGTGATATGGCTGATGGTCTTTATCCGGTCCTTTCCTGGCTGACCTGGCCGATGTCTATCGGTAAGTGGGCGGTTGAAGGGGTTGAGACCCGTGCTCAGTTGCTGGATTCCGACGGCCTGCTGCGCCAGTCTTCCGACCCGTATATCATGGTTCGCGAAGCCTACTTCCAGCGTCATGACTTTATTGCCAACGGCGGTAAACTTACGCCGGTCGAGAACCCTAACGCTCAGGCGATTCAGGGCGATCTGAAAGATATCGACTCGCAGTAAACACGAGTAAATATGACAATAAAAAAGGGTGAACTCGCGTTCACCCTTTTTTTATGCTGCCAGACCGATCAGAAGCGGTAGTTGAAGTTCGCGCCGTACAGCCAGGCGGTACCTTCAGAGCGGAAGGTATAAGGACCTTCTTTAATTTCTACGTGCTGACCGTGCATGTATGAAACACCCACGTCAACCGAAGCATCTTTGTTGAAGGCATAGGTGGTACCTGCGCTCAGCCACAGACGATCCTGATCCGGGATGGAGATAGAACGGGTGCTTGCAGGGACCGGGCTATCATCAAAGGCGATACCGGTACGGAAGGTCCAGTTATCGTCATAGTAATAGGTGGTACCCAGAGCAATACGGTAGGCGTCTTTAAAGCTTTCATCTTTATAGAACAGCGTCTCACCGTTGCTACCCGTTGCTTTCAGCTCCTGGAACTGACTCCAGCTGGTGTAGGTCAGGCTATAGTGGACCGCCCACTGCGGTGCAACGCGGTTATAGCCGGACAGCTCCCACATTTCAGGCAGGTTCAGCGTCAGAGAACCATCGGTAGTTTGACCGTTGGTGCCCGCCGGAAGCCCGAAGTTACCGAGGATCTGGTTGTACGCGGAAGGTAAGCTGCTTTTGTAATTACCGTCAAAGTCGATTTTCACTTCAGAACGATAGGTGAAGCCATAGCGGTTATTCTTATCCAGTTCATAAAGAATACCGGCGTTCCAGCCAAAGCCCCACGCGTTACCGTTGAGGTGAGCAATTTGCGTATCGGCAGGAATTTTCGATACCGGGCCGGCCAGCTGCGGCGGCAGTGCGCCAGAGCCCGCAACGATTTGCCCCAAATCGCCTGCATAGCGCTCAATCTTCGCTTTCGCATACACCGCATCAAACCCTAAGCCAAAGCTCCAGTGGCTGTCCAGGCGATAGGCGCCGCTCAGGTTGAAGTTGGCGGTGGTCAGGTCCGTTTTTCCGCCCATGCTGCCGGCGGCATAATCATCGGCGTACTCGGTCGCCAGACCATAGTTAGAGGTGATAGAGGCCCCCCAACCAAATTGATCGTTAATCGGCGATACAAAGTGGAAGTTAGGCACCCATGCGGTTGGCGCAATATTATCGGCGTTCAGGCTTTTGCCTGTTGGAGACTGGCCGGAAATATTGACGTTAGGGTCGACAAAGACCGCGCCCGCAGACATCGTCGGGCGATCGAACATCATAATCAATGCTGGGTTACGGCTGGCATTGCCCGCGTCGTCAGCAATTGCACCTTCACCGGAATAGGCGCGGCCCAGACCTGATGAAGAGAATTCATTTAACTGAAAGCCTGCTGACCAGGCCTGTGTTGAAACAAGTGCTACAGCCACTGCGAGGGCAGATTGGGTAAAGCGGGTTTTCTGGCTCATGCCCATAACCTCATTGAGTTATTTTTATTTAAACTATGTTACATGCCGTAACAGAAGCGCGAAGTGTAGGGTCTGCTTTACGACAGAGAAATCAGACCAGTGCGCTGAGTATAGGTCTGACCAGATGAGATGTTGCAAGTTTGTTTATGAGATTTTTCAGTTGTGATACGAAAAAAGCGATCCAGTTAGCAAAATTGGCCTCGTTCGCATTATCTAAACAGGGCATTTTTTGTTTTGGATCATTTTTAAGTGTGATTTCGGTCACTTAGGACTTTTGTCGCCATTAACGACTGGAGGCCGGGAGGCGCCGCGCGTAAAATAACCTCATTATTTGTCTGGCACCTTGAGTGCATATACAGAGGAAATCTACGATGAGTAAATGTAGTGCTGATGAAACCCCGGTTTGCTGCTGTATGGATGTTGGCACCATTATGGACAACACCGATTGCACCGCCTCTTACAGCCGGGTTTTTGCCAATCGCGCCGAAGCGGAACAAACTCTCGCCGCATTGACTGAGAAAGCACGGGGTGTGGAATCTGAACCGTGCAAAATTACCCCGACTTTTACCGACGTTGAAGGCGGAGTGCAGATGGATATCGATTTTGTCTTCTGCTGTGAAGCCGAAACGCTGATTTTCCAGCTTGGTCTGCGTTAATTTCTCCTCAACGCCCCTCCCGTCAGGGGCGTTATCTCCTGCTTTGTATGTGTTTTGGCTCCCACTTTTTCTCTTCGCCGATTGGCTTAATGTAAAAAATTAGTTAAAACTGTTATCAGGTCAGACCACTTGGTTTTATCGGTTAACAGGGGAAAGTCATGAGTCAGCCATTACCGCTTGTCACCCGTCAAGGCGATCGCATTGCCATTGTCAGCGGTTTACGTACGCCGTTTGCCCGCCAGGCCACGGTATTTCACGGTGTTCCCGCCGTTGATTTGGGAAAAATGGTTATCAGCGAAATGCTGGCTCGTAGCGATATTCCCCCGGAAATGATTGAGCAGCTGGTATTTGGCCAGGTGGTGCAGATGCCCGAAGCGCCAAATATTGCGCGCGAAATTGTGCTTGGCACCGGCATGAGCGTACACACCGATGCCTACAGCGTAAGTCGCGCCTGCGCCACCAGTTTTCAGGCGGTTGCCAACGTCGCGGAGAGCCTGATGGCGGGAACGATCCGCGCAGGTATTGCCGGCGGCGCCGACTCTTCATCCGTTCTGCCGATCGGCGTCAGTAAAAAGCTGGCCCGTACGCTGGTGGATGCCAATAAAGCGCGCACTCTCGGGCAGCGTCTGAAGCTCTTCTCCCGTTTACGCCTTCGCGATCTTTTACCGGTACCGCCTGCGGTGGCCGAGTATTCGACCGGGCTGCGGATGGGGGATACCGCAGAGCAAATGGCAAAAACATGGGGTATCACCCGCGAACAGCAGGACGCGCTGGCGCACCGTTCGCACCAGCTGGCGGCGAAAGCCTGGGAAGAGGGGAAACTGGCCTCTGAGGTGATGACCGCGTATGTGCCGCCGTTCCGTGAACCGCTGGAAAACGACAACAATATTCGTAAAAATTCAACCCTGGCTGATTACCAAAAGTTACGTCCGGCTTTTGACCGCAAGCATGGCACGGTCACTGCGGCAAACAGTACGCCGCTAACCGACGGTGCCGCGGCGGTGATCATGATGACCGAGTCTCAGGCCAAAGCGCTGGGCTTAACCCCGCTTGGCTACCTGCGCAGCTATGCCTTTACCGCCATCGATGTCCGCCAGGATATGCTGCTGGGGCCGGCGTGGTCAACGCCGCTGGCTCTGGAAAGGGCGGGACTGAGCCTGGCTGATTTAACGCTTATCGATATGCATGAGGCTTTTGCCGCGCAGACGCTGGCGAATCTTCAGTGCCTGGCCAGCGACCGCTTTGCCCGCGAGGTGCTTGGACGCTCGCAGGCGACCGGGGAAGTCGACGAAAGTAAATTCAATGTCCTCGGTGGTTCAATTGCTTACGGGCATCCTTTTGCTGCCACCGGCGCGAGGATGATTACCCAGACGCTGCATGAGCTGCGGCGCAGGGGGGGCGGATTTGGCCTGGTTACCGCCTGTGCGGCGGGTGGACTCGGCGCGGCGATGATTCTGGAGGTGGAATAATGGACATGGCATCGGCATTTACCCTCGATATTCGCCCGGATAACGTCGGCGTCATCACTATCGATTCGCCCGGTGAAAAGATGAATACCCTGAAGGCCGAATTTGGCCAGCAGGTGCGGGCGATCGTTCGCCAGATTCGTGATAATAAATCTCTGCGCGGCGTCGTGCTGATTTCCGCAAAACCGGACAATTTTATCGCCGGCGCGGATATCAATATGATTGCCCGCTGCGCCAGCGCTCAGGAAGCGGAAGCGCTCGCCCGCCAGGGGCAACAAATTATGGCGGAGATCCATGGGTTAGCGATTCCGGTGATCGCCGCCATCCACGGCGCCTGCCTGGGCGGCGGCCTTGAGCTGGCGCTGGCCTGCCATGGACGGGTATGCAGCGATGACGAGAAAACGCGTCTGGGTCTGCCTGAGGTCCAGCTGGGGCTGCTGCCTGGCTCCGGCGGCACTCAGAGATTACCCCGCCTGATCGGTGTCAGCAGCGCCCTGGAGATGATTCTGACCGGCAAGCAGCTTCGCGCGCGTCAGGCGTTAAAAGCGGGCCTGGTGGATGAGGTGGTTCCGCAATCGATTCTGCTGCAGACGGCGGTTGAGCTGGCGCTGAAAGGACGGCCGGCGAGCCGCAGTATGCCGATCCGCGAACGGGTGCTTGCCGGACCGCTGGGCCGTAATCTGCTGTTTCGGCTGGTGGGGAAAAAGACCCGACAGAAAACCCAGGGCAACTATCCTGCCGCCGAGCGCATTCTGCAGGTGATTGAAAATGGATTAGCTCACGGCTGTAGCAGCGGCTATGCCGAGGAAGCGCGTGCCTTCGGTGAGCTGGCGATGACTGCGCAGTCTCAGGCATTGCGATCGATATTCTTTGCCAGCACGGATTTGAAGAAAGATCGCGGCGCCGATGCGCAGGCCGGGCCACTGAATCGCATCGGCATTCTCGGTGGCGGTCTGATGGGCGGCGGGATTGCGTATGTTACCGCCTGCAAAGGCGGGCTTGCGGTGCGTATCAAAGATATTCAGGCACGGGGAATTAACCATGCGCTGAAATACAGCTGGGAACTGCTGGACAAGCAGGTGCGTCGCCGCTATCTGCGCGCCAGCGAACGGGATCGTCAGCTGGCGCTGATTTCCGGCACCACGGATTATCAGGGCTTCGCCCATTGCGATGTGGTTGTCGAGGCTGTCTTCGAGGATTTAGCTCTTAAACAGCGGATGGTGGCTGAGATCGAAGCACACTGCAGCCCGCAGACGATCTTTGCCTCCAATACCTCTTCGCTGCCCATCGGCGACATTGCGGCGCAGGCCAGCCGACCGGGGCAGGTGATTGGCCTGCATTTCTTCAGCCCGGTCGAGAAAATGCCGCTGGTTGAAGTGATCCCCCATCAGCATACCGATCCGCAGACGATTGCGACGGTAGTCAAGCTGGCCAAAATGCAGGGCAAAACGCCGATCGTTGTGGCTGATAAAGCGGGTTTCTACGTCAACCGTATTCTGGCGCCCTACATCAACGAAGCGATGCGCTTACTCATGGAAGGTGAGCCCATTGATCATATCGATAAGTCATTGGTGAAATTCGGCTTTCCGGTGGGGCCGATTCAGCTGCTGGATGAGGTCGGAATTGATACCGGGACCAAAATTCTGCCGGTTCTGGAAGCCGCGTGGGGAGAACGTTTTAGCCCGCCTGCAAACATCATTGATGCGATCTTGAATGACGATCGCAAAGGGAGAAAAAATAACCGCGGTTTCTATCTTTATGAGCCAAAAGGGCGTACAAGCAAAAAACGACCCGATGCTGCGGTCTATTCGCTGCTGGGCGTTTCTGCTCCGCAGGCGCGCTTATCCGCCCGGCAGATAGCTGAGCGTTGCGTCATGATGATGCTTAACGAAGCCGCGCGCTGCTTCGATGAGCAGGTCATCCGCGGTGCCCGCGATGGCGACATTGGCGCGGTGTTCGGTATTGGCTTCCCGCCGTTTCTTGGCGGCCCGTTCCGTTATATGGATCAACTCGGGGCGAGTGAAGTTGTTGCCATCTTGCAACGTCTGGCCGCTCAGTACGGCCCACGGTTTACCCCATGCGAAAATTTATTGCGCATGGCCGGGCAGGGGGCAACCTTTTGGCCCGCTGCTGAACGGACGACCTAAGTTCTGGTCAAAGAAGATAAATCCGGCGATGAATGACGCTGTTGGTTGGCTGTTTTGTAAACGATCATTGACTATACTTACGCCATTGAGGTAAAAAACAGCGTTTCATTCGTTGGATGAATCAGGCACAATGCCCGGCCACCGGGTCGACTGCGTGCTATCTACGCAGGTAAGACTGCGGTGCTTCTGGTTAACAAAAGCGGTGCAATATGCAAGTTTTTATCATGCGTCACGGCGACGCTGCCCTCGATGCAGCCAGTGACTCGGTTCGTCCCTTAACCGTTTGTGGTTGTGACGAGTCCCGTCAGATGGCAACCTGGCTGAAAGGTCAAAAAGTGGATATTGAACGGGTTCTTGTCAGTCCTTACCTGCGTGCTGAACAGACGTTGGATGTGGTAAGAGAGTGCATGGACCTGCCTGAAAATGTCGACGTGATGCCGGAGCTCACGCCGTGTGGCGATGTTGGCATGGTCAGCGCCTGGCTTCAGACGCTGGCCAATGAAGGTGTTTCAACGGTGCTGGTGGTTTCGCACCTGCCGCTGGTGGGGTACCTCGTCTCAGAGCTGTGCCCGGGAGAAACTCCCCCGATGTTCACCACTTCGGCTATTGCCTGTGTCACCCTTGATGCCGATGGCAAGGGCGAGTTCAACTGGCAGATGAGCCCCTGCAATCTGAAGATGGCGAAGGCTATCTGACTCCCCCTGGAGCATCCGTATTACGGAAG
Organism: Klebsiella sp. YJ; assembly: GCF_002108615.1. Taxonomy (NCBI): domain Bacteria; kingdom Pseudomonadati; phylum Pseudomonadota; class Gammaproteobacteria; order Enterobacterales; family Enterobacteriaceae; genus Klebsiella; species Klebsiella sp. YJ. The sequence goes on from NZ_MTEG01000005.1 coordinate 85,832, forward strand.
CTCCGGCGGCTGCCACTCTTCAACTTCAATCAGCACCAGCAGTGCGGCGTCTCCGCCGTACTCTTTTGGCGCCTGATGAAAAGCCATGATGTGCGGATGTTGCGCAAGCCAGAGCGGCGTTTGCTGCTTGAGGATGTGTTTGCCGTGCCCGTGCATCACGCAGGCGCAAAAGACATGTTCGCGACGACAGGCGGCGATCAGCGCCCCCAGCTCCTGCTTAGCCTGCTGCTGGGTCAACCCGTGCAGATCGAGAAACAGCTCCGGCGAATAATCCCCGCGGCGCAGTTTTTTCAGTTCAAAATGGCTCACGTCCGGACGGACATATTTGACCGCCCCTTCGGTATTCAGCAGCGGCTGAAATTCATCGGAAAAATAGTGGCTGTTATCGGCCTGCTCCTGAAGTAAGCGTTTTGGCGGTACCTCGGTGATTTTCTTGCGCAGCGGGCGATGCACGATGGTGTCTTGCTTAATCTGACGCGTGCCGGTCATTAACTGGCGGAACAACGCCTGATCCTCGTCGCTTAGCGATGTTTTCTTTTTCATTGCCCACTCTCATCATTTCTTTTCGCTAGTTTACCCGACTCGGCCTGTATTCAGGCAAGCAAAACGTATTTTTCCCCGTCCGCCTGACGTAAGAATGCTGATTTATCGCCGTCTTCGTGGCAAACTAGCCGCCGAATTTACAGTAGAGCGTGTCCTGGAGGATGGCGTGGATAAAATTTTTGTTGATGAAGCGGTCAATGAGCTGCATACCATTCAGGACATGCTGCGTTGGGCGGTCAGTCGTTTCAGCGCGGCGAATATCTGGTACGGCCATGGCACGGACAACCCGTGGGATGAGGCGCTGCAGTTGGTATTGCCATCGCTCTACCTGCCGCTGGATATTCCGGAGGATATGCACTCCGCGCGTCTGACTTCCAGCGAAAAACACCGCATCGTTGAGCGCGTGATTCGCCGGATCAACGAACGTATTCCGGTTGCCTATTTGACCAATAAAGCCTGGTTCTGCGGCCATGAATTTTTCGTGGACGAACGTGTGCTGGTGCCGCGTTCTCCGATCGGTGAGCTTATCAATAATCACTTCGCCGGCCTGATTGACCATCAACCGCAGCACATTCTGGATATGTGCACCGGCAGCGGCTGTATTGCGATCGCCTGCGCTTACTCTTTCCCGGAAGCGGAAGTGGACGCGGTGGATATCTCCGTTGACGCGCTGGCCGTTGCCGAGCAGAACGTTGAAGCGCACGGCCTGATCCATCAGGTCACGCCGATTCGTTCCGATCTGTTCCGCGATCTGCCGAAAGTGCAGTACGACCTTATCGTCACCAACCCGCCGTACGTTGACGAAGAAGATATGTCCGATCTGCCGGGCGAATATCGTCATGAGCCGGTACTGGGTCTGGCTTCCGGCAGCGATGGTCTGAAGCTGACGCGCCGTATCCTCGGTAATGCGCCGGATTATCTCAGCGACGACGGTATTCTGATTTGTGAAGTCGGTAACAGCATGGTACATCTGATTGAGCAGTATCCGGACGTGCCGTTTACCTGGCTTGAGTTTGAAAATGGCGGGGACGGCGTGTTCATGCTGACCAAACCACAGCTGATCGCCGCCCGCGCGCATTTCGGCATTTATAAAGACTAAAAACAACACGCAAACATGACGGAGCCGTGATGGCAGGAAACACAATTGGACAACTCTTTCGCGTCACTACCTTCGGCGAGTCGCACGGTCTGGCGCTGGGCTGCATTGTTGACGGAGTGCCGCCGGGCATTCCGCTGACGGAAGCCGATCTGCAGCACGATCTGGATCGTCGTCGTCCGGGTACCTCGCGCTACACCACGCAGCGCCGTGAACCGGATCAGGTGAAGATCCTTTCCGGCGTCTTCGAAGGCGTGACGACCGGGACCAGCATTGGTCTGCTGATTGAGAATACCGATCAGCGTTCTCAGGATTACGGCGCGATTAAAGACGTTTTCCGTCCTGGGCACGCTGACTATACCTACGAGCAGAAATACGGCCTGCGCGATTATCGCGGCGGCGGACGTTCCTCAGCGCGTGAAACCGCGATGCGGGTGGCGGCTGGCGCGATTGCCAAGAAATACCTCGCGCAAAAATTCGGCATTGTTATCCGCGGCTGTTTGACCCAGATGGGCGATATTCCTCTGGCGATCAAAGACTGGGAACAGGTTGAACAAAACCCGTTCTTCTGTCCGGATCCGGATAAAATTGAAGCGCTTGATGAACTGATGCGCGGCCTGAAAAAAGAGGGCGACTCCATCGGAGCTAAAGTGACCGTGGTCGCGGACGGCGTGCCTCCGGGGCTCGGTGAGCCGGTATTCGACCGTCTGGATGCCGACATTGCCCATGCGCTGATGAGCATCAATGCGGTGAAGGGCGTGGAAATTGGCGATGGTTTTGAGGTAGTGAAACTGCGCGGCAGCCAAAATCGCGATGAAATCACCAAAAACGGTTTCCAGAGCAACCATGCGGGCGGCATTCTTGGCGGTATCAGCAGCGGTCAGCAGATCGTCGCGAATATCGCGCTGAAGCCGACCTCCAGCATCACCGTACCGGGTCATACGATTAACCGTCACGGTGAAGAAGTCGAGATGATCACCAAAGGGCGCCACGATCCTTGCGTGGGCATCCGTGCGGTGCCGATCGCGGAAGCCATGCTGGCGATCGTGCTAATGGATCACTTTATGCGTCAACGCGCGCAAAATGGCGACGTGACGACATCAATTCCACGCTGGTAATCGATGAAAAAAACCGTTATCGCTCTGCTGGCGCTGGTCGCCAGCTCTGCCTGCCTTGCGGCGACGCCGTGGCAAAAAATCACCCAGCCGATTAGCGGCAGCGCGCAGTCAATTGGCGCATTTGCCAACGGCTGTATTGTCGGCGCGCAGGCGCTGCCGCTGAGCGCGACCAGTTACCAGGTCATGCGCACCGACCAGCGCCGCTACTTCGGCCATCCGGACCTGATCCAGTTTATTCAGCGCCTGGGCAATCAGGTGCAGAGTCAGGGCATGGGGACGTTGCTGATTGGCGATATGGGGATGCCAGCGGGCGGACGCTTTAACGGCGGTCATGCCAGTCACCAGAGCGGGCTGGATGTTGATATTTTCCTTCAGCTCCCGCAGACGCGCTGGAGTTCAGCGCAGCTCCTGAAACCGCAGGCGCTGGATCTGGTGGCTCGCGACGGCAAGCGCGTGGTGCCGTCGCTGTGGAGCCCGCAAATCAGTCATCTGATTAAACTGGCGGCAGAAGATAACGACGTCACGCGTATCTTTGTTAACCCGGCAATCAAACAGCAGCTCTGCCTCGATGCTGGCAACGATCGCGGGTGGCTACGCAAAGTCCGGCCATGGTTCCAGCATCGCGCACATATGCATGTTCGTCTGCGCTGCCCGGCGGGTAGCCTGGAGTGCGAAGAACAGGCGCCACCGCCGCCAGGCGATGGCTGCGGAGCCGAGCTACAAAGCTGGTTTGAACCCCCAAAACCCGGAACAACCTCTCCTGTGAAGAAGACGCCGCCTCCGCTGCCGCCTTCCTGCCAGGCGCTACTGGATGAGCATGTGCTGTAATGGAAAGCTTTATTGAGCTGTTTATGGTGTCGCCGACGGTACTGGTGGCGCTTTTTTTCGTGGCTATTCTGGCGGGATTTATTGACTCCCTGGCGGGCGGCGGCGGGTTACTGACGGTTCCGGCGCTGATGGCGGCAGGGTTGCCTCCGGCGCAGGCGCTGGCGACAAACAAGCTGCAGGCCTGCGGGGGATCGCTTTCTGCTTCGCTCTATTTTATCCGCCGCAAGGTGGTGAACCTGGCGGATCAGAAGCTCAATATCCTGATGACGTTTATCGGCTCAACCGCCGGTGCGCTGCTGGTGCAGCACGTCCAGTCCGATATTCTGCGCCAGATCCTGCCGGTGCTGGTGATCGGCATTGGCCTGTACTTCCTGCTGATGCCAAAATTAGGCGAAGCAGACCGTCAGCGTCGGCTGTACGGCCTGCCGTTTGCCCTGATCGCCGGCGGCTGCGTGGGTTTTTATGATGGTTTCTTCGGCCCTGGCGCGGGTTCTTTCTACGCGCTGGCTTTCGTCACTCTTGCCGGGTTTAACCTCGCCAAATCAACCGCTCACGCCAAAGTGCTGAACGCGACCTCTAACGTCGGTGGGCTATTGCTGTTTATCATTGGCGGCAAAGTGATTTGGGCGACCGGTTTCGTGATGATGGCGGGGCAGTTTATTGGCGCTCGCGCCGGTTCACGTCTGGTTCTGAGTAAAGGACAATCGTTGATTCGTCCGATGATTGTGGTTGTCTCCGCCGTGATGAGCGCGAAACTTCTTTATGACAGCCACGGTACTGAAATTCTTCAGTGGTTGGGAATTCATTAATGCAACAGCAACACCATTATCAGCAGCTGATCGCTATCTTTGACAGCTGCTTTGCCGATGATTTTAATACCCGTCTGATTAAAGGCGATGACGAACCGATCTATCTTCCGGCAGATAGCGACGTGCCGTATAACCGCATTGTGTTTGCCCATGGTTTTTACGCCAGCGGCCTGCATGAGATTTCTCACTGGTGCATCGCGGGCAAAGCGCGTCGCGAGCAGGTTGATTTCGGCTACTGGTACTGCCCGGATGGCCGTGATGCCATGACCCAGTGTCAGTTTGAAGATGTTGAGGTGAAACCGCAGGCGCTGGACTGGCTGTTTTGCGTGGCGGCAGGTTTTCCGTTTAACGTGAGCTGTGACAATCTGGAAGGCGACTTCGAACCTGACCGCATTGCCTTTCAGCGGCGAGTTCATGCCCAGGTTATGACCTTGCTGGAGCAAGGGATCCCTGAACGTCCGGCGCGGTTTATCCGCGCGTTACAAGAATATTATCAGACGCCGCCACTGACGGCAGAACAATTCCCGTGGCCGGAAGACCTGCAATAAAGCCACGTTTGACACTAGAAGAGGAAAGACAATGCTCGCGGAGTTTGAATCACGCATTCTGGCGTTGATTGATGAAATGGTAGACCACGCCAGTGATGATGAACTGTTTGCCAGCGGCTATCTGCGCGGCCACCTGACGCTGGCGGTAGCCGAGCTGGAAGGAGGGGACGATCACTCTGCGAAAGCAATCAACGATCGGGTGGTGCGCAGCCTGGAGAAAGCGATCGGCGCAGGCGAACTGTCGCCGCCGGACCAGATTCTGGTGCAGGGAATGTGGAATAATTTATATCAGCGGGCAAAGCAATAATCCCCTGACCGCCTGGCCTGAAAAAGCGGCCAGGCGGCGCGACACCGGGTATCATCCTGATGTCGCGCTGCTTTTTGCCTCCAACCGACGGCGATCGCCGCCGCCCGGCTTATTTCACCGCTTTTCCCTTCAGCAGCTTCCGCACCCATAATCGATTCGGATTCAACGCCGCCAGCGTCTCTCGGTCCAGCGGCAGCGGTTCGTGACTCATCTGCGCCGCCAGTATTTCCGCCGTCAATGGGGCGGAACATAGTCCGCGCGAACCCAGCGCCCCCAGCACGAACAGATTGCGGTAAACCGGTGCCGTCGGCGCCTGCGCTTTGTGTTCGGCCAGCGTCGCGTACTGCGCTAACGTGGCGTCATAATCCGGTACATTTCCCACCATCGGTAAGTGATCCCGGGTGGCGCAACGCACGCCGCAGCGGGCGTCATTTCCACGGGTATCCACGTCCTGCGCCCATGCTGCCTGCGGGAAGCAGTCGATCAGTCGTTGACGGTTTTGCTGTTGATCATCGGCGCTAAAGGTCGCCTCCGTCTGTCCGCGGTGGTAGCTGGCGCCGATGCAGTGCTGCTGATAACGTGGATTTTGTGGCGTCAGGTAGCCGTCGTAGCACAATACCTGGCGCAAAGCTGACAGCGCAGGCGTGGTCGGAATATGGCTCACCTGTCCTCCCACCGGATATGCCGGCAATCGCGCAGTCTGAGGGAAGTCGGTCAGATGATGGCCGTTTGCCAGTACGACCACCTCATGACGTAGCTGCGCATTGAGCTGCCAGCCGTCATGGTCAGCAGCAAGCGTTGTGACCTTAACGTTATATCGGGTGCGCAGGCCCCGTGTTGCCGCCAGCGCAAAAAGTTCTGCCGTCAGCTGCTGCGGATAGAGCCAGCCCCCGGAGGGATAGGTGATGCCACCGCAGCCGGTTTCCACGCCGGCGATCTGAGCGACAGTTTGCGCGCTGACGGCCGCAGCAATCTCTGCCGGCAGCTCGAGTGCCAGCATCTGCGCGATTTTCTGTTCGCTCTTCTCGTCCCAGGCAAGCTGGGTGACGCCGCACCACTGATGGTCGAACATGATCGGAAGGGCGTCATACAGGCGGCGGGCGAAGGTAAATGCCGCCGGAAAGAAGCGGGCCAGCGCTGGATCGTGCTGGCTAAGCAGAGGATAGAGCGCGCCCTGACGGTTACCGGATGCGCCTTCAGCCGGTGCGTTATCGGCGCAGTATAAGGTGACTTGCCAGCCGCGGCGGAGCAGCGCGAGCGCAAGCAGGGCGCTGGCGATACCGCCGCCGATAATCGCCGCATCGCGTTGCTGGCTGCCGGTTCGCGCAAACCAGGGCGTGCGGGCGGGGATATTCAGCGTCCGGGCCATTTCACCGATCAGCATTTCACGTTTGCGGCCGAACCCTTTGCGTTTCTGCATGGTAAAGCCCGCTTCCTGCAGGCCGCGACGGACAAAACCGGCGGAGGTAAAGGTGGCCAGCGTGCCGCCCGGTCTGGCCAGGCGGGCCATTGCCCCGAACAGCTCTGGTGTCCACATATCCGGATTTTTCGCCGGGGCGAAACCATCAAGAAACCAGGCGTCGACCTGCTGATTCAGCGAATCATCGAGCTCGTGGGTCAGCGTATTGATATCCCCGAACCACAAATCCAGCGTGATGCGCCCGTCATCCAGCAGCAGGCGATGGCAGCCAGCGATCGCCTGCGGCCACTGCGCCTGCAATTGTTCCGCCCACGGCGCCAGTTCCGGCCAGTGCTGATGAGCCCGCCGTAGATCGGCGGAGGTCAGCGGAAATTTTTCGAAACTGATGAAATGTAATCTTTGCAGGGTAGCTTCAGGATTATCACGGCGAAAAACATCAAACGCCTGCCAAAGCGTCAGGAAGTTGAGACCGGTGCCGAATCCGCTCTCGGCGACCACAAACAGCGGGTGTGGATGGACCGGGAAGCGTGCATCGAGGCGGTTGCCGCCGAGGAAAACGTAGCGCGTCTCTTCCAGACCATTGTCATTGGAAAAGTACACGTCATCGAAATCTCGGGAAACAGGTGTACCCTCAGCGTTGAATTCCAGGTTGGCAGGTTGTATGGCGTTTTGTTTCACGTAAGTTACTCGAATCTCAAGGCGTAGAACGATCTTAACGATGTGTGCCGGGGGGCGCAAATTTATACACAAAATGGCTGATCGGACTTGTTCGGCGTACAAGTGTACGCTATTGTGCGACTCGAAACTTAAAATAGTGTGACTTACAGAGGTATTGAATGAAACGTGCAGTGATTACTGGCCTGGGCATCGTTTCCAGCATCGGTAACAACCAGCAGGAAGTCCTGGAATCTCTGCGTGAAGGGCGCTCGGGGATCACTTTCTCTCAAGAATTCAAAGATTCTGGTATGCGCAGCCACGTGTGGGGTAACGTTAAACTGGACACCACAGGTCTTATCGACCGCAAAGTGGTCCGTTTCATGAACGATGCCTCTATCTATGCTTATCTCTCTATGCAGCAGGCTGTAGCCGATGCTGGACTGAAAGAAGAAGTTTATCAAAACAACCCTCGCGTGGGTCTGATTGCCGGTTCCGGCGGTTCTTCTAAATCTCAGGTGTTTGGCGCAGATGCGATGCGTAGCCCGCGCGGCCTGAAAGCAGTGGGTCCTTATGTTGTGACCAAAGCGATGGCTTCTGCGGTATCCGCTTGCCTCGCCACGCCGTTCAAAATCCACGGTGTGAACTATTCTATCAGCTCCGCTTGCGCGACATCAGCTCACTGTATCGGCAGCGCGGTTGAACAAATTCAGCTTGGCAAACAGGATATCGTTTTTGCTGGCGGCGGCGAAGAGCTGTGCTGGGAAATGGCCTGTGAATTCGACGCCATGGGTGCACTGTCCACCAAATACAACGAAACGCCGGATAAAGCGTCCCGCACTTATGATACGCACCGCGACGGTTTTGTTATCGCCGGCGGCGGCGGTATGGTTGTGGTTGAGGAGCTGGAGCATGCTCTGGCGCGCGGCGCGCACATTTATGCGGAAGTGGTCGGCTACGGCGCAACTTCTGATGGCGCGGACATGGTTGCTCCGTCTGGTGAAGGCGCAGTGCGTTGTATGAAACAGGCGATGGCCGGTGTAGACACGCCGATTGACTACCTGAACTCCCACGGCACCTCGACTCCGGTCGGCGACGTGAAAGAACTGGGCGCCATTCGCGAAGTCTTCGGCGACCACAGCCCGGCTATCTCCGCGACCAAAGCGATGACCGGCCACTCCCTGGGCGCCGCGGGCGTGCAGGAAGCGATCTACTCTCTGCTGATGCTGGAACATGGCTTTATTGCGCCAAGCATTAACATCGAAGAGATGGATGAGCAGGCGGCGGGTCTGAACATCGTCACCAAACCGACCGAACAAGCGCTGACGACCGTGATGTCCAACAGCTTCGGTTTCGGCGGCACCAACGCCACGCTGGTCATGCGTAAACACAAGGCATAATCGGCTGGTTATTCAACCGATATGTAAAAAGGGAGCCTGCGGGCTCCCTTTTTTGTCGTCTTGACAGAGCCGGACCTCTACAGGCAAACTGCTGCGAAACATTATCACCCCGGTAATGCGTAAGCGTTTAACGTCAACCAACGCGCCTTAACCCTGATAATCAGGTGGAGGGGGCGTGGCTACTACCTCGCCTTACTCTGCGAACTGGAGTAAAGCATGTCCGCAGCAACTGAAACAACAAATACCTCTTCAGCGAATATTCCATTATTTCGTATTACCTTTGCCGTTTTTCTGACCTATATGACCGTTGGCCTGCCGCTACCCGTGATCCCGCTCTTTGTCCACCATGAGCTGGGCTTCGGCAACACGATGGTGGGCGTAGCGGTGGGCATTCAGTTTCTGGCGACGGTGCTGACCCGCGGCTATGCCGGTCGTCTGGCCGATCAGCATGGTGCCAAGCGCTCGGTGCTGCAGGGCATGTTAGCCTGCGCATTAGCCGGGGCGGCGTGGCTGCTGGCCGCGTTACTGCCGGTTTCCGTGCTGGTAAAATTTGCGCTGCTGGTGCTGGGGCGTTTGATCCTCGGATTTGGTGAAAGCCAGCTGTTGACCGGAAACCTGAGCTGGGGACTGGGGTTGGTTGGCCCTGCGCGTTCAGGCAAGGTCATGTCCTGGAACGGGATGGCGATGTACGGCTCATTGGCCGTGGGCGCGCCGCTGGGACTGATGATCTACTCACACTTTGGCGTTGTGGTTCTCGCCTGCGTCACGATGGGACTACCGCTGCTGGCGCTGGCCATCAATGGTACGGTCAGTAAAGTTCCGGCGCACGGGGGCGAACGGCCATCGTTATGGAGCGTCGTCGGTATGATCTGGCGCCCGGGTATCGGCCTGGGGCTGCAAGGGGTGGGATTTGCCGTGATTGGCACCTTTGTCTCACTCTATTTCGCCAGCCGCGGCTGGGCGATGGCGGGCTTCACGCTGACCGCGTTCGGCGGCGCCTTTGTGCTGATGCGTATTCTGTTTGGCTGGATGCCGGACCGTTTTGGCGGCGTAAAGGTGGCGATGGTGTCACTGCTGATCGAGGCCATTGGCCTGACGCTGCTGTGGCTGGCGCCGAGCGCCTGGGTTGCCCTGACCGGGGCGGCGCTGACCGGTTGCGGCTGCTCGCTCATCTTCCCGTCCCTCGGCGTTGAAGTTGTCAAACGCGTACCGGCTCAGGTTCGCGGTACCGCGCTCGGCGGCTTTGCGGCCTTTCAGGATATTTCATACGGTGTCACCGGCCCGCTTGCCGGGCTGCTTGCCACGTCGCTGGGCTACTCTTCTGTCTTTCTGGCGGGCGCAATATGCGCGGTGCTGGGCATGCTCATGACGCTGTTCTCCCTACGTCGATAACGCGATTCCCGGTCTTCAGCGAGGGAGACCGGGGGCTTTACGTGGAAGGTAATACTTCACCTGAAACTCAAACATGTTGGTATAGAGAATGGAATAGTCTATCGGCTGATGCTGCTCATCAATCGCCTGGGTTTGCATTTTGATGATCGGATCTTTGGGGCTGATATGCAGCAGCGTGGCCAGTTCCGGAGAGGGAAGTATCGGCACTATGGATTCGTAGCAACCGTCAATGCGTATCCCGCATTCGTTTTCGATATACGAGAACTTCGACTTTTTCATATGGGCGATGGTCAGGTCAGGAAAGCGCGTTGCCGAGAGCCAGGTTTCTTCTAATTGCATCGCAATGCTATCGATAAAACGCAATCTTTTAGCATAATATACAGGTTCACCGTGCTGTAACTGCAAAGCTTTTGCGATTTCTTCTGATGCGGTTTGCAATTCAAATTTGAGAATTTGGCTAGAGGGCGTTTTACCTTCATTGCGGGCAATTTCGGTAAAACTGTCTAAATGCGTTACCGACGCCTGGAAATGTTTATTTCTAATCCAGGTTCCCGAACCGTGTCTCCGTTCGATTAAACCCTCCTCCTCCAGAGTCTTTAGCGCCTTACGCAGTGTATTTCGCGAAACATCATAAAGTTCTGCTAATTCTTTTTCTGATGGCAGAAGATCGCCAATGCTATAGAGCGGGCTATTAATTTTGTTTTTCAGTAAATTAACTACATTTTTATAAACCACTTTTGAACCTCAATAATCCCTTTTAAAACATTGGGTTGTCGTTATGTGCCGTTAAATTTACGCTAACACGTTCATTTTTTTTCTGGTTTTTGAACAACTTTTCTCTTGCTAACTGTGATCGCAACTGCGGATAAGAAAATTAACAATTATTACAGTGCTCGTCAATTGAGACTGATGAACAGGAAAAGGAAGGAAAGTGAAAAATATATTGTTAGTTTGTGCTGCCGGGATGTCCACCAGTATGTTAGTGAAACGCATGCAGGAGCATGCTGCGGCGGTGGGGATAGCGGTAAATATCAATGCGCTGGCCATTTCTGAAGCCAAAGAAAAAATCAAAAAAAACGAAGTGGATGTGGTTTTATTAGGGCCGCAGGTTCGTTTCCAGAAAAGTGAAATAGAAGAGGTCGCTCACGGTAAAATGCCGGTTGCGGTTATTGATATGAAATATTACGGGCAAATGGATGGTCCGGCCGTGTTAGACGGCGCGCTCACCTTACTGGCCAATAAATAATTTTTTATCTATTACCCCGGTTAACGCCTGAATATCAGCGTCGTGCCGCCGGATACCTCTGCTCCACTGCTGGGGCGCTATCGCAGATTATCGATAAAAATAAGGATTCATCATGAGTTTTATGAATGCCTTTGAACGCGGCATGGAGAAAATCCTTGTCCCTGTGGCTATAAAACTAAATTCTCAGATTCACGTATCGGCGATTCGGGATGCATTTATCTTATCCTTCCCAATCGTGATGGCCAGTTCGCTGATTATTTTAATTAACTTTGCAATATTGTCTCCTGATGGTTTTATTGCAAGCATTTTACATTTGGGAACAATATTTCCGAATCTTGCTGACGCGCAGCAAATTTTTACTCCGGTGATGAATGGCTCAGTCAATATTATGGCAATATTGATTACCTTTCTCGTTGCGCGCAATATCGCGATTAGCTTCCAGCAGGACGATCTGCTGTGCGGACTAACGGCCATTGGCGCCTTTTTTGTGGTCTATACACCTTATACCATCATCGATGGTCAGGCTTATCTGACGACAAAATATCTCGGGCCGCAGGGGCTGTTTGTGGCCATTATCGTTGCGCTGATTTCCAGCGAGGTCTTTTGCCGGCTAGCGCGTAACCCGAAAGTGACGATTACGATGCCGGCAGCGGTACCGCCGGCGGTGGCGCGCTCGTTCAAGGTGCTGTTGCCGATCTTCTTTGTGATGATTTCCTTTTCCATCATTAACTACCTGCTGACCCGCATCTCGCCGAACGGCCTTAACGATCTGATCTATACGCTGATTCAGGCCCCGCTAAAGGATATGGGCACCAACATTATCACCGTTCTGATTCTGGGACTGGTGGCAAACTTCCTGTGGGTGCTGGGGATCCACGGTCCCAATACCGTTGCGGCGATTCGTGAAACTATCTTCTCGGAAGCGAATCTGGAAAACCTCTCCTATGCGGCCTCACACGGCACCACATGGGGGGCGCCTTATCCGATAACCTGGACCGGCATCAACGATGCGTTTGCCAACTGCGGCGGCTCGGGGATGACGCTGGGTCTGCTGCTGGCAATCTTCATCGCTTCGCGGCGTAAAGATTATCGCGATCTGGCGAAAATGGCCTTCTTACCGGGCTTGTTCAATATCAACGAACCGGTGATGTTTGGTTTACCGATAGTCCTGAACCCGATTCTGGTGATTCCGTTTATTCTGGTTCCTTTTATTAACTCGTTGATCGGTTACTTCTTTATTAGCATGGAATTTATCCCGCCGATTGCCTACGCGGTTCCGTGGACCACGCCAGGTCCGCTGATTGCCTTCTTTGGTACCGGCGGTAACTGGTTAGCGCTCTTTGTCGGCATTCTGTGCCTTGCTGTTTCAACGCTGATCTATTTACCGTTTGTTATTGCGGCGAATAAGGTGAATACCGCAGCGACCGCTGAGTAATGAAAAAGACGTGGGGAAATAAATATGTTTGCTGATGAAAGCACGGTGATGGAACTGCTTATCCATGCCGGACAGGCCCGCTCGGATGCCATGGAGGCCATCGCCGCCTCACGCCGCCGGGAATGGAGGACCGCTGAGAAGCTAATGGCCAGTTCAGAAATGGCCTGCCGGGAGGCGCACAAGATACAAACGGCGCTGATTGGTCTGGATGAAGGCTGCGGGAAAATTACCGTCAATCTTATTCTGGTTCACGCGCAGGACCATTTAATGACCGCGATGCTGTGCCAGGATTTAGCTAAAGAAATTATTGCGTTGCGACAAGAACTCACTGCCTGACTTTCTCTGCCTTCAGCCATCCGGCTGAAGGCGTATTATAAAAATATGAAAGGTACTCTATGTATTCAAGTCAATTGAAGGTTAGCTTATTGTCTTTATCGGTACTTCTGGCTATTTCGTCACCCTCTGTTTTAGCGGCGAAATTAACTATTGAACAACGTCTTGAATTGCTGGAATCAGAATTATCAGCCAATAAAAAAGAATTGCAAAAAACGCAATCACAATTATCGACGTATAAAGATAAAGTGGCCGTGTTACAAAAAAGTATAAAAGAAAATGAGAAAAGAAATGTCACCGCGGGTTACCCGACGGCGACCTCTCCGGCGGCAGAAAATATCGCCAATGAAAATAATGAAATCAGCCAACGGGCGGCGCCGGCAGAAGTCAAAGCGACACAGCAGGTGGCGGTCATTAATACCGACGGTAAGAAGGCGAAAGTTGAGAGCGTGACCATGAAAGATCTCAGCAAATTCGTCAAAGAGGATATTGGTTTCAGCTATCAGGGATATCTACGTTCCGGCTGGGGCACCTCAAATCACGGGTCGTCGCAGACCTATGCGGCGGGTTCGCTGGGCCGCTTTGGTAATGAAATGAGCGGCTGGTTTGATCTGACCTTAAATCAGCGGGTTTATAACCAGGATGGGAAAACCGCCAATGCCGTCGTGACCTACGATGGTAATGTCGGTGAGCAGTATAACGATGCCTGGTTTGGCGACACCAATAACGAGAATATTCTTCAGTTCAGCGATATCTATCTCACCACCAAAGGATTCCTGCCGTTTGCGCCGGAGGCTGATTTCTGGGTAGGTAAACACAAACTGCCGGAATATGAGATCCAGATGCTTGACTGGAAATCGTTGACCACCGATGTTGCAGCCGGTGTCGGGATCCAGAACTGGGCGCTGGGCGTCGGGCAGCTTGACGCTTCTCTCAGTCGCAATGATGTGGATGTTTATTCGCGTGATTTCACGCAGACCACACAAATGAACACCAATTCGCTGGATCTGCGCTACCGCAATATTCCGCTGTGGAACAACGGCTCGCTGTCGTTGATGGGCAAATATGCTTTTGCAAACAAGAATGATGAACAGGAGAAAAACGAGGATAACAATAGCTACTTTAGGCTCAAGGATAGCTGGATGGCCACCGGGATCATCCGTCAGGAGCTGGAGCGTAAGGGCTTTAATGAATTTACGCTCCAGGTGGCGAATAACTCTTATGCCAGCAGCTTCTCGAACTTCTACGGTGCCAGTAACTCCATGGCCCACGGGCGCTACTACTATGGCGATCATACTAACGGTGTCGCTTTACGTTTGATTTCACAGGGCGAAATGTACCTGGCCGATCGCGTGATTATGGCTAATGCGCTGGTCTGGTCGCACGGGAACGATATCTACAGTTACGAAAGCGGCGCGCATAGTGATTTTGACAGCTTCCGCGCGGTGATTCGTCCGGCATGGATTTGGGATACCTGGAATCAGACCGGGGTGGAGTTAGGCTGGTTTGCGCAGAAAAACAAAACGGAGCAAGGCAGAGATTTGAAAGAATCGGCATATAAAACGACGCTCTATCATGCGCTGAAAGTCGGGCCGAGTCTGTTAGGTTCGCGACCGGAAATTCGTTTCTACGGAACCTATATCAATATTCTGGATAACGACCTGTCACAGTATCGGTTCAACGACGACAGTAAGGATGAATTGATGCTGGGCGTGCAGGCCGAGGTGTGGTGGTAATTGCCTCATCAAGACATCAACGCCCGCATCATGCGGGCGTTTGAGTAAAAAGATAACCGCCAACGATACCCTGTCTGACCGCGAGCTACGCGGAATTACATCACCAGCCAGAGCAGAGCGATAAGCAGTATCAACACCACAACAATCACTCCCGGCTTTTTGAGCCTCCCGGCGAGCGAAACTGGTTCCGGTGGCAGCGCGGGAATAGCCAGCGTTTCTTGCGCCCGGGCGACACGAAGCACAAAGACCTTATTCAGTAGCGTCAGAATCTGCGTTGCGCTCAACGCCGTTTGCGGCGTGACGTGCCAGCTGTGCTGGGCAAAATCGACGATCTTTTGCCACTCCTGAGCTTCCAGCGGCTGCTTCAGTGCCGCCTGTAGCGAGGTGAGCGTCGGAGCGGCCTGCGCGCTCAGCGTCTGCCGCGCATGCAGCCAGTAGGAGAGGGGGGTGAAATGGGTGGCCGGAATCAGTTCACCGGTTTTCACACCGCACAGCTCCAGCATTGACTGCCAGATAAGTTTGCCGGGTTCGCCGGTCGCCGCGGCAAGCCTGCTCACCTGCTGATTCAGCGTATTGTGCTCCGCGGGCAATAGCGGACGCAGAGTCGGCTGGCGCTGCTGCGGCTGAGGGATCGACAGCTGGCCGTTTTGCAGGAGCTGCAGCACATTTTGCAACTGCTCCTGCGTCAGCGCGTGCAGCGTCGTTTGCCCATAATGCTGGCGGATATAGTCGCTCACTGCCTGACGGTTGTTCCCCTGACTCAGCAACTCGCTCAACTGCGCCAGAATCTGGCGCTGATGGTGGTTTTGCTGCGCCACGGTTAAGCGTTGATTCAGGTTGTTTTCGGCAGCGCTAAAGTGGCAAGCCAGCAGCGGCGCATCGCCTTTGAGCCCCAGATCGTGCTTGATTCCCGCCCACACTTCCGCGTTCTGCTGCGAGGTTAACGCCATCAGGCGCGTAATCAGTCGCTCGAGAACGGTACGTTGTTGCATGGTTAGCGCGGGCTCTCCGGCGACGGAAGCGCCGGTCCCCGGGGGACGATCGGACATACCTGAAACGGGTTGTGTCATATTAATCCTTTCCGTATTGCTGTACAGAGGCCCGGTGATGATGTTCCTGGCGGCGAGATTATGGCACACTTCCCCGGTTTACTCTCGTTCTCAGACAGGTACTGAACCGTGAAAATCCTCGTTGATGAAAATATGCCCTATGCCCGCGAGCTTTTTAGTCGCCTGGGCGAAGTCGAGGCGGTCCCCGGCCGTCCGGTCCCCGTCGATGCGTTGACCGGCGCCGATGCGTTGATGGTTCGCTCGGTCACCAAAGTCAATGAAGCGCTGCTCGCCGGCAAAGCAATTAAATTCGTGGGCACCGCGACAGCCGGTACCGATCATGTCGATCGGACGTGGCTGCAGCAGGCCGGAATTGGCTTTTCTGCCGCGCCGGGTTGCAACGCGATCGCGGTCGTAGAATATGTTTTCTCGGCGCTGCTGATGCTGGCTGAGCGCGACGGTTTCGCGCTGACCGATCGTACCGTCGGGATCGTCGGCGTCGGCAACGTCGGCGGGCGCCTGCAAAAGCGTCTGAAAGCGCTGGGGATCAAAACGCTGTTGTGCGATCCGCCGCGTGCCGATCGGGGAGATGAAGGCGACTTCCGCACCCTGGATGAGCTGGTAGAGGAAGCGGACGTTCTGACGTTCCACACCCCTTTATATAAAGAAGGTCGTTACACAACCCTGCATCTGGCCGATGAGGCGCTGATTCGCCGTCTGAAACCGGGAAGCGTGCTGATCAATGCCTGCCGCGGACCGGTGGTGGATAACGCTGCGCTGCTGGCCTGCCTGCAAAGCGGGCAGGCGTTGAGCGTCGTGCTTGATGTCTGGGAACCTGAGCCGGATTTGAACCTTGCGCTGCTGGATCGCGTCGATATTGGCACTGCGCACATTGCAGGCTACACCCTCGAAGGGAAAGCGCGCGGGACGACGCAGGTTTTTGAAGCCTACAGCGCCTTTATCGGCCATCCGCAACAGGTAGCGCTGGACACGTTGCTGCCAGCCCCGGAGTTTGGTCGCATTACCCTGCACGGCGCGCTCGATCAGCCAACGCTGAAACGATTGGTGCATTTGGTGTATGATGTGCGCCGCGATGATGCGCCGCTGCGAAAAGTGGCCGGCGTGCCGGGTGAATTTGATAAGCTGCGCAAGAATTATCAGGAACGCCGTGAATGGTCATCACTGTACGTGCAGTGCAGCGATGTGCAGGCGGCGACGCTGCTGCGTCAGCTCGGTTTTAATGCCGTACATCACCCCATTCGTTAATGTCTTCTTAATGACCCTGTTGGATACTCCGGCAGGGTCGCTTTTCTCTGGAGTAAACCACCATGTCTGAAGGCTGGAATATTGCCGTACTGGGCGCAACGGGCGCCGTCGGCGAAGCCCTGCTCGACACCCTTGCTGAACGTCAGTTCCCGGTGGGTGATATCTATGCGCTGGCGCGCAATGAGAGCGCGGGAGAGCATCTGCGTTTTAGCGGTAAGTCGGTGATCGTGCAGGATGCTGCCGTATTTGACTGGACCCAGGTACAGCTGGCCTTTTTTGCCGCCGGCGTTGAAGCGAGTGCGGCCTATGTTGATGAGGCGACCAATGCCGGTTGTCTGGTTATCGATCTCAGCGGTCTGTTTGCGCTGGAGCCGGACGTACCGCTGGTTGTGCCGGAAGTGAACCCGTTTGTACTGGCCGATTACCGCAATCGCAACGTCATCGCCGTCGCCAACAGCCTGACCAGCCAGCTGCTGACGGCGCTGAAACCGCTGATCGATGAAGGCGGCCTGTCGCGTATCAGCGTGACCAGCCTGATCTCCGCTTCCGCATACGGTAAAAAAGCCGTTGATGCGCTGGCAGGTCAGAGCGCGAAGCTGCTCAACGGTATGCCCATCGATGATGAAGATTTCTTTGGCCGTCAGCTGGCGTTTAACATGCTGCCGCTGCTGCCGGATCGTGAGGGCAGCGTGCGCGAAGAGCGCCGTATTGTCGATGAAGTTCGCAAGATCCTCCAGGATGAAGGATTGATGGTTTCCGCCAGCGTCGTGCAGTCGCCGGTGTTCTACGGTCATGCGCAGATGGTGAACTTCGAAGCAATGCGTCCGCTGGCGGCAGAAGAGGCACGTGATGCCTTCGCTCGCGGCGAAGATATTGAGCTCTCTGCCGAGCGCGAATTTCCGACTCAGGTCGGCGATGCTTCAGGTACCGCGCAACTCTCCGTCGGCTGCGTACGCAATGATTACGGGATGCCGGAACAGATTCAGTTCTGGTCCGTTGCCGATAACGTGCGCTTCGGCGGCGCGCTGATGGCGGTGAAAATCGCCGAGAAACTGGTGCAGGAGTATCTGTACTGATGTCTGAGATGGAGCAGCAGCCGGTCTATAAAATCGCGCTGGGCATCGAGTACGACGGCAGCAAATATTACGGCTGGCAGCGGCAAAACGAAGTTCGCAGCGTGCAGGAGAAGCTGGAAAAGGCGCTCTCGCAGGTGGCGAATGAACCGATTACCGTGTTCTGCGCTGGTCGCACCGACGCGGGTGTTCATGGCACCGGCCAGGTTGTGCATTTTGAGACCCATGCGCTGCGCAAAGACGCGGCCTGGACGCTGGGGGTTAATGCGAATTTGCCTGGAGACATCGCCGTCCGTTGGGTGAAGCATGTACCGGATGATTTCCACGCTCGCTTCAGCGCTACCGCGCGTCGCTACCGTTACGTCATCTATAATCACCGCCTGCGTCCGGCGGTGTTAAGCCAGGGGGTCACCCATTATCATCAGCCTCTGGATGCGGAGCGGATGCAGCGCGCCGCCCAGTGTTTGCTGGGTGAAAATGATTTCACCTCATTTCGCGCGGTACAGTGCCAGTCGCGCACGCCGTGGCGGAATATTAACCATATTAGCGTCACGCGGTATGGCGCGTATGTGGTGGTAGATATCAAAGCGAATGCCTTTGTACATCATATGGTAAGGAACATTGTCGGCAGCCTGATGGAAGTGGGGGCCGGGAACCAGCCAGAGAGCTGGATAGCAGAACTTCTGGCGGCGAAAGACAGGAAGCTGGCCGCCGCGACGGCAAAAGCAGAAGGGTTGTATCTGGTGTCGGTGGATTATCCGGCCCGCTACGATCTGCCGGTGATGCCGATGGGCCCGCTGTTTCTGGCGGACTAACATTAACGCTTTATCCTTCAGGCTGCCTGCTTGCTGGCTGCATCTGAGCGTTCCGGTCGGGGAATTCTTTCTGCGACCGGAAACGACCGGTTTGTTGTCGCACGGTATCCTGGCCGATTTTGTGTCGTGTCATTAAGGACTCATACAATATGGACCTGATTCGCTTTTTAATTGATTTCATCCTGCATATTGATGTTCATCTGGCTGAGCTGGTGGCCAACTATGGCGTCTGGGTATACGCCATTCTGTTTTTGATTCTGTTCTGCGAAACGGGTCTGGTGGTGACGCCATTCCTGCCCGGCGATTCGCTGCTGTTCGTGGCCGGCGCGCTGTCGGCGCTGCCGACGAACGATCTGAACGTGCATCTGATGGTGGCATTGATGGTCATTGCGGCCATTGTCGGCGATGCGCTGAACTACACTATCGGACGGCTGTTTGGCGAAAAGCTTTTCAGTAACCCTGATTCGAAGATTTTCCGTCGTAGCTACCTGGATAAAACCCATTCGTTCTATGAGCGTCACGGCGGTAAAACGATTATTCTTGCGCGTTTTGTGCCGATCGTCAGAACCTTCGCGCCGTTTGTGGCGGGAATGGGCCATATGTCCTATCGTCATTTTGCAGCGTATAACGTGGTTGGTGCGCTGCTGTGGGTTCTGCTGTTTACCTACGCAGGCTACCTGTTTGGCGATTTGCCGATCGTTCAGGAAAACCTGAAGCTGCTGATTGTCGCCATTATTGTGCTGTCGGTGCTGCCTGGGGTCATTGAAATTATTCGCCACAAGCGCGCGGCGGCGAAGCAGACCAAATAACCCTCCTGCTTTTATCTGCTTCGGGCAGCAGCGTGCTGCCCGAAGAGGGAAGTGTGAGCGGTACGACCACTTTTTTATCCCATGTTACGGGATGTTATGATTTAATGTGCAACATTCATGGTCTGTAAGGGTCAAAAATGGCATTATGCGCCCCTTACGACAAAACTGGCATCGACCAGGTTCAGGCAGAAAGGTTATCAATGAGCTGGATTGAACGAATTAAAAGCAATATCACTCCCACCCGCAAGGCAAGCATTCCTGAGGGTGTATGGACCAAGTGTGACAGCTGCGGGCAGGTTCTGTACCGCGCGGAGCTGGAGCGCAACCTGGAGGTTTGCCCTAAGTGCGATCACCACATGCGTATGTCGGCGCGTAATCGCCTGCATAGCCTGTTGGACGAAGGTTCCCTGGTGGAGCTGGGAAGCGAGCTCGAGCCGAAAGATGTGCTGAAGTTCCGCGATTCGAAAAAATACAAAGACCGTCTGGCGTCCGCGCAAAAAGAGACCGGTGAAAAAGATGCGCTGGTGGTCATGAAGGGCACTCTGCACGAGATGCCAGTTGTCGCAGCAGCATTCGAATTCTCCTTTATGGGCGGCTCGATGGGTTCGGTTGTTGGCGCTCGCTTCGTGCGCGCGGTAGAACAGGCGCTGGAAGATAATTGCCCGCTGATTTGCTTCTCCGCTTCCGGCGGCGCGCGTATGCAGGAAGCGCTGATGTCGCTGATGCAGATGGCGAAAACGTCAGCCGCGCTGGCGAAAATGCAGGAGCGTGGTTTACCGTATATCTCCGTACTGACCGACCCGACCATGGGCGGCGTATCGGCGAGCTTCGCCATGCTGGGCGATCTTAACATTGCGGAACCGAAAGCGCTGATCGGCTTCGCGGGTCCTCGCGTTATCGAGCAGACCGTACGTGAGAAACTGCCGCCGGGCTTCCAGCGCAGTGAGTTCCTGATTGAAAAAGGGGCGATCGATATGATCGTTCGTCGCCCGGAAATGCGTCTGAAGCTGGCCAGCATCCTGGCGAAGCTGATGAATCTTCCGGCGCCCAGCCAGGACGTCTCTCACGAAGGTGAGGTGGTGCCACCGGCACCGGATCAGGAACCAGAGGCCTGATAATTCGGAGGGCAGGCCTGACGGCGCTGCCCTTTTTTAATTCTATGCGCCATCATTCAAACTGCGGCGCGGCGGAAAGGCTAAAGCCCCGTCAGGGCCCGGTCCAATGGACAGCGTGGGTGACGAGCGCTGCCGGCAAGAGGCAGTTTGAAGGATGAAGCGTATTTACCGTTAACACTCGCGGACATCATGGAAAAAGAACCTATTCCTCAGGCCACGTCGCCCCTGGCTACGTGGCTTTCCTATCTGGAACATCTGCACAGTAAAACCATCGATCTGGGGCTGACCCGCGTGAGCGAAGTCGCCGGACGAATGGCGGTGTTAAAGCCGGCGCCGTTCGTCTTTACGGTGGCGGGGACCAACGGTAAAGGAACCACCTGCCGCACGCTGGAGTCTGTGCTGATGGCGGCGGGCTACAAGGTGGGGGTTTACAGTTCACCGCATCTGGTGCGCTATACCGAGCGCGTGCGAGTACAGGGCGCGGAGCTGCCGGAAGCGGCGCATACCGCCTCTTTTGCTGAAATTGAAGCCGCGCGCGGTGAGATTTCCCTGAGCTATTTCGAGTTTGGTACGCTCTCTGCACTGTGGTTGTTTAAGCAGGCGCAGCTCGACGTGGTGATCCTTGAGGTTGGTCTCGGCGGGCGTCTTGATGCCACCAATATCGTTGATGCGGATGTGGCGGTGGTAACCAGCATCGCCCTGGATCATACTGACTGGCTGGGGCCGGATCGGGAAAGCATTGGCCGCGAGAAGGCCGGTATTTTCCGTGCCGGTAAACCGGCCGTCGTTGGCGAACCGGAGATGCCCCATACCATCGCAGAGGTAGCCGCCGGGAAAGGCGCAACGCTTCTGCGTCGCGACGTCGACTGGCGCTATGCCGCCGGTGCGCAGACGTGGTCATTCAGTGACGGGGAGGGGACACTGGCAGATTTACCGTTGCCTCAGATTCCGCTGCCGAATGCCGCAACGGCGCTGGCGGCGCTGCGAGCCAGCCGACTTCAGGTGAGCGATCGGGCGATTCGCGACGGTATTAAACAGGCCATGCTGCCGGGGCGTTTTCAGATAATCAGCGAAACGCCGCGCGTTATTCTCGATGTGGCGCATAACCCCCATGCGGCAGCCTGGCTCGCCGGACGTCTCAAAAGCCTGTCGAAAACGGGGCGCGTGCTGGCGGTTGTTGGTATGCTGCATGATAAGGATATTGCCGGCACGCTGGCAAACCTGACGGCGGAAGTGGATAGCTGGTACTGTGCGCCTCTGGAGGGGCCGCGCGGTGCAACGGCGCAACAGCTGCAGGAGCATTTGCACGCAGGAAAAGCTTACGCCAACGTGGCTCAGGCCTGGCATGCGGCGATGGCCGATGCCAGGCCGGAAGATACGGTACTGGTGTGTGGTTCATTCCATACGGTGGCGCATGTAATGGAAGAAATAGAGGCGGGGAGAATCGGTGGCGAGTAAGTTTCAGAACCGTTTAGTCGGGACGATTGTACTGGTAGCGCTGGGGGTGATTATCCTCCCGGGACTGCTTGACGGTCAGAAAAAGCATTATCAGGACGAGTTCGCGGCCATTCCACTGGTGCCAAAACCGGGCGATCGCGATGAGCCGGATATGCTTCCGGCGGCGACTCAGGCCCTTCCGGCCCAACCGCCGGAAGGGGCGGCGGAAGAGGTCAGAGCGGGGGACGCCGCTGCGCCGTCATTGGATCCGTCGCGTATTCCGGTTAACAGCAACAGTTTCGATGATGTGCAGGAGCCGGTGGTCGCGCCGAAGCCGCAGCCCAAACCGCAGCCTCAGCCTAAACCGCAGCCTCAGCCGCCGAAGCCGGTTGAGAAGCCGCAGCCGCAGCAACAAACCGTTGCCCAGACGCCGCCGGCGAAACCGGCAGAGATCCCTGCTCCGACCGGCAAAGCCTATGTGGTACAGCTCGGTGCGTTGAAGAATGCGGATAAGGTCAACGAAATCGTCGGTAAGCTGCGTTCCTCCGGGTTTAAGGTCTACACGTCGCCTTCGACGCCGGTTCAGGGTAAAATTACCCGTATTCTGGTCGGTCCCGATACCTCAAAAGATAAACTGAAAGGGCAGCTTGGCGACCTGAAACAGATCTCCGGCCTGAGCGGTGTGGTCATGGGATATAGCCCCAACTAATCTTGCCCCTTGCCGCGCTGATGAGGGGCGAAGCTCCTGTCTGACGCGCTTTCAGGAGGCGCAAGGCAACATGGCGTTGAATGTTTTTTCAGCGCCATTTTTATTTCTGTAGGGCACGGAAATCCCTACGCAAACGTTTTCTTTTTCTGTTAGAATGCGCCCCGAACCGGACGACAGGGCGTAAATCGTGGGATGTTTATGGTCTGGATTGATTACGTCATTATAGCGGTGATTGGTTTTTCCTGTCTGGTAAGCCTGATCCGCGGCTTTGTTCGTGAAGCGTTATCGCTGGTAACCTGGGGATGTGCTTTCTTTGTCGCCAGTCATTACTACACTTACCTGGCTGTCTGGTTCACGGGCTTTGAAGACGAAATGGTCCGCAATGGGATTGCTATCGCGATACTGTTTATCGCAACGCTTATCGTTGGCGCCATCGTTAACTATGTGATTGGCGCACTGGTTGAGAAAACGGGCCTGTCGGGTACCGACAGGGTGTTAGGGATCTGTTTTGGCGCCCTGCGTGGCGTGCTGATTGTCTCTGCGATTCTGTTCTTTCTCGATAGCTTTACCGGTATGGCGAAAAGCGAAGACTGGCAAAAGTCAGAGCTTATCCCGCAGTTCAGTTTCGTTATCAGATGGTTTTTTGACTATCTGCAAAGCTCGTCAAGTTTCTTGCCCAAAGCATAAGCGTTGGGATGTGGCTGAACGAGGAAAAGACGTATGTGCGGTATTGTCGGTATCGCCGGTGTTATGCCGGTAAACCAGTCGATTTATGACGCGTTAACGGTGCTTCAGCATCGTGGCCAGGATGCCGCAGGCATCATCACTATTGATGCAAATAACTGTTTC
This sequence comes from Klebsiella sp. YJ, assembly GCF_002108615.1. NCBI lineage: Bacteria > Pseudomonadati > Pseudomonadota > Gammaproteobacteria > Enterobacterales > Enterobacteriaceae > Klebsiella > Klebsiella sp. YJ. The sequence continues at coordinate 109,819 of NZ_MTEG01000005.1, forward strand.
CGTTTGCGTAAGGCGAACGGACTGGTGAGCGACGTTTTTGAAGCTCGCCACATGCAGCGTATGCAGGGCAATATGGGGATTGGCCATGTTCGCTATCCTACGGCGGGCAGCTCAAGTGCCTCCGAAGCGCAGCCTTTCTATGTCAACTCACCGTATGGTATTACGTTGGCGCATAACGGCAATCTGACCAACGCGCACGAGCTGCGCAAGAAGCTGTTTGAAGAAAAACGCCGCCATATCAACACCACCTCTGATTCTGAAATCCTGCTCAACATCTTCGCCAGCGAGCTGGATAACTTCCGTCATTACCCACTGGAAGCGGATAACATTTTTGCCGCGATTGCCGCCACCAACCGTCAGATCCGCGGCGCCTACGCCTGCGTGGCGATGATTATCGGTCACGGTATGGTCGCGTTCCGCGATCCGAACGGCATCCGCCCTCTGGTGTTGGGGAAACGTGATGTTGGCGATGGTCGTACCGAGTATATGGTGGCCTCCGAAAGCGTGGCGCTGGATACCCTGGGCTTCGAATTCCTGCGCGATGTGGCGCCGGGTGAAGCGGTCTATATTACCGAGAAGGGCCAGCTGTTTACCCGTCAGTGCGCCGAGAATCCGGTCAGCAACCCGTGCCTCTTTGAGTACGTCTATTTTGCTCGCCCGGACTCGTTTATCGACAAAATTTCCGTCTACAGCGCGCGCGTCAATATGGGCACCAAACTGGGTGAGAAGATTGCGCGCGAGTGGGAAGATCTGGACATCGACGTGGTCATTCCGATTCCGGAAACCTCCTGCGATATCGCGCTGGAAATCGCCCGAATCCTCGATAAACCCTATCGCCAGGGCTTCGTGAAAAACCGCTACGTTGGCCGCACCTTTATCATGCCAGGTCAGCAGCTGCGCCGGAAATCCGTACGCCGTAAGCTCAATGCTAACCGCGCAGAATTCCGGGATAAAAACGTCCTGCTGGTGGATGACTCCATCGTGCGTGGCACCACCTCGGAGCAGATTATCGAGATGGCGCGCGAAGCCGGCGCGAAAAAAGTCTATCTGGCTTCCGCGGCGCCAGAGATTCGTTTCCCGAACGTTTACGGCATTGATATGCCGACGGCTACCGAGCTTATCGCCCACGGTCGCGAAGTGGACGAAATCCGCCAGATCATTGGCGCTGATGGTCTTATCTTCCAGGATCTGAACGATCTGATTGATGCCGTACGTGTGGAAAATCCGGATATTCAACAGTTTGAATGTTCGGTATTTAACGGCGTATACGTCACTAAGGATGTGGACCAGCAGTACCTCGATTATCTCGATTCCTTACGTAATGACGATGCGAAAGCGGTGCAGCGTCTGAACGAAGTGGAAAATTTAGAGATGCATAACGAAGGCTAATTGACCCTGGCGTTGTGAAAAGCCCGCCGTCATACGACCGCGGGCTTTTGTGTTCTTACCGCGTGGCCGCAAGGCTTGCGTCCGCTGCTATAATCCGGCAAAGTCTGCCCCATTATGTGGAAGAGGGCATCATCGTGAAACGACTTATTATTGGTATCTCTGGCGCCAGCGGCGCCATTTACGGTGTGCGACTGCTTCAGATTTTACGCGATGTGCCTGATGTCGAAACGCATCTGATCATGAGCCAGGCAGCGCGGCAGACGCTGGCGCTGGAGACCGAGTACTCTCTGCGGGAAGTGCAGGCGCTGGCGGATGTGGTCCATGATGCGCGCGATATCGCCGCCAGTATCTCGTCGGGGTCGTTCAAGACGGCCGGAATGGTGATCCTGCCTTGCTCGGTGAAAACGCTTTCTGGCATTGTTCACAGCTATACCGATGGTCTGCTGACCCGCGCGGCGGACGTGGTCCTCAAAGAGCGTCGTCCGCTGGTACTGTGCGTGCGGGAAACGCCGTTCCATCTCGGGCATCTGCGCCTGCTGGTGCAGGCGGCAGAGATGGGAGCGGTGATTATGCCGCCGGTTCCGGCCTTCTACCATCGCCCGCAAACCCTCGATGATGTGATTAATCAGACGGTCAACCGGGTTATCGATCAGTTCGATATTACCCTCCCGCAGGATCTGTTTACCCGTTGGCAGGGACCTTCGGACGCACTAAAGTAGTGCGTGCCGTGAACTTTTGCGCCTCCGCAGTGCAATTTTGTCGCCTCGATCAAATCCTCAACATTTAATTTGTTTTTTTGCGTTCGGCCACTGCGGTTTGTCCGTCAATGCTGTTATCTTCCCTCTTAAGACAATCCTGCAACTTTATATTAACAAATTTAACGCTGTTTCCAGCACGCACTGAGAAGATGGCATAAAACCTGCAGGATGAGTCGGCTACACATAACGAAACAACGCACCATATAACAACATCACGACACTTAAGGGTATTGTATGAAGAAGACGATCCTGGCCCTCTCTTTAATCATGGGAATCAGCAGCGCTTCCAGCGTTTTTGCCGCGCTTCCGCAAAGCATTCGTATCGGTACCGATGCCACCTACGCGCCTTTCTCCTCGAAAGATGCGAAAGGGGATTTCGTGGGTTTTGATATCGATTTGGGCAATGAGCTGTGTTCGCGTATCAAAGTAAAATGTACCTGGGTGGGGAGCGACTTTGATTCATTGATTCCCTCGCTGAAGGCGAAGAAAATTGACGCCATTATCTCTTCCTTATCGATTACTGAAAAACGGCAGCAGGAGATTGCCTTCTCTGACAAACTGTATGCCGCTGACTCCCGTCTGATTGCGCCAAAAGGCTCATCAATCCAGCCGACGCTGGAATCCCTGAAGGGCAAACACGTCGGGGTACTACAGGGTTCCACTCAGGAAGCGTACGGCAATGAGCGCTGGCGTAGCCAGGGCGTGGATGTCGTTGCCTACCAGAACCAGGATCTGATCTATTCCGACCTTGCTGCCGGCCGACTTGACGCTGCGCTGCAGGATGAAGTCGCCGCCAGCGAAGGCTTCCTCAAACAACCCGCCGGTAAAGATTTCGCCTTTGCCGGTCCCTCTGTCAAAGATAAAAAATTCTTCGGTGATGGTACCGGCATTGGCCTGCGTAAAACCGATGGCGAGCTGAAAGCCGCTTTCGACAGTGCGTTGGCTGAAATGCGTAAAGACGGAACCTACGACAAAATGGCGAAGAAATACTTCAACTTCAACGTCTACGGTGACTAAACACGCCGCGGGCCCGGGAAACCGGGCCTGAGGGATTTCGTATGTCCACGATTGCACTAAATTGGTGCAAATTTACCTGCAGTGTTCCGATTTGGTGCATAAAAGGCGGTTTTGTCGCGTGCTTAGTGCATAGTTAAGCGTTTATGGTGCGAAATAATTGGCTTCCGGGCGCAGAATGCTTTGCCTTACCGGGGCGAATAATGGCACGATAACTGGCGTAAGTACTTCTAATAAACTCGTTAGAATGACAGTCTGTTGAGGATAGTTATGAAAAAACTGGCGTTGTCTCTTTCTTTAGCGCTGGCCCTTTCCAGCGTTAGCACGGTATTCGCAGCCATTCCGCAAAAACTACGTATCGGTACCGATCCAACTTATGCCCCGTTCGAATCGAAAAATGCGCAGGGTCAGTTGATTGGTTTTGACATCGATTTGGCAAAAGAGCTGTGTAAGCGTATCAATACGCAATGTACCTTCGTTGAAAACCCGCTGGATGCGCTGATCCCTTCTTTAAAAGCGAAGAAAATCGATGCGATTATGTCTTCGTTGTCCATTACCGAAAAACGTCAGCAGGAAATTGCTTTCACCGACAAACTTTACGCGGCGGATTCCCGTCTGGTCGTGAAAAAAGGCAGTGATATCACGCCGGATCTCGCCAGACTGAAAGGCAAGCGGATCGGTGTGCTTCAGGGGACCACCCAGGAGACCTACGGTAATGAGCACTGGGCACCGAAAGGCATTGAAATTGTCTCCTACCAGGGCCAGGACAATATCTATTCCGACCTGACCGCCGGGCGCATCGACGCGGCGTTCCAGGATGAAGTCGCCGCGAGCGAAGGCTTCCTCAAACAGCCTGTTGGCAAAGATTACCAGTTTGGCGGTCCGTCGATTAAGGATGAAAAACTGTTTGGCGTCGGTACCGGCATGGGCCTGCGTAAAGAGGACAACGAGCTGCGTGAGGCGTTAAATAAAGCCTTCGCGGATATGCGCAAAGATGGCACCTACGACAAGCTGGCAAAAAAATATTTCGATTTTAACGTGTACGGTGACTAAGCATCATACGTACCCCATCGCGCGCATGTTGGCGCGCGATGGTCGATGACAGACAGGGCAGACAGCATGCTGTACGGGTTTTCACAGGTTATTTTACAGGGCGCTCTGGTCACGCTGGAGCTGGCTCTTAGTTCGGTTGTGCTGGCGGTCCTCATTGGTCTGGCGGGTGCCGGAGCTAAGCTATCGAGCAATCGACCGCTGGCGCTGGTATTTGAAGGCTACACCACGTTAATTCGCGGCGTGCCCGATCTGGTGCTGATGCTACTGATTTTCTACGGTCTGCAGATTGCGCTGAATACGCTCACCGACGCACTGGGACTATCGCAGTTTGATATTGACCCGATGATCGCGGGGATTATTACGCTGGGCTTTATCTACGGCGCCTATTTTACTGAAACCTTCCGCGGCGCTTTTATGGCGGTTCCGAAAGGTCACATCGAAGCGGCGACGGCCTTTGGCTTCAGCAACGGCCAGACCTTCCGGCGGATCCTCTTTCCGGCAATGATGCGCTATGCATTACCGGGAATTGGCAACAACTGGCAGGTTATCCTCAAGGCAACGGCGCTGGTCTCTCTGCTGGGTCTGGAGGATGTGGTCAAAGCCACCCAGCTGGCAGGGAAAAGCACCTGGCAGCCGTTCTACTTTGCGATTGTCTGCGGCCTGGTTTATCTCGTGTTTACAACCGTTTCCAATGGTGTACTGCTGCTGCTTGAACGCCGTTACTCCGTGGGCGTGAAGAGGGCTGACCTGTGATTGAGATTATTCAGGAGTACTGGAAATCGCTGCTGTGGACCGACGGCTACCGTTTTACCGGGGTGGCCATCACGCTGTGGCTGTTAATTTCCTCGGTGGTGATGGGCGGCATTCTGGCGGTGTTTCTTGCTATCGGGCGCGTCTCAAGCAACAAATACATTCAGTTTCCGATCTGGCTGTTTACCTATGTGTTCCGCGGTACGCCGCTGTATGTGCAGCTGCTGGTGTTTTACTCCGGGATGTATACGCTGGAAATCGTCAAAGGCACCGAGCTGCTGAACGCCTTTTTCCGCAGCGGCCTCAACTGTACGGTGCTGGCCTTAACGCTCAATACCTGCGCCTATACCACGGAGATTTTTGCCGGGGCGATCCGTTCCGTCCCTCCCGGGGAAATTGAAGCGGCGCGGGCCTATGGTTTCTCATCGGTCAAAATGTATCGCTGCATTATTTTGCCGTCTGCGCTGCGTATCGCGCTGCCAGCGTACAGCAACGAAGTGATTCTGATGCTGCACTCCACCGCGCTGGCTTTTACTGCCACCGTGCCGGATCTGCTGAAAATCGCCAGGGATATTAACTCGGCGACCTATCAGCCGTTTACCGCCTTCGGGATTGCCGCGGTGCTCTATTTAATTATTTCGTATGTGCTGATTAGCCTGTTCCGCAAGGCGGAAAAGCGTTGGTTGCAGCATATAAAACCTTCTTCGACGCATTGAGACCGCCATGTCCGACAATAAATTAAATGTTATCGATCTCCATAAACGTTACGGCGAGCATGAGGTGCTGAAAGGCGTCTCGTTACGGGCGCAAGCCGGGGACGTTATCAGCATTATCGGTTCATCGGGTTCCGGTAAAAGTACCTTTTTGCGCTGCATTAACTTCCTGGAAAAGCCCAGCGAAGGCACGATAGTGGTTAACGGGCAGAATATTGGTCTGGTCCGCGACAAAGACGGTCAGCTGAAGGTCGCAGATAAAAACCAGCTGCGCCTGCTGCGTACGCGCCTGACGATGGTGTTCCAGCATTTCAACCTGTGGAGCCATATGACAGTGCTGGAAAACGTCATGGAAGCGCCGATTCAGGTTCTCGGGCTGAGTAAGCAGCAAGCGCGCGAGCGGGCGGTGAAATATCTGGCGAAAGTGGGCATTGATGAGCGCCAGCAGATCAAATACCCGGTGCATCTCTCCGGCGGTCAGCAGCAGCGCGTCTCCATTGCGCGTGCGCTGGCGATGGAGCCCGATGTGCTGCTGTTTGACGAACCGACTTCCGCGCTTGACCCTGAACTGGTAGGGGAAGTGCTGCGTATCATGCAGAAGCTGGCGGAGGAGGGGAAAACCATGGTGGTAGTGACCCATGAAATGGGCTTTGCGCGCCATGTCTCGTCGCACGTCATTTTCCTGCACCAGGGTAAGATTGAAGAAGAAGGCCATCCGGATGAGCTGTTCGGCAATCCGAAAAGCCCCCGCCTGCAGCAGTTCCTGAAAGGCTCCTTGAAGTAAGCCTGCGGTCTCTCCCGGCGAAACAGTTCGCCGGGAGCAGATTACCGCTCCAGCCGATATACCCAGTCATCGTAATCGACGCCGTTCAGGTGGTAGGCTTTTTCCAGCACCTGAATCCGCACAAAACCGTGTTTTTCCAGCAGACGCGCCGACCCGATATTGTCACCCAGTACCCAGGCGTTAATGGCATTGACGCCGAGTTGGCTAAAGCCGTAATCGCATATCGCCCGCAGCGCTTCACTGGCATATCCCTGACCCTGTGCCTCCGGGATGAGGGCATATCCGACATCGGCTTCATGCGGGTTTTTACTGCTGATGCGCAGGCCAATATCACCGATGGCCTCACCCTTTCTATCGCGTAGCACAAATACGCCGGGATCCGTGCAGCGCGCAGCAAACAGGGGGCGCAGCGCGGGTTCATCGAGCATTTCGCCCATAAAGCGCATCACTTCGCGATCGCGACGCAGGCGGAGGAAAAACGGCCAGTCGGCTTCCGTAAACGGAGAAAGCAGCAGTCGGGGGGTTGTTAAGGTCATCATTTGCAGGTTGTTCGGTGGATCGTTAGCTCACCTTAACACCAGAAAGTACCGGATAATATGATCTTATACCGCTCGTGGCGGTGGATTACCTGACAGCAGGTGAAGTCGGGCAAGGCGCGTCGAGCCCGTGAAACTAGCCCAGTACGGTTTCGCCAGGCGGTGAGGCGCGCAGCTGCAGAGCCAGATTCAGGTTATCGATCGCCAATAGAATCGCCGGTTCAGGCAGACGCAGGCATAATCTTCACCGCGATAATGAAGGCGGGTACCACTGGCGATGGACCATCGGGGACCCTCCCGGCAGAGCGGTAACTCTCCCGGGAGGAAAATGGGCCGCGTTTACCCGACGATATTTCTTAGCGCTTCTTCCAGATCGTACCAGCGGAAGCCAAAACCGGCATCCTCCAGGCGCCGGGGCAACGCCCGCTGCCCGCCGAGTACCAGTACCGACGACTCTCCCATCAGCAGGCGAATCGCCGTTGCCGGTACGCGGAAAATTGCCGGACGATTCAGCACATGCCCGAGAGAATGAGCAAACTGTTCATTGCGGACCGGATAAGGGGAAACCATATTGAAAGGCCCGCTGAGATCGTTATCCAGCAGCCACAGAATACCGTTGACCATATCATCGATATGAATCCAGGCCAGATACTGCCTGCCGTTACCAATAGGGCCACCGAGACCAAGCCTGAAAAGCGGCATCATTTTGGCCAGAATCCCGCCGGTCGACGCCAGCACCACGCCGGTGCGCAGCAGGCAGACGCGGGTGCGGTCGCTTTGCGCCTCGCAGGCCAGCTGCTCCCAGCGGACGCAGAGTTTATGGGTGAACTCATTGTGCGGCGGCTCATCTTCGGTCACCACCACTTCCCCGAGATCGCCGTAAAAGCCTACGGCAGAACCGCTGATCAGCACTGAGGGTGGCGTATCGCTGGCGTTGAACAGATTCACCAGCTTTTGAGTGATATCCCAGCGGCTGTGACACAGGCGCTGCTTTTGCTCTGTCGTCCAGCGTTTGTCGGCGATAGGTTCGCCCGCCAGATTGATGACGGCATCAATATCATTGAGGTGATGATGGCCTTCGAAACCGCGCCACAAGGTGACGCGGGCATCCAGCCGGGTTTGCGCTTTTTCCGGGCTGCGCGTTGATACCGTTACGTGATGCCCAAGCTCCAGCAGCCGGGGGATCAGATGCCGGCCAATCAGGCCGGTACCGCCAGTAAGCAGAATCCTCATAGCGCCTCCCTAAGAAGCTTAGCGTCGCCAGCTCATGGTCATTGAGACGGAGTCGGCGTAGCGCAGTGCATAAAGTTTATCGATCTCAACTTCAGCATAAGTGACCCAGTGATGTTCGCATGCGATGTCGAGCACATCCTGAGTTAATTTTTCCAGCAGCGAGAAGCGGTTATTCTCAATATGGCTGATGATACGCTTGGTAATCGTGCGGTAATTCAGCGCATCGTTGATATCTTCACTGTTGCGGGACCGCTCCGCCGGGTAGTGAATCGCCACATTGATCACCACATCCTGGCGGTTAGCGATTTCTTCTTCTTTGATTCCAATAAAAGTACGTAAGCGTAGGTTCTTTATACGAATAATGGCGTCTGGCTGAGACATTGCAGGCTTCCTCCGTGTTGTCATTTCCGCAATCATACATGAAAGCAAGCCATGCGAGCAGGGGGGTTATTGGTGTTGTATTTTTATCAGCGCCTGCCCGGTGGCCGGACGCTGACGAATGCGTTCAAACCAGTTATGAATCGCCGGAAAATGTGCGAGATCAATACGCTGGCGAGGGTGGGCGCGAATCCACGGCCAGCAGGCAATATCGGCAATACTGTAATGTTCGCCGCCGAGCCATGGGCTGACCTCCAGACGACGGTTCAGTACGTTGTACAACCGCTGGGTCTCGACCTGATAACGCTCTATGGCATAGGGCACCGCCTGCGGCGCGCTGTGGTTGAAATGGTGGTTCTGCCCCAGCATAGGGCCTAATCCGCTAACCTGCCAGAACAGCCACTGGAGCGTGGTATGGCGCTCACGCAGCTCGCCGCTGAGCAGTTTTCCTGATTTTTCTGCCAGATAGAGCAGGATTTCCCCGGACTCAAACAGGCCGAGCGGCGCTCCACCGTCAACGGGGAGGTGGTCGACGATGGCGGGAATTTTATTATTCGGCGAGAGAGCGAGAAACTGCGGGCGAAACTGTTCCCCTTTATTGATATCGACCCGAATCAGGCGGTAGGCCAGCTGCGCCTCTTCGAGAAAGAGAATAATTTTCTGGCCGTTAGGGGTGGGTGCGTAGTAAAGGTCGATCATGGTGACTCCCGCCGTGGTAGGTCGCACGTGTTCGAGTATAGGCGACCTGCCGTCATCCGGGAGGCGGGGGGCTAAATTTTGCCCGCAGGGTCGGGATGGTCGCGCAACTCGTGCACCAGGCTGATAAAAGCCTTCAGCCCGGGCGGAACGTGGCGGCGGCCGGGATAATAGAGGCGTAGACCGGCAAACGACGGGCACCACTCATCCATCACGCTGACGAGCTTGCCGCAGGCCAGATCTTCCTTGATAAACCAGTCCGAGATATAGGCCAGTCCAAGGCCGGCGAGTACCGCACAATGGATGGCGCCCATTTCGCTGAGGGTAATACGCGGCGGGACGTTCACCGTCAGCTTGTGTTGCTGGCGCTCCAGCTCCCAGTGATAGAGTCCGCCGTGTGACATACGCATCCCGATGCTCTGATGATGCAGCAGATCTTCCGGGCTGTGCGGAATGCCGCGGCGGGCAAAATATTCCGGCGCACCGACGATACGCATCCGCACATCGGGCGTCAGCGTGACGGCAATCATATCCTGCGGCAGCGACTCCGCCAGGCGAATGCCGGCGTCGTAACCTTCGGCGACAATATCGATCAGCCGCGACTCGGTGGTGATGTCGAGACGCATGTCCGGGTAGCGCTTGAGGAAGGTATCGAACAGTCCAAACAGCAGGGCAACGCTCTCGCGTGGCGCATTGATGCGCAGCGTGCCGGTCGGCATTTCCGGTTGAGTGGCAATCTCTTCCGATGCGCGCTGAATTTCTGCCAGCGCAGGCGCCACGCGCTCGACGTAGCGTCGCCCGGCCTCCGTCAGCGCGACGCTACGGGTGGTGCGGTTAAACAGGCGTACGTTGAGCCGCGCCTCCAGTCCGGCGACGGCGTTGCTGATGGCGGTGGCCGACATGCCCAGCTCCCGGGCAGCCGCTCGGAAGCTCTGGCGGTGGGCAACGGCAAGGAGGACTTCCAGTTCAGTAAGACCGCTACGGTGCATGATTATCCCGATTTTCGTGACAGGCTGTGTTGATTATACCCTCTTATCGGGGCAATACGTCGACTCTATACTTCCCTTCATCAAACCAATGAGGAAGACGAAGATGCTGCACATCGATAAAATTTATATCAACGGTGAATTTGTCACCCCGCACGGCAGCGAAACCTTTGCGCTGTTCAACCCGGCGACGGAAGAGATGATTGGCCAGGCGCGGCTGGCGGACGAAGAGGATGCCCGGCGAGCGATTGCCGCCGCAAAAGCTGCCTTTCCTTGCTGGTCACGGACGACGAAACAGCAGCGTCTGGATGTCCTTGAGCGGATGTACCAGGCCGTCCGGGCGAGAGAGGCGGATTTACTCGAGGCGATTGTCACCGAATATGGCGCCCCGGCTTCGCGCTCGCAATGGATGGCGACATGGCCGGCGCAAACCATTAAGCAGGCGATGGAGACGCTGGCGAGCTTCGAATTTGTTGAACCGGCGGGGCGTGCGCAGGTGGTGATGACGCCGGTCGGCGTGGCGGGGTTGATTACGCCGTGGAACAGCGATGCCGGTTTTATCTGTAGCAAGCTGGCGACGGCGATGGCGGCAGGCTGTACGGCGGTGATTAAACCCAGCGAGATGAGCGCCTGGCAGACGCAGATCGTCACCGAAGCGCTGCACGCGGCGCAGATCCCCGCCGGGGTCGTTAACATCGTGACCGGACGGGGCGAAGTGGTGGGGGATATTATTAACCATCACCCCGATATTGCTAAAATTTCTTTCACCGGTTCTACCGCCGTAGGGAAACATATTATCGAAAGCGGGGCGCAAACGCTGAAACGCGTCACGCTGGAACTTGGCGGTAAATCACCGACCCTCATTCTGGATGATGCCGATGTGCAGCAGGCTGTGCCCCTGGCGCTGGCGGCCGGGTTTATGAATAGCGGACAGGCCTGCATCGCCGGGACGCGAATTCTGGTGCCTGCCGGGCGTCTGGCGGAGTTTGAACAGGCCATCGTGCAGGGAATGGCGGAGTATATCTCCGGCGACCCGCGCGACGCGCGAACGACGATTGGTCCGATGGTCAGTCGGAAGCAGTGGCAACGGGTGCAGGATTATATTCGCCTGGGGCAGCAGGAGGGGGCAAGATTGCTCATTGGCGGTGAAGGGCGACCGCAGGGCATGGAAAAAGGCTGGTGTGTGAAACCGACCGTATTCAGCGATGTCCACAACCAGATGCGCATTGCGCGAGAAGAGATCTTTGGCCCGGTGCTGGTACTGATTCCCTATCAGGATCAGGCGCAAGCCATCGCAATTGCCAATGATACGACCTATGGCCTGAGCGCCCTGGTATTAAGCGGCGATCGGCAGCGTGGTCAGGAGGTTGCGCTGGCGATAGAGTCCGGGCGCGTACTGGTCAATACCCTTGAACATGAACCGCAGGCGCCGTTCGGTGGCTTCAAGCAATCCGGTCTGGGGCGTGAAATGGGCAAATGGGGGATGCAGGCTTATCTGGAGCCGAAAACGATGATCATCGGCTAGCCGTCAGGGGATGCAAAATCCTCATGGTGCGGTAAGTGACATCCCTTAAAAGACAGGATATGTTGACTTATCGCCCCATAATTTATTGAGGATGCCATGAGCCAGCCCGCCATTACCCTGTGGTCCGATTCGAGCTTTTTCTCGCCGTACGTAATGTCTGTCTACGTTGCCCTGCAGGAAAAAAGCCTGCCATTTACTCTCAAAACCATCGATCTCGATAGCGGTGAAAATCAGCAGCCTGGCTGGAAAGGTTACACCGTGACCCGCCGCGTGCCGTTGTTAGAGGTGGAGGCGTTCGCGCTTAGCGAATCGTCCGCGATTAGCGAGTATCTGGATGAACGTTTCGCCCCGCCGGAGTGGGAGCGGCTCTATCCCCACGATCTGCAAAAGCGGGCCCGGGCGCGGCAGGTGCAAGCCTGGCTACGCAGCGATCTGCTGCCCATCCGCGAGGAGCGCTCTACCGACGTGGTGTTCGGTGGGCAAAAGAAACCGGAGCTTAGCGCCGCGGGCCGCAAAAGCGCGGAAAAATTATTCGAAACCGCTGCTGAACTGCTGGCCCACGGCGGCAATAATCTGTTCGGTGAGTGGTCGATTGCCGATACCGATCTCGCCCTGATGATCAACCGGCTGGTGCTTAACGGCGATGCGGTTCCGGAGCCGCTGGCGGACTATGCGACATTCCAGTGGCAGCGGGCGTCGGTGCAGCGTTTTGTCGCACTGTCAGCTAAACGCGCGGGCTGATTCGCGGCAGCGGTTCCGCTATCATAGGCGCATCGAAATGCGTGGAGACGGAAGAAATGAAGCTGATGTTTGCATCGGATATTCATGGTTCCCTGCCCGCTACTGAACGCGTTCTGGAACGGTTCGCGCAAAGTGGGGCGCAGTGGCTGATTATTCTCGGTGATGTGCTCAATCATGGGCCGCGTAATGCGTTACCCGAAGGCTATGCGCCGGCGGACGTCGCTGTGAAGCTCAACGGCGTCGCGCAACGCGTGATCGCCGTTCGCGGCAACTGCGACAGCGAAGTCGATCAGATGCTGCTGGATTTCCCTGTCACTGCACCCTGGCAGCAGGTGCTGAGCGAACGCACTCGCCTGTTTCTGACCCACGGGCATCTGTACAGCCCCGAAAATATGCCTCCTCTCGCCGCTGGCGATGTCCTGGTTTATGGTCATACTCATATTCCGGTAGCCGAGAAGCGCGGCACTATTTTTCTCTTCAATCCCGGCTCGGTCAGTATTCCCAAAGGGGGATTTTCCGCCAGCTATGGCCTCATGGAAGGGGACCGACTACAGGTTTTAGCACTTGATGATCATCAGGTTATTGCAGAGGTTGCAATTAACCCGTAATTTACCCCCCAACCGTAAAGACGCGCCGCGAGAGCGCTTTCAAAAGTAAGGTTTCCTGATGGCGGAACAGAACGATTTGGCAAGCACAGAATGGGTAGACATTGTTAATGAAAACAATGAGGTGATAGCGCAGTCCAGCCGCGAGCAAATGCGCGCGCAGTGCCTGCGTCATCGGGCAACCTATATTGTTGTTCACGATGGGATGGGCAAAATCCTGGTGCAACGTCGTACCGAGACCAAAGATTTCCAGCCGGGCATGCTGGACGCTACCGCCGGTGGCGTGGTGCAGGCCGATGAGCAGCTGCTGGATTCGGCTCGCCGGGAAGCGGAAGAAGAGCTGGGGATTGCCGGCGTGCCGTTCGCCGATCATGGCCAGTTCTATTACGAAGATAAGCATTGTCGCGTCTGGGGGAGCCTGTTTAGCTGCGTGTCGCACGGCCCCTTTGCCTTGCAGGAAGAGGAAGTAAGCGAAGTGTGCTGGCTGACGCCGGAAGAGATTACCGCTCGCTGCGATGAATTCACCCCGGATTCGTTGAAAGCGCTGGCGCTGTGGATGACCCGCAACGCCAATAATGACCAGGTAAAAGCGGAAAAACCGGAAAAACCAGAAAAACCAGAAGCAGCCGAATAGCCTTTAGCAGCTATCCCGCAGACATAAACTGGAGACGATCGCCTTCCGGTCGCTCCAGTCACCATCGTTAAGCCGTTCCAGCAGCGCCCGCCCGGCCTCAATGCCAATCTTATGGTGCGGTACCGTCATGGTTGTTAACGGCGGCTGGCACACCCGGCTCACATCGCTGTTGCCAAACCCGACAACGGCCAGATCGTCAGGCACTTTGATGCGTCGCCGCTGGCATTCATATAGCACCCCGCAGGCTAGCTCATCTGATACGCAGACCAGGGCATCCAGTTCCGGCCACGCCAGTAAAAATTCCGGCAGCTGGGAGGCACCGGTGGAGAAATTCGGTGGCAGGGCGGCGTTAATCACCCTGTTGGGCGACAGATGATGGCGCAGCAGCGCCTTATACCACCCCTGCAGGTGTTGCTGAAAAATCCACTGCTCCTGGTTAGCGCACAGCAGGCCGATATTCTGATAGCCGCGCTTAATGACCATTTCCGTCAGTTCATACATGGCGGCAACATTATCGATACCGATATTCATATCAATCGGGTCGGCGCGCATCGCCCCCATTTCCATGACCGGAATAGAGGCGTTTTTTAACCAGTGGCGCACGGTATCGCTGTGCTCGACGCTCAGCAGAATCGCCGCGGCAATATTGGAAGCTAACAGGGTTTCCAGCAGCTTTTCTTCCTGTTCCAGGCGGTGCTGTGATTCCGCAAGCATTATCTGGTATCCCGCGGGCTGTAATACCTGCTGCAGACCGGCAAACATGGCCGAACATCCCGCCTCGGCAAGATTAGGTACCACCATCGCGATGGTCCACGATGAAGCGGACGCCAGTGCGCTGGCGGCAAGATTGGGCATATATCCCAGTTCCTGCACCGCGGCTTCGATTTTTTCGCGCAGTTTATCGGAAACCTGTTCAGGGGTGCGCAATGCGCGTGAAACGGTCATGGTTCCCACGCCGGCAAGCTGGGCAACGTCGGCGAGAGTCACTTTACCGGTACTACGCCGTTTTCGGGTTAGAGACATACGAATTCCTGCAGAGCAGATGCTTTTACCATCATCCTTTATTTCACCTTTCACGGAGTATACGCCTTAAATCCTTTTTTTTGCTGTGTTTTCCTCGGTAAAATGCGAATTGATAGCGCTATCACAATTTTGAATGTTAGCCGATGGTAGCGCTATCTTTGTGACCGTAATCGCAGTTAACTGTTGTCAGCTTGAATAGAGTTTGCTCATCGCGGGCTTACTGATGGGGGACAACATGCTGGAAAAATGGATCTCTGATGCAACTATTACGCAGCAGAAAAGCGTAGCGGACTGGCGGCAGGCCCTGGAACTTTGCGCCAGACCGCTGCTGGCTACGGGGGTTATCGGCCCTGAATATATCACCGCCATTGTCGACCAGCATCAAAAGCTGGGGCCGTATTATGTTCTGGCGCCCGGTCTGGCGATGCCGCATGCCCGTCCGGAGGAGGGGGCCAAAGGGTTAGGGCTGTCTCTGCTCAAGCTGGAAGAGGGCGTCGCATTTGGCGCTGAAGAGTTTGACCCGGTGGATGTTATCGTGATGCTCGCCGCTCCCGATAAGCATAGTCATATTGAGATGATTTCCGCCCTCGCAGAATTATTTTCCAGCGAGGAGGAAATGGGGAAATTACATCAGGCGACAACCCTGGAGGATATTAAAAAAATAATCGCACGTTTCTGATTTAATTTTATAACCTGATTTCACCGCACATTACGCGCGAGCGTAATGCGGACGCCCTCTACTTAAAAAAGGTGATAATGATGAAAATTATGGCAATTTGTGGCTCCGGCCTCGGCAGCAGTTTTATGGTCGAAATGAATATTAAGAAAGTGTTGAAAAAACTCGCTATCGAGGCCGAAGTTGAACATTCCGATCTGTCATCGGCGACCCCCGGTGCTGCGGATCTGTTCGTGATGGCGAAAGATATTGCCGCCAGCGCCAGCGTACCGGAAAGCCAGCTGGTGGTGATTAAAAACATCATCGATATTAATGAACTCGAAGCGCAGCTGCGCGCATGGTTCGATAAACAATAACCTTATTTTAAGCGAGGCGGATATGTTTATCCTTGAGACGCTGAATTTTGTTGTTGATATTCTCAAAGTCCCATCGGTACTGGTGGGATTAATTGCCCTGATTGGTCTCGTGGCGCAGAAAAAATCTTTTTCCGACGTCGTGAAAGGGACGGTTAAAACCATTCTCGGGTTTATTGTGTTAGGCGGCGGGGCAACGGTGCTGGTGGGGTCGTTAAATCCGTTGGGCGGCATGTTTGAACATGCATTTAATATCCAGGGGATTATTCCAAATAATGAAGCCATCGTCTCCATTGCGCTGGAGAAATATGGCGCATCGACGGCACTAATTATGGCTTTTGGCATGGTAGCCAATATTATTGTCGCCCGTTTTACGCGCCTGAAATATATCTTCCTGACCGGGCATCACACCTTCTATATGGCCTGCATGATCGGCGTGATCCTCACCGTGGCCGGCTTTGATGGCATCGGCCTGGTGTTCACCGGCTCGCTGATTTTAGGCCTGGTGATGGCCTTCTTCCCGGCGCTGGCGCAGCGCTATATGAAGCGGATTACCGGTACCGACGATATTGCGTTTGGCCACTTCGGCACCCTGGGATATGTCCTCGCCGGCTGGATTGGCAGCCTGTGCGGCAAAGGCTCGCGTTCTACCGAAGAGATGAACCTGCCGAAGAATTTAAGCTTCCTGCGCGACAGCTCAATCTCTATCTCCCTGACCATGATGATTATCTATCTGATAATGGCGGTGAGCGCCGGGCGAGAGTATGTCGAAAGCACCTTCAGCGGCGGTCAGAACTACCTGGTGTACGCCATTATTATGGCCATCACCTTTGCTGCCGGCGTGTTCATCATTCTGCAGGGCGTGCGTCTTATTCTGGCGGAGATCGTTCCGGCGTTTACCGGCTTCTCGGAAAAACTGGTGCCGAATGCCCGTCCGGCGCTGGATTGCCCGGTCGTCTATCCCTATGCGCCTAACGCGGTACTGATTGGCTTCCTGTTCAGCTTCCTCGGGGGACTGGTGGGGCTGTTCCTGCTCGGACAGATGAAGCTGGTGTTGATCCTCCCCGGCGTGGTGCCGCACTTCTTTACCGGCGCGACCTCTGGGGTGTTTGGCAATGCTACCGGCGGGCGCCGCGGGGCGATGATTGGCGCGTTCGCCAATGGCCTGCTGATTACTTTCCTGCCGGTGCTGCTGTTGCCGGTATTAGGCGCTATCGGTTTTGCCAACACCACCTTCTCCGATGCTGACTTTGGCGCTATCGGCATCGTGCTGGGCAATCTCGCGCGCTATTTATCGCCATTTGCCATTACCGGGCTCGTCGTGGCGCTGTTCGCGCTGCTGGTGGCGTACAACGTACTGGCTAAAAACAAATCTGCGCGCGGTAACACGCAGGAAAACACCGGAGCGAAACCATGAATGTGAATGAAGTGACTCAGCTGGCGCGCGATATCCGCGTTGCCACGCTTAAAACGTTGACGCAGCTCGGCTTCGGCCACTACGGCGGCAGCATGTCTGTGGTGGAGACGCTCGCCGTACTGTATGGCGCGGTGATGAACATTGACCCGGCGGATCCCGACTGGCCGGAACGTGATTACTTTGTGCTGTCGAAAGGCCACGCCGGCCCGGCGCTGTACAGCACTTTAGCTATCAAGGGCTACTTTCCGATCGAGGAGCTCAGCACGTTGAATCATAACGGCACCCGCTTGCCCAGCCATCCCGATCGGCTGAAGACCCGCGGCGTGGATGCCACCACCGGTTCGCTGGGACAGGGGATTTCCATTGCCGGCGGAATGGCGTTATCGCATAAGCTGGCGGGGCGCGCTAACCGGGTGTTCTGCATCGTCGGCGATGGCGAACTCAATGAAGGCCAGTGCTGGGAGGCGTTCCAGTTTATTGCCCATCATCGTTTAACTAACCTGACGATATTTGTCGACTGGAATAAACAGCAGCTTGACGGCGAACTGGACGAGATTATCTGTGCCTTTGATCTGGAGGGTAAGTTCCGCGCCTTTGGTTTTGATGTGGTCACGGTAAAAGGGGACGACATACCGCGGCTGCTTGAAACGGTCTCTCCGCGGCCGGCGGCAGATGCCCGTCCGCGAGTGGTGATCCTCGACAGTATTAAAGGGCAGGGCGTGCCGTATCTGGAGCAGCTCAGCAACTCCCATCACCTGCGCCTGACCGATGAAATGACAGAAGCGCTCAACGAGACGATTCGCCAACTGGAGGCCGAGCATGATTAAGGTTGCACCCGCAGGACAAAAAGATGCCGTAGAAATGCGTAAAATCTACGCCGGTTTCGTCTCACAGCAGGTGGAAAAGGGGACGTCGATTATTGCCCTTGAAGCGGACCTGATGAGTTCTATGGCGATGGACAGCGTTGCGCGGAAATACCCGCAGCATGTCATCAACTGCGGCATCATGGAGGCCAATGTGATTGGCACTGCCGCGGGCCTGTCGCTGACCGGACGCAAGCCGTTTGTGCATACCTTTACCGCCTTCGCCAGCCGTCGTTGTTTCGATCAGCTGTTTATGTCCCTGGATTATCAGCGCAATAACGTCAAGGTCATCGCCTCGGATGCCGGGGTGACCGCTTGCCATAACGGCGGTACCCATATGTCGTTTGAAGATATGGGCATTGTCCGCGGATTAGCGCATTCGGTGGTGCTGGAAGTCACCGATGCGACGATGTTTGAGGATATTCTGCGTCAGCTGATCGATCTCGAGGGGTTCTACTGGGTACGAACCATCCGTAAGCAGGCGCCGAGCGTCTATGCGCCGGGTTCGACCTTCACCATCGGCAAGGGAAATGTGCTGCGCGAAGGCGATGATATTACGCTGATTGCGAACGGTATCATGGTGTCCGAGGCGCTGGAGGCGGCACGTCAGCTTGAGCAGGAGGGGGTCAGCGCGGCGGTTATCGATATGTTTACCCTGAAGCCCATTGACCGCATGCTGGTAAAAAATTACGCCGAGAAAACCGGACGCATCGTGACCTGTGAAAACCACAGTATCCACAACGGACTGGGATCGGCGGTGGCGGAAGTGCTGGTAGAGACCTGCCCGGTACCGATGCGCCGGGTTGGCGTGAAGGAGCGCTATGGCCAGGTGGGGACTCAGGACTACCTGCAGAAGGAGTACGGCCTGACGGCGCACGACATTGTGTCTGCGGCCCGCGAGCTGCTGTAATAAAAAAGGCGACCAGATGGTCGCCTTTTTACTTTCCGTCGGCGTTAAACGCCAGGCGGATAATCCAGCAGATTACTGCTGCTGGGAAGACTGAATCGCGGTCAGAGCGATGGTGTAGACGATATCGTCTACCAGCGCGCCACGAGACAGGTCGTTGACCGGCTTACGCATACCCTGCAGCATTGGCCCGATGGAGATCAGGTCGGCAGAACGCTGTACGGCTTTGTAAGTGGTGTTACCGGTGTTCAGATCCGGGAAGATGAACACGGTCGCACGGCCGGCAACCGGCGAGTTCGGTGCTTTGGACTTCGCCACGTCAGCCATCACCGCAGCATCGTACTGCAGCGGGCCGTCGATCATCAGGTCAGGACGTTTTTCCTGTGCCAGACGGGTCGCTTCACGCACTTTTTCCACATCGCTACCGGCACCGGAAGTCCCGGTGGAGTAGGAGAGCATCGCCACGCGCGGCTCAATGCCGAACGCAATCGCGGAGTCCGCGGACTGAATCGCGATTTCGGCCAGCTGTTCTGCGGTCGGATCCGGGTTGATCGCGCAGTCGCCGTAAACGTAAACCTGTTCAGGCAGCAGCATGAAGAACACGGAAGAGACGAGGGAGCTGCCCGGCGCCGTTTTGATCAGCTGCAGCGGCGGACGGATGGTGTTGGCGGTGGTGTGTACCGCGCCGGACACCAGGCCGTCGACTTCGTCTTGTTCCAGCATCAGGGTGCCGAGAACCACGTTGTCTTCCAGCTGCTCGCGGGCGACCGCTTCGGTCATGCCTTTGCTCTTACGCAGTTCGACCAGGCGAGCCACGTAGCTTTCGCGAACCACTTCCGGATCGACGATTTCGATGCCTGCGCCCAGTTCTACGCCCTGAGCGGCGGCAACGCGGTTAATCTCATCCGGGTTACCCAGCAGCACGCAGGTCGCGATACCGCGCTCTGCACAGATAGCGGCGGCTTTAACGGTACGCGGCTCATCGCCTTCCGGCAGAACCACACGTTTGCCCGCTTTGCGCGCCAGCTCGGTCAGCTGGTAACGGAAGGCCGGAGGAGACAGGCGACGGCTACGCTCGGAGGTGGCGGTCAGAGACTCGATCCAGTCGGCGTTGATATAGCTGGCCACGTATTCCTGAACTTTCTCGATACGCTCGTGATCGTCAACCGGAACTTCGAGGTTGAAGCTCTGCAGGCTCAGGGAGGTCTGCCAGGTGTTGGTGTTCACCATAAAGACCGGCAGGCCGGTTGCGAATGCACGTTCGCACAGCTTGCTGACGCGCGCGTCCATTTCGTAAGCACCGGTCAGCAGCAGCGCGCCGATTTCAACGCCGTTCATGGCGGCGAGGCAGGCGGCGACCAGTACGTCAGGACGGTCTGCGGAAGTCACCAGCAGAGAACCCGCGCGGAAATGTTCCAGCATGTGCGGGATGCTGCGTGCGCAGAAGGTGACAGACTTCACGCGGCGGGTGTTGATGTCGCCTTCGTTGACGATGGTGGCATTCAGGTGGCGGGCCATATCGATCGCCCGCGTTGCGATCAGATCGAAGCTCCACGGCACCGCGCCCAGAACCGGCAGAGCGCTGCCAGTCTGCAGCTGAGCCGGATCGATCTTCACGACTTTCGCTTTGGAAGAGTCATCGAAGATTTCCGACAGATCGGGACGGGTACGACCCTGTTCGTCAACCGGTGCGTTCAGCTTGTTGACGATAACACCGGTAATGTTGGTGTTTTTCGCGCCGCCGAAGCTATTGCGGGTCAGCTCGATACGTTCGTTCAGCTGTTCCTGGGTGTCGGTACCCTGAGACATCACGAAGACGATTTCCGCGTTCAGCGTTTTGGCGATTTCGAAGTTCAGAGACTGAGCAAACTGGTGTTTACGGGTCGGGACCAGACCTTCTACCAGCACCACTTCTGCATCCTGAGTCGCGGCGTGATAGTTGGCGATGATCTCTTCCATCAGCACGTCTTTCTGGTTGCCGGACAGCAGCGACTCGACGTGGCTCATCTTCAGCGGCTCAGCGGCCGGAAGGCTTGAATTAGCGCGAACGATGGTGGTCGTCTGATCTGGTGCATCGCCGCCAGCGCGCGGTTGGGCGATAGGTTTAAAGACGCTCAGACGAACGCCTTTGCGTTCCATTGCGCGGATAACACCGAGGCTGACGCTGGTCAGGCCAACGCTGGTTCCGGTCGGGATCAGCATGATTATACGGGACACGATATATCCTCTTTCGTTACCGCCGGTATCAGGCGGGATACAAAACTGCACCACCAGCTTCCCGTTATATTTCAAGCAGCATGTGCGTTGGCTTTCCCGGTTTACCCCAGTCACGTACTACTTGTACGCTCCTGGGGATTTTCGGCATCGCCGCCTTCCTGCAACTCGAGTGGTTCAGGGCTATCGCTGGCGGTGTGGAATCAGGCAGTCAGACGATTGGCGTCTTGCGCGATAACCAGCTCTTCGTTGGTCGGGATAACCAGAGCCGGGCGGGTGCCTTCTTTGTTGATGAAGCCAGACTTGCCGAAACGGGCAGCCAGGTTACGCTCGTGATCAACTTCGAAGCCCAGAACGCCCAGTTTGCCCAGAGACAGTTCACGAACCATCGCTGCGTTTTCACCGATACCACCGGTGAAGATAACGGCATCCAGACGACCGTCCATCAGCGCGGTGTAGGAACCGATGTACTTGGCCAGACGATGGCAGTAAACGTCCATTGCACGTTTAGCATCGGCTTTATCGGTGTAGTTGTCTTCAACATAACGGCAGTCGCTGGTGACTTCGGTCAGACCCAGCAGGCCAGACTCTTTGGTCAGCATTTTGTTGATAGCATCAACGCTCATGCCCAGGGAGTCGTGCAGGTGGAAGATGATAGCCGGGTCGATGTCGCCAGAGCGGGTACCCATGACCAGACCTTCCAGCGGGGTCAGACCCATAGAGGTGTCAACGCATTTACCGTTGCGGATAGCGGAAACAGAACCACCGTTGCCCAGATGGCAGGTGATGATGTTCAGCTCTTCAACCGGCTTGTTCAGGACCTTAGCCGCTTCCTGAGTTACGTAGAAGTGGCTGGTGCCGTGTGCGCCATAGCGACGTACGCCGTGCTCTTTGTACAGGCTGTACGGCAGGGCATACAGATAGGATTCTTCCGGCATTGTCTGATGGAACGCGGTGTCGAACACGGCAACGTTCTTCTCTTTCAGATGCGGGAATGATTTCAGCGCTTCAGCAATACCGATCAGGTGAGCCGGGTTGTGCAGCGGAGCGAAAGAGGCGGAATCTTTGATGCCCTGGATAACAGAATCATCAATGACCACGGAACTGGTGTATTTTTCACCACCGTGAACAATACGGTGGCCGATTGCGGTCAGCTGAGCAGACAGTTCTGGTTTTTGTGCCAGAATAGTGTTAACGATAAAGTTAAGCGCTTCACTGTGAGCGGCGCCAGCGCCTAAATCTGCTTCGTGTTTGCTGCCGTCCATTTTCCACTTAATACGTGCTTCAGGAAGATGGAAACATTCGGCCAAACCAGACAGATATTCGTCACCGTTTACGGCATCAAGGATAGCAAATTTCAGTGAGGAGCTACCGCAGTTCAGAACCAGTACTAACTTACTCGACATGGAAGTACCTTTTATGATACGTGGCTAAAAAAACGTCAGTGTGTCACAAAGCGTAGCGCAGGATGACAACGACATTTATGATTAACATCATGCCTTGTTCTGTTTTCGGGCACGATGGGAGAAGTACATTTGATTTTATGCCATTTTGGATAATTTTCAGCCAATGGCAGAATGTGCGATAATTTGACTAACCTGGTCAAAGGGTCTATCGCCCTTTCAGGCGGGCACAGGATACCTGATTGCCGCAGCCATTGCCAAAATGTTTTGAACGTTGTCATGCACAGTTGGTGTTTTGCACGAATTTTTTAAGTTTTATATGTAAAGTTGAGGTAAAGCCATGTCGACCCCCGATAATCGTCCCGTCAGCTTCTTTAGCTTGTTCCGCCGCGGGCAGCACTACGCAAAGACCTGGCCTTTGGACAAACGCCTCGCCCCGGTATTTATTGAAAACCGCATTATTCGCGCCACCCGTTACGCTATCCGCATCATGCCGCCGATCGCGGTCTTTACGCTGTGCTGGCAAATCGCGCTGGGTGGGCAGCTTGGTCCGGCGGTGGCGACTGCGCTATTTGCCTTAAGTTTGCCGATGCAGGGATTATGGTGGCTGGGTAAACGTTCGGTGACGCCGCTGCCGCCGTCGGTACTGAACTGGTTTTATGAAGTGCGTGGCAAATTGCAGGAGGCAGGACAGGCGCTGGCGCCTGTCGACGGTAAGCCGGATTATCAGGCATTAGCTGACACGCTTAAGCGCGCCTTCAAACAACTGGATAAAACTTTCCTTGATGATTTGTAATTCACTAAGGAAAACGCATATAAAAGAAGGCGCATGATTAATGCGCCTTCTTTTTTCACGCCGTAAAGTGCTACAGGAGTCAAAAAATGGAAATGACCAATGCGCAGCGTCTGATTTTATCTAATCAGTACAAGATGATGACGATGCTCGACCCGGACAACGCTGAACGTTACCGCCGTCTACAGACCATCATTGAGCGTGGATACGGATTGCAAATGCGCGAACTGGATCGCGAGTTTGGCCAGCTAACGGAAGAAACCTGCCGTACCATCATTGATATTATGGAAATGTATCATGCGCTGCATGTCTCCTGGACGAACCTGAAGGACGCAAGTGAAATCGACGAACGCCGGGTCACTTTCCTCGGATTTGATGTCGCAACCGAAGCGCGCTTCCTCGGCTACGTTCGCTTTATCGTCAACGTTGAGGGACGCTACAGCCACTTTGACGCCGGCACCCATGGCTTTAACTCACAGACACCGATGTGGGATAAATACCAGCGGATGCTCAACGCCTGGCACGCTTGCCCGCGTCAGTACCATTTAAGCAGCAACGAAATTAATCAAATTATTAATGCCTGATGGAGGTTTCCGTGCAGTGTAAAGGTTTCCTGTTTGATCTTGACGGGACGTTAGTCGATTCATTACCCGTAGTGGAGCGCTCGTGGTGCAAATGGGCGGATCGTTTCGACATCCCGCACGATGAGGTGCTGAACTTCATTCATGGCAAGCAGGCGATAACCTCTTTACGCCATTTTTTAGCGGGGCGCAGTGAAGAGGAAATTCAGGCGGAGTTCACCTGTCTTGAAGCGGTGGAAGCGGCGGATACCGATGGCATCACGGCGCTGCCGGGGGCGGTGGCGCTGCTGACCACTCTGGATGAGGCGGGGATCCCGTGGGCCATCGTCACCTCTGGTTCGGTGCCCGTTGCTCACGCCCGCCATCGCGCCGCGGGGCTGCCTGAGGCCAAAGTCTTCGTCACCGCGGAGCGCGTGAAGCATGGTAAACCGGCGCCGGATGCCTACCTGCTCGGAGCGGAACTGCTGGGACTGGCGCCGCAGGAGTGCGTCGTGGTGGAGGATGCGCCTGCCGGGCTACTTTCCGGTCTGGCCGCCGGGTGTCATACCATCGCCGTGAATATGCCGGCGGATGCGCCCCGTCTCAATGAAGCTGATTTTGTGCTGACCAGCCTTGAAAGTCTGGCGGTTGAGAAGCTGGCGGACGGTAGGGTGAATGTCGCTCTTAAAGCGTGATCTCATGATGTAGCCCCGCATGGCCGGGGCTTTTTTATGCAAAAATTCCGGCTCCATCTTCAGACAAGGATAAGTTGTGAACGGTGAACTGATTTGGGTGTTGTCTCTTCTTGCCGTCGCGGTCGTGCTCTTTGCCAGCGGGAAAGTGCGCATGGACGCGATTGCGCTGCTGGTGATAGTCGCCTTTGTCCTCAGCGATACGCTGACGCTCAGCGAAGCGTTCTCGGGTTTTAGCGATCCGAACGTGATCCTGATTGCGGCGCTGTTTATTATCGGCGATGGTCTGGTCCGTACCGGGGTGGCTACCAATGTCGGCAGTTGGCTGGTGAGCGTGGCCGGCAACAGCGAAACAAAAATGCTGGTCTTTCTGATGCTGACCGTCGCCGGACTGGGCGCCTTTATGAGCTCGACCGGCGTGGTCGCTATCTTTATTCCGGTTGTGCTCAGCGTCTCCATGCGGATGAATACGTCGCCATCGCGCCTGATGATGCCGCTTAGCTTTGCCGGGCTCATCAGTGGGATGATGACGCTGGTCGCTACGCCGCCGAACCTGGTGGTGAACAGTGAACTGTTACGTGAAGGGCTACATGGATTCAGCTTCTTTAGCGTCACGCCGATTGGCCTGGTGGTGCTGCTGCTGGGCGTCGTCTATATGCTGGCGGTGCGCTTTATGCTCAGAGGCGGGGAGAGCGACCATGCGCGGGACGGGCGCAAAAGGAGCACCTTTCGCGATTTAATCAAAGAGTACCACTTGACCGGCCGGGCCCGCCGTCTGGCCATTCGTCCGGGTTCTCCCATGATCGGCCAGCGGCTTGATGACCTCAAGCTGCGTGAACGTTACTGCGCCAACGTGATCGGCGTAGAGCGCTGGCGCCGTTTTCGCCGGGTTATCGTCAACGTGAACGGTGTGTCCGAGTTTCGCGCCCGCGACGTGCTGCTGATCGACATGTCGGCGTCAGACGTTGATTTACGCCAGTTCTGCGGCGAGCAAATGCTCGAACCAATGGTGCTGCGCGGCGAATATTTCGCTGACCAGGCGCTGGATGTCGGCATGGCGGAGGTATCTTTGATTCCCGACTCAGAGCTGATCGGCAAAACGGTGCGCGAAATCGGTTTTCGTACCCGCTTTGGCCTCAATATCGTTGGCCTGAAGCGCGATGGTAAAGCCCTTGATGGGTCAGTGGTCGATGAGTCGCTTCAACTGGGCGATATTATGCTGGTGGTGGGGGACTGGCGGCACATCGGCCAGCTGGCGAAACGCGGTCGCGATTTTGTGGTCCTCAACATGCCGGTTGAAGTAAATGACGCTTCTCCCGCGCACAGCCAGGCGCCGCACGCCATCTTTTGCCTGGTACTGATGGTCGCCCTGATGCTCACCGACGAGATCCCCAACCCGATAGCGGCGATTATCGCCTGCCTGCTGATGGGTAAGTTCCGCTGTATTAATGCTGAGAGCGCTTATAAAGCGATTCACTGGCCAAGCATTATATTAATCGTCGGGATGATGCCCTTTGCACTGGCGTTGCAAAAAACCGGCGGCGTCGATTTGGTGGTGGAAGGGTTGATGGATGTCGCCGGCAGCAAAGGCCCTTACGTGATGCTGGGCTGTTTGTTCGTGATGTGCGCCACTATCGGTCTGTTTATTTCCAACACCGCCACGGCGGTACTGATGGCGCCGATAGCCCTGGCGGCGGCGAAATCAATGGACGTCTCGCCTTATCCTTTTGCCATGGTGGTGGCGATGGCGGCTTCGGCGGCCTTTATGACGCCGGTCTCTTCACCGGTAAATACGCTGGTGCTGGGACCGGGAAAATATACCTTCAGCGATTTTGTGAAGATTGGCGTGCCGTTCACCGTGTTGGTGATGGTGGTTTGCGTGCTGCTCGTGCCGATACTGTTTCCGTTTTAACCGCCACGGCGCAGCCCCGGTCTGATACGCATAGCGCAGGCCGGGGCACAGTACATTTACAGCGGGGAATCCTGGCTGATTTCATCCAGCGACAGCTGGAAGCTCGGGACGAAGACCTGCATAAAGTAGTCCATCTCCTCGCTGCGCCGGGATTCCAGCGTTTTCTCAAGCCGGCCCTTGGCCAGCAGAAACTCGTTGTTGCCGGCAGACAGCTCTTCCAGGCATTTCAGGTAGGCGCAGAGCGCGTCGGCCTGCTTGACGATCGATTGCTCATCTTCGCTATAGCGATGCTCGTCGATCAGCGGTTCAAAGATATCGCGTAGTTCGTCAGGAACCATGTCGATAAGCTTCTGCTGGGCAATCTTCTCGATGGCTTTATATTCTTGCGCAATCTGCGAGTTGAAATATTTGACTGGAGTCGGCAGATCGCCGGTTAACACTTCCGATGCATCGTGGTACATCGCCAACAGGGCGATTCGTTCGGCGTTAACCTTGCCACCAAACATCCGGTTTTTGATCGCCGCCAGCGCGTGGGCAACCATCGCCACCTGCAGACTGTGTTCGGAGACGTTTTCGGTGCGTACATTACGCATCAGCGGCCAGCGGTTAATTAACTTCAGGCGAGAGAGGTGGGCAAAGAAATGACTCTGACTCATAGCAACCCTTAATCAGTGACAACATCGGGTCCTATTGTGCGCAGGGATTGCCGCCGGATGCAAATACCGGCGGCCGGGCAATGTTTATCCGAGCTGGTGATAGCCGGAGAGGAAGCGACCAAAGCGAGAAATCGCCATTTCCAGATCGTCCTCACGCGGGAGGGTGACAATACGCACATGATCCGGCCACGGCCAGTTAAAGGCGCTTCCCTGAACCAGCAGGACTTTCTCCTGCAGCAGGAAGTCGAGCACCATTTTCTGGTCATCGTGAATATTAAAGCGCTTCGCGTCGATCTTCGGGAACATGTACAGCGCGCCTTTCGGCTTCACGCAGGAAACGCCGGGGATCTCGTTGATCAACTCCCAGGCGCGGTTGCGCTGTTCGTACAGTCTGCCGCCGGGAACGATAAACTCGCTGATGCTTTGATAGCCGCCTAATGCGGTTTGAATCGCGTGCTGCGCCGGTACGTTAGCGCACAGTCGCATAGAGGCCAGCATCTCCAGACCTTCGATATAACCTTTTGCGTGTTTCTTCGGTCCGTTCAGTACCATCCAGCCCTGGCGAAAACCGGCAACGCGGTAGGTTTTGGACAGGCCGTTAAAGGTCACCGTCAGCAGGTCGGGAGCCAGTGCGGCGATCGAATGGTGTTGGGCTTCGTCGTAGAGGATCTTGTCGTAGATCTCATCGGCGAAGATGATCAGGTTGTGCTGGCGGGCAATCTCAACGATCTCCATCAGCAGCTCTTTCGAGTACACCGCCCCGGTTGGGTTGTTCGGGTTAATAATCACGATGCCGCGGGTGCGCGGGGTGATTTTAGCGCGGATGTCGTCGAGGTCCGGGAACCAGTCGGCAGATTCATCGCACAGATAGTGCACCGCTTTGCCGCTGGAGAGCGAGACGGCGGCTGTCCACAGCGGATAATCCGGTGCCGGAACCAGCATTTCATCGCCGCTGTTCAGCAGCGCCTGCATGGCCTGAACAATCAGTTCTGAGACGCCGTTACCGATATAAATATCTTCGACCGTCACATCGCGCATACCGCGCGCCTGATAGTGTTGCATGATAGCCTTACGCGCCGAGTAAAGGCCTTTAGAGTCACAATAACCCTGGGCGGTAGGCAGATTGCGAATAACATCAACAAGGATCTCGTCAGGGGCGTCAAAGCCAAACGGCGCCGGGTTGCCGATGTTCAGTTTCAGGACTTTATTGCCTTCTTCTTCAAGGCGTTTTGCCTCTTTCAGAACCGGGCCACGGATGTCGTAACAGACGTTATCTAACTTGCTGGATTTTTCGATAGGGGACATGAATCTTTGACCTTTTAGCTGTTATCGCCACTCCCTGCCGTGGAAGTCAGCACGGAACAATGTACTCTTCATCCCCGAGGTTTTGAAGGGTTAGCAGGAGAAGATTTTGCTTATGTGTTTTTTTTGGTTTAATTGATTTGTCTGTTGATTACCTGTGTCTTTTATAGAATATGCCTATAAGTGGTATTTTAATGGTCAATAATTGTGTTGTATTCGCTGTTTTGTGAACATTTATATGGTTCGATGTCCTGAGCGTAGTGCCGGAGGTTATTTTTTGCGCATGGCACGCAGGTGGGTATGAAAAGGCGTATAACGGGTAGAACGTGGTGGCTGTAACGGTAATGTTAAATATGCTTAATAAGAATATTTAATTAATTAAAAAGCTTTTATTTTTTCGCAATCTGGAATTTTCTTTTTGTTAATTAAATTAAAGTCATGAAAAAAAATTTAAAATTGGCTTTAATAATAATGATTAGACCTTATAAAGAATTCCGTTTTCGGTTAGGATACCGGCGTTAATATCGATTAAGAACCTGTTTTTTGGCAGGTTAAGTTATTAATATATTGTTATTGCAGGCTTTTTTTTGTTTGATTTTTTCGCTTTTTACAATGGATGTGCCGGGATGCTGATGGCAACATCACTTGCCGTAGACGCCTTTTTTTGAAGGCCGTCACAGAAATCAAAACGGTGTAATAGAAAGCGTAGAACTACGAACAATATATGACTCAGACGTTTCGCGCACTTGTCGCGGGCGAGTACTTTCACATGCAATAACGTTCATCCAGCTGCACATTCCGTTTGTGAATGGCACAAGGCTCAAGGATTAGCCGGAAACCTGGAGCACAGCGTCAATAAGGCAGGTCCGCATTCGCCACCTGTAAGTGAAGAAATATGATAAATGCAAATCGTCCGATACTGAATCTCGACCTCGATCTGCTGAGAACATTCGTTGCCGTCGCCGATCTGAATACGTTTGCCGCTGCCGCAGCAGCGGTATGCCGAACTCAGTCTGCGGTAAGTCAACAGATGCAACGTCTGGAACAGCTGGTCGGAAAAGAGCTCTTTGCCCGCCATGGGCGCAATAAATTGCTGACTGAGCAGGGTATTCAACTGCTGGGCTACGCACGCAAAATCCTGCGTTTTAATGATGAAGCCTGTATGTCGCTGATGTTCAGCGGCCTGCAAGGGATCTTAACCATTGGCGCATCTGATGAAACGGCCGAGACTATTTTGCCGTTTTTGTTGAACCGGATCGGCAGTTTCTACCCGAAACTGACGCTGGAAATTAAGGTTCTTAATCATGCTGAAGCGGTGGACAGGCTGGCGAGCGGGGCGATTGATCTCGCGCTGACGACTCACCAGGCCGCGGATTTCGATACGCTGATCCTACGCACTTCGCCAACGCTATGGTACTGCGCTGCTGATTATGTGTTGCCGCGTGAGGAGTCGATCCCGCTGATCCTGCTGGAAGAGCCAGGCCCGTTCCGTGAGGACATCATTGCCGCGCTGAATGCCGCCAGTGCGCCGTGGCATCTGGCCCATTCCGCCTCGACGCTTGCGGGCGTCAAAGCGGCGGTAAAAGCAGGGCTGGGTGTGACCGCCCGTCCGGTAGAAATGATGAGTCCCGAGCTACGGGTTGTCGGCAAGAATGAGGGGCTTCCTGTTCTGCCGGATACGCAATATGTGCTGAGCTGTAATGCGCACAGGATAAGCGAGTCGGCGCAGGCTATTTTCCAGTCGCTGACCCAGGATTATACCCCCTGGTCATCTGAGCCTGCGCTTACCCCGGAAGGGGGAGATAATTCCCTCATTTCCTGAGTGGAATTAGTTACACAGATCACAAAAAGCTGGTAACAAATTGTAAGTGTAAAAATGAGCCGCAAAGGTCTGAATTATGCCTTGCGGTTCTTTTTTTTCTTATTTTACAGGGGTTTTTAATATTTTATTGTTTTATTTGTATGTTTATCAGTTGGTTACATTCAATGCGGCGCTCACTCCCCGACTTTTCCCTGCACTTTCAATACTTCATGCTAATGTTAAAAAACCGGCTGGATTGTTGCTGTTTTATAGGTTTAATTAACAAAACCGTGTCACAGATCAAAAAAATACCCCTCCTTAGGGGGAGGAATCGAGGCTAAATCCTGTCAAAATAGACGGGTAATTTTGATTTACACCAGAAACGGACACGATTCAACAACACTAAATCCGGTTTGTATGCAAGGTTATTCCGCATAAAAGGGCATTTAATGTTAATGAAAAAAATCTAATGTAAATTAATGTTGTTAAAACTTTTGTTGAAGTTGACAAAAGGTTAAAGAAAGGGGTAAAAAGCCACCGCATACAGCCTTCTACGCTAAGTAGGGACGCTTTTTTGCAAGGTTATTTTTTTATTCCTCCCCGTGAAACGCTGTGGCGTTCATCTGCCAGCAAGAGCAGAGGGTTTAGCGCTACACTTTTTTGGTTAAGCAATGCGTATGTCAACATCCACTGAAGTCATCGCTCATCATTGGGCATTCGCTATATTTCTCATCATTGCCATCGGCCTGTGCTGCCTGATGCTTGTCGGGGGCTGGTACCTCGGCGGTCGCGCGCGCGCGCGTAGCAAGAACACGCCGTTTGAATCGGGGATCGACTCCGTTGGTTCGGCTCGCTTACGTCTTTCTGCGAAGTTTTATCTGGTTGCCATGTTCTTCGTTATCTTCGACGTGGAAGCTCTGTATCTCTACGCATGGTCGACTTCTATCCGCGAAAGCGGCTGGGTCGGCTTTGTGGAAGCCGCAATTTTCATTTTAGTGCTACTGGCAGGTCTGGTTTACCTCGTTCGTATCGGCGCACTGGACTGGACGCCTGCGCGTTCCCGTCGCACGCTGGTTAATTCAGAAACAGACAGTCCCACTAACCGTCATATGCAGTAAAAGCGAGGCAATAAGATGGATTATACGCTCACCCGCATAGATCCTAACGGTGAGAACGACCGTTACCCCCTGCAGAAACAGGAGATCGTAACCGACCCCCTGGAGCAAGAAGTCAATAAAAGCGTGTATATGGGGAAACTCGAACATGCGCTGCATGACATGGTGAACTGGGGCCGCAAGAACTCAATCTGGCCCTACAACTTCGGCCTGTCATGCTGCTACGTTGAAATGGTGACGTCATTCACTGCGGTGCATGACGTTGCGCGTTTTGGCGCCGAGGTACTGCGTGCTTCTCCTCGTCAGGCGGACCTGATGGTGGTCGCCGGCACCTGCTTCACCAAAATGGCGCCGGTCATTCAGCGTTTGTATGACCAGATGCTGGAGCCTAAGTGGGTTATCTCCATGGGCGCCTGCGCCAACTCCGGCGGGATGTACGATATTTATTCTGTCGTCCAGGGCGTGGACAAGTTTATTCCGGTTGATGTTTACATCCCGGGCTGTCCGCCGCGTCCGGAAGCTTATATGCAGGCGCTGATGCTGCTGCAGGAGTCCATTGGCAAAGAACGTCGCCCGCTCTCATGGGTGGTTGGCGATCAGGGCGTGTACCGCGCCAACATGCAGTCGGAACGCGAGCGTAAACGTGGTGAACGCATTGCAGTGACCAATCTGCGGACACCGGACGAGATTTAACTTGCGCCTGCGGGCGGCGGAATAACACTTCGCAAATCAATCTACAACAGCGCGAAGCCTCGCCCGGCAGTCACCACGGACCTTTTGCAATGGTGAACAATATGACCGATTTACATGCGCATGACGCCGCACCAGCCTGGCAAACCCGCGATCACCTCGATGACCCGGTGATCGGCGAACTGCGCAATCGTTTTGGGCCGGATGCCTTTACCGTTCAGCCTACCCGCACCGGCGTTCCGGTGGTCTGGGTCAAGCGCGAGCAGCTGCTGGAGGTGGTTGATTTCCTGAAGAAATTGCCAAAACCTTACGTCATGCTGTTCGATCTGCATGGCATGGACGAACGTCTGCGTACCCACCGTGACGGGCTGCCCGCCGCGGATTTTTCCGTTTTCTATCACCTGATTTCTATTGAACGCAATCGTGACGTCATGCTCAAGGTAGCATTGTCTGAAAACGATCTGCGCGTGCCGACACTGACCAAACTGTTCCCGAATGCCAACTGGTATGAGCGTGAAACGTGGGAAATGTTCGGGATTGATATCGAAGGCCACCCGCACCTGACGCGCATCATGATGCCGCCGACCTGGGAAGGCCATCCGCTGCGTAAAGACTACCCGGCGCGCGCCACCGAATTCGATCCGTTTGAGCTGACGAAAGCCAAGCAGGATCTGGAGATGGAAGCGCTGACTTTCAAACCGGAAGCGTGGGGCATGAAGCGCGGAACCGAAAACGAGGACTTTATGTTCCTCAACCTCGGCCCGAACCACCCGTCTGCCCACGGCGCTTTCCGTATCGTTCTGCAGCTTGATGGCGAAGAGATCGTCGACTGCGTACCGGATATCGGCTACCACCACCGTGGCGCTGAGAAGATGGGCGAACGTCAGTCCTGGCACAGCTATATTCCGTATACCGACCGTATCGAATACCTCGGCGGCTGCGTCAATGAGATGCCGTACGTTCTGGCGGTCGAAAAGCTGGCGGGGATCACCGTACCGGATCGCGTCAATGTGATTCGCGTTATGCTCTCTGAGCTGTTCCGCATTAACAGTCACCTGCTGTATATCTCGACCTTTATTCAGGACGTCGGCGCAATGACGCCGGTGTTCTTTGCCTTTACCGACCGTCAGAAGATCTACGATCTGGTGGAAGCGATTACCGGTTTCCGTATGCACCCGGCGTGGTTCCGCATCGGCGGCGTGGCGCACGATCTGCCGCGCGGCTGGGATCGTCTGCTGCGTGAATTCCTTGAGTGGATGCCCAAGCGTCTGGATTCTTACGAGAAAGCCGCGCTGCGCAACAGCATTCTGATCGGCCGTTCAAAAGGCGTCGCCGCTTATGGCGCGAAAGAAGCGCTGGCGTGGGGCACCACCGGCGCCGGTCTGCGCGCCACCGGGATCGACTTCGACGTGCGTAAAGCGCGTCCATACTCTGGCTATGAGAACTTTGACTTCGAAGTGCCGGTTGGCGGCGGTGTATCCGACTGCTATACCCGCGTGATGCTGAAAGTCGAAGAGCTGCGCCAGAGCCTGCGCATTCTCCAGCAGTGTCTCGATAATATGCCGGAAGGCCCGTTCAAGGCGGATCACCCGCTGACGACGCCGCCGCCGAAAGAGCGCACGCTGCAGCATATCGAAACCCTGATTACGCACTTCCTGCAGGTTTCCTGGGGCCCGGTCATGCCGGCCAACGAATCCTTCCAGATGATAGAAGCGACGAAGGGTATTAACAGTTACTACCTGACCAGCGACGGCAGCACCATGAGCTATCGTACCCGTATCCGCACGCCGAGCTATGCGCACCTGCAGCAGATCCCGTCGGCGATTCGCGGCAGCCTGGTATCCGACCTGATCGTTTATCTGGGTAGTATCGATTTTGTTATGTCAGACGTGGACCGCTAATTATGCACGAGAATCAACAACCACAAACCGAGGCTTTTGAGCTGAGTGCGGCAGAGCGTGAGGCCATTGAGCACGAGAAGCACCACTACGAAGACCCGCGTGCGGCGTCCATCGAAGCGCTGAAGATCGTTCAGAAACAGCGCGGCTGGGTGCCGGATGGCGCGATCTATGCGATCGCCGACGTACTGGGGATCCCGGCAAGCGACGTGGAAGGGGTAGCCACTTTCTACAGCCAGATCTTCCGCCAGCCGGTTGGCCGTCACGTGATCCGCTATTGCGATAGCGTGGTTTGCCACATTACCGGCTTCCAGGGCATTCAGTCGGCGATCGAGAAAAAGCTCGACATCAAACCGGGTCAAACCACCTTTGATGGCCGCTTTACTCTGCTGCCGACCTGCTGTCTGGGCAACTGCGACAAGGGACCGACGATGATGATTGATGAGGATACTCATAGTTATCTGACGCCGGAGGCGATTCCTGACCTGTTGGAGCAGTATAAATGAAGACAGTGATCCGCACTCCCGAAACGCATCCGCTGACCTGGCGACTGCGCGATGATAAACAGCCGGTATGGCTGGAAGAGTATCAGAGCAAAAACGGCTATGCCGGCGCGCGTAAGGCGCTGCTGGGCCTGGCGCCGGATGAGATCGTCAATCAGGTGAAAGACGCCGGTCTGAAAGGGCGCGGCGGCGCGGGCTTTTCCACCGGTCTGAAGTGGAGCCTGATGCCGAAAGACGAATCCATGAACATCCGTTACCTGCTGTGTAACGCCGATGAGATGGAGCCGGGCACCTATAAAGACCGTCTTTTGATGGAGCAGCTGCCGCACCTGCTGGTGGAAGGCATGCTGATCTCCGCGTTTGCGCTGAAAGCGTACCGCGGCTACATCTTCCTGCGCGGCGAATATATTGAAGCGGCGGTGCATTTACGCCGCGCCATTGCCGAGGCGACCGAAGCCGGTCTGCTGGGCAAAAACATTCTCGGCACCGGTTTCGATTTCGAACTGTTCGTGCACACCGGAGCAGGGCGTTACATCTGCGGTGAAGAAACCGCGCTGATTAACTCCCTTGAAGGCCGTCGCGCCAACCCGCGTTCCAAGCCGCCGTTCCCGGCGAGCTCCGGCGTGTGGGGTAAACCGACCTGCGTGAACAACGTTGAAACCCTGTGTAACGTCCCGGCGATTCTGGCCAACGGCGTCGAGTGGTATCAGAACATTTCAACCAGCAAAGATGCTGGTACCAAGCTGATGGGCTTCTCTGGCCGGGTGAAAAACCCGGGCGTCTGGGAACTGCCGTTTGGTACCACCGCGCGCGAAATCCTCGAGGATTATGCCGGCGGCATGCGCGACGGCCTGAAGTTCAAGGCCTGGCAGCCGGGCGGCGCGGGGACTGACTTCCTGACCGACGCGCATCTTGATCTGCCGATGGAATTCGAAAGTATTGGCAAAGCGGGGAGCCGTCTGGGTACCGCGCTGGCGATGGCCGTTGACCATGAGATTGGCATGGTGTCGCTGGTGCGTAATCTGGAAGAGTTCTTTGCCCGCGAATCCTGCGGCTGGTGTACGCCGTGCCGTGACGGTCTGCCGTGGAGCGTGAAAATTCTGCGCGCTCTGGAACGCGGTGAAGGTCAGCCGGGAGATATCGAGACACTTGAGCAACTGTGTCGGTTCCTTGGCCCGGGCAAAACCTTCTGTGCGCATGCGCCAGGTGCGGTAGAACCGCTGCAGAGCGCCATTAAATATTTCCGCGACGAATTCGAAGCAGGCATTAAGCAGCAGTTCAGTAATACCCATGCTATCAACGGGATTCAGCCGAACCTGCTTAAGACGCGCTGGTAATGTCTCCACAGGCTCTTCCAGGCGACGCGAAGGCGGCAACCGGGAAGAGGAAGTGGTAACGATTTTTTAATTTGGAAGCATGCTAATGGCTACGATTCATGTAGACGGCAAAGAATACGAGGTCAACGGAGCGGACAACCTGTTAGAGGCTTGTCTCTCTCTTGGTCTTGATATTCCATACTTTTGCTGGCACCCGGCGCTTGGCAGCGTCGGTGCTTGCCGCCAGTGTGCGGTGAAGCAATATCAAAACGCGGAAGACACGCGTGGTCGCCTGGTGATGTCCTGTATGACACCGGCATCCGACGGCACCTTTATCTCTATCGACGACGGTGAAGCGAAGCAGTTCCGCGAGAGCGTGGTTGAGTGGCTGATGACCAACCACCCGCACGACTGCCCGGTCTGTGAAGAAGGGGGCAACTGCCACCTGCAGGATATGACCGTCATGACCGGTCACAGCTTCCGCCGCTACCGTTTCACCAAGCGTACCCACCGCAACCAGGACCTGGGGCCGTTCATCTCTCATGAAATGAACCGCTGCATCGCCTGCTATCGCTGCGTGCGTTACTACAAAGATTACGCTGACGGTACCGACCTGGGCGTTTACGGTGCGCATGACAACGTCTACTTCGGTCGTCCGGAAGATGGCGTGCTGGAAAGCGAATTTTCCGGCAACCTGGTTGAGGTCTGCCCGACCGGCGTATTCACCGATAAGACGCACTCCGAGCGCTATAACCGTAAATGGGATATGCAGTTTGCGCCGAGCATCTGCCAGCAGTGTTCCATCGGCTGCAACATCAGCCCGGGCGAGCGCTATGGCGAACTGCGCCGTATCGAAAACCGTTACAACGGTACCGTTAACCGCTACTTCCTCTGCGACCGCGGCCGTTTTGGCTATGGCTATGTGAACCTGAAAGACCGTCCGCGTCAGCCGGTTCAGCGCCGTGGCGACGATCTGATTACCCTTAACGCCGAGCAGGCAATGCAGGGTGCGGCGGATATTCTGCGTCAGTCGAAAAAGGTGATTGGTATCGGCTCGCCGCGCGCCAGCATTGAAAGCAACTTTGCGTTGCGCGAGCTGGTCGGGGCAGAGAACTTCTATACCGGCATTGCGAAGGCTGAGCAGGAACGTCTGCAGATGATGCTGACCGTGCTGCGTGACGGCGGTATTCATACCCCGACGCTGCGTGACATTGAATCCTACGATGCGGTTCTGGTACTCGGGGAAGATATTACCCAGACCGGCGCCCGCGTTGCCCTGGCCGTGCGCCAGGCGGTGAAAGGGAAAGCGCGTGAAATGGCGGCGGCGCAGAAAGTCGCCGACTGGCAGATAGCCGCAATCCTCAACATCGGTCAACGCGCGAAGCATCCGCTGTTCGTTACCAATATTGACGACACCCGTCTTGACGATGTCGCCGCGTGGACCTACCGCGCACCGGTTGAAGATCAAGCGCGTCTGGGCTTTGCGATTGCCCATGCGCTGGATGAAACCGCACCGGCGGTGGACGGTCTGAGCAGCGATCTGAAAGGCAAAATTGACGTGATCGTTCAGGCGCTGGCCGGAGCGAAGAAACCGCTGATTGTCTCCGGGACTAACGCCGGCAGCATTGAAATCATTCAGGCGGCGGCCAACGTAGCCAAAGCGCTGAAAGGCCGCGGTATTGACGTCGGCGTCACCATGGTGGCCCGGGCAGTGAACAGCGTTGGCCTTGGCATGATTGGCGGCGGTTCTCTGGAAGAGGCGCTGAGCGAGCTGGAAACCGGCGCTGCCGATGCGGTAGTGGTGCTGGAAAACGATCTGCATCGTCACGCTTCTGCCGCGCGCGTTGACGCCGCGCTGGCCAAAGCGCCGCTGGTGATGGTCGTTGACCATCAACGCACCGCAATTATGGACAAAGCGCACCTGGTGCTTTCTGCGGCGAGCTTCGCCGAAAGCGACGGAACCGTGGTCAATAACGAAGGGCGCGCACAGCGTTTCTTCCAGGTCTACGACCCGTCCTACTACGATGCGAATACCGTGATGCTGGAAAGCTGGCGCTGGCTGCACTCACTACACAGCACCGTCGACAACCGTCAGGTTGACTGGACGCAGCTGGATCATGTGATTGATGCCGCCATTGCTAAGCTGCCGCAGCTGGCGGGGATTAAAGATGCCGCGCCGGACGCGACCTTCCGCATTCGCGGGCAGAAACTGGCTCGTGAACCGCATCGTTATAGCGGTCGTACGGCGATGCGCGCCAATATCAGCGTGCATGAACCGCGTCAGCCGCAGGATAAAGACACCATGTTTGCCTTCTCGATGGAAGGGAACAACCAGCCGTCTGCACCGCGTTCGCAAATTCCGTTTGCCTGGGCGCCGGGCTGGAACTCCCCGCAGGCGTGGAACAAATTCCAGGATGAAGTGGGCGGTAAACTGCGCCATGGCGATCCGGGCGTGCGTCTGATCGAAGCTTCCGCCAGCGGTCTGGAGTACTTTACCGCGGTGCCGGCAGGCTTCCAGGCTGAAGAAGGTCAATGGCGTATCGCGCCGTACTACCATCTGTTCGGCAGTGATGAACTGTCGCAGCGTTCTCCGGTCTTCCAGAGCCGCATGCCGCAGCCGTACATCAAGCTGAACCCGGCCGATGCCGCGAAGCTTGGCGTCAATGAGGGCGCGATGATTTCGTTCCGCGTTGAAGGCCAGACGCTTAGTCTCCCGCTGGTGATTTCTGCGGGACTGACGGCAGGGCAGGTGGGTTTACCGATGGGCATGCCGGGTATTGCGCCGGTACTGACCGGAGCACGTATTGACACTCTGCAGGAGGCGAAAGCATGAGTTGGTTAACACCGGATCTCATCGACATTCTGTTAAGCATCCTCAAGGCAGTGGTGATTCTGCTGGTGGTGGTAACCTGCGGCGCGTTCATGAGCTTTGGCGAACGTCGTCTGCTGGGTCTGTTCCAGAACCGCTACGGACCTAACCGTGTCGGCTGGGGCGGCTCGCTGCAGCTCGTCGCCGACATGATCAAGATGTTCTTTAAAGAGGACTGGGTTCCGCGCTTTACGGACCGCGTAATCTTTACTCTGGCGCCGGTTATCGCCTTTACGTCGCTGCTGCTGGCCTTTGCTATCGTGCCGGTCAGCCCGACGTGGGTGGTCGCCGACCTGAACATCGGCATCCTGTTCTTCCTGATGATGGCCGGTCTGGCGGTTTACGCCGTGCTGTTCGCCGGCTGGTCGAGTAACAACAAATACTCGCTGCTGGGGGCGATGCGTGCATCCGCGCAGACCCTGAGCTACGAAGTGTTCCTCGGTCTGTCGCTGATGGGCGTGGTGGCGCAGGCGGGGTCGTTCAACATGAGCGATATCGTCAACAACCAGGCGCATCTGTGGAACGTGATTCCGCAGTTCTTCGGCTTTGTCACCTTTGCTATCGCCGGCGTAGCGGTCTGTCACCGTCACCCGTTTGACCAGCCGGAAGCCGAGCAGGAACTGGCCGATGGTTACCACATCGAATATTCCGGCATGAAGTTCGGTCTGTTCTTCGTCGGTGAGTACATCGGGATTGTCACCGTATCAGCGCTGATCGTGACGCTGTTCTTCGGCGGCTGGAATGGCCCATGGTTACCTCCGTTCATCTGGTTCGCGCTGAAAACCGCGTTCTTCATGATGATGTTCATTTTGATCCGCGCATCATTACCGCGTCCGCGCTATGACCAGGTAATGTCCTTTGGCTGGAAGGTATGCCTGCCGTTAACGCTGATCAACTTGTTGGTAACGGCGGCTGTCATTCTCTGGCAGGCGCAATAAGGGGTGAATTGACCATGACCTTAAAAGAATTATTGGTGGGGTTTGGCACCCAGGTCCGCAGTATCTGGATGATCGGGATGCATGCCTTCGCCAAACGTGAGACCCAGATGTACCCGGAAGAACCGGTATATCTGCCGCCGCGCTACCGTGGCCGTATCGTGCTGACGCGCGACCCGGACGGTGAAGAGCGCTGCGTGGCCTGTAACCTGTGTGCGGTAGCGTGTCCGGTAGGCTGTATCTCTTTGCAAAAAGCAGAGACCAAAGATGGCCGCTGGTACCCGGAGTTTTTCCGTATCAACTTCTCACGCTGCATTTTCTGCGGTCTGTGTGAAGAAGCGTGCCCGACCACGGCGATTCAGTTGACCCCGGACTTCGAACTGGGTGAATACAAGCGTCAGGATCTGGTGTACGAAAAAGAGGATCTGCTGATTTCCGGTCCGGGCAAATACCCGGAATATAACTTCTACCGGATGGCGGGTATGGCAATCGACGGCAAAGATAAAGGCGAAGCAGAGAACGAAGCTAAGCCTATCGACGTCAAGAGCCTGTTACCGTAAGGAGAGGGCAATGGAATTCGCTTTTTATATCTGTGGCCTCATCGCCATCCTCGCAACCCTGCGGGTGATCACCCACACCAATCCGGTGCATGCGCTGCTGTACCTGATTATTTCGCTGTTGGCGATTGCCGGCGTGTTCTTTTCTCTGGGCGCGTACTTCGCCGGGGCGCTGGAAATCATCGTTTACGCCGGGGCCATCATGGTACTGTTCGTCTTCGTGGTGATGATGCTCAACCTGGGCGGTAGCGAAATCGAACAGGAACGCAAATGGCTGCAGCCGGGGATCTGGATTGGCCCGGCTATCCTGTCCGCGGTGCTGCTGGTGGTTATCGTGTATGCCATCCTCGGTCTTAACGATCAGGGGATTGATGGCGCGGCGATAAGCGCGAAAGAAGTCGGTATTACGCTGTTTGGGCCGTACGTACTGGCGGTGGAGCTGGCCTCCATGCTGCTGCTGGCCGGTCTGGTTGTTGCCTTCCACATTGGCCGCGAAGAGCGCGCCGGTGAAGTGCTGAGCAACCGTCAGGGCGATAGCGACAAAAGAAAAACGGAGGAACACGCATGATTCCCTTAACACATGGGCTGATCCTCGCCGCGATCCTGTTTGTGCTCGGCCTGACGGGTCTGGTTATCCGCCGCAATCTGCTGTTTATGCTGATTAGCCTGGAAATCATGATCAACGCCGCGGCGCTGGCTTTCGTGGTGGCAGGCAGCTACTGGGGTCAGACCGACGGTCAGATAATGTATATCCTCGCCATCAGCCTCGCGGCTGCGGAAGCGAGTATCGGCCTGGCGCTGTTGCTGCAGCTCCATCGTCGCCGCCAGAACCTGAACATCGATTCAGTAAGTGAGTTGCGTGGATGAACATGCTTGCCTTAACCATTCTTCTGCCATTGATTGGCTTTGTTCTGCTGTCATTCTCCCGTGGCCGCTGGTCGGAAAACCTCTCCGCCACCGTGGGAATGGGGTCAGTCGGCCTGGCGGCGCTGGTGACCGCGTTTGTCGGCGTCGACTTCTTTGCGAACGGCAAACAGGCGGTCAGCGTACCGCTGTGGACCTGGATGTCGGTGGGTGATTTCAACATCGGTTTTAACCTGGTGCTGGATGGTCTTTCGCTGACCATGCTCTCCGTGGTCACCGGCGTTGGCTTCCTGATCCACATGTTCGCCTCCTGGTATATGCGCGGTGAAGAGGGCTACTCCCGCTTCTTCGCCTACACCAACCTGTTTATCGCGAGCATGGTGGTGCTGGTGCTGGCCGATAACCTGCTGCTGATGTATCTCGGTTGGGAAGGCGTGGGCCTGTGCTCCTATCTGCTGATCGGTTTCTACTATACCGATCCGAAGAATGGCGCCGCCGCAATGAAAGCCTTCGTGGTGACCCGTGTCGGTGACGTGTTCCTCGCGTTTGCGCTGTTCATTCTCTACAACGAGCTGGGCACCCTGAACTTCCGCGAAATGGTCGAACTGGCGCCTGCGCACTTTGAAGCCGGCAACAATATGCTGTGGTGGGCCACCTTGATGCTGTTGGGCGGTGCGGTCGGTAAATCGGCGCAGCTGCCGCTGCAGACCTGGCTTGCGGACGCGATGGCCGGTCCGACGCCGGTCTCCGCGTTGATCCACGCCGCCACCATGGTGACCGCGGGCGTCTACCTGATTGCCCGTACCCATGGCCTGTTCCTGATGACCCCGGAAATTCTCCATCTGGTCGGTATCGTCGGGGCGGTGACGCTGGTGCTGGCAGGCTTTGCCGCGCTGGTTCAGACCGACATCAAACGCGTACTCGCTTACTCCACTATGAGCCAGATTGGCTACATGTTCCTGGCGCTGGGCGTACAGGCATGGGATGCGGCGATTTTCCACCTGATGACCCACGCGTTCTTTAAAGCGCTGCTGTTCCTCTCGTCCGGCTCGGTCATTCTGGCCTGCCACCACGAGCAGAACATCTTCAAAATGGGCGGCCTGCGTAAGTCGATTCCGCTGGTGTACGTCTGCTTCCTGGTGGGGGGCGCGGCGCTGTCCGCACTGCCGCTGATTACCGCAGGCTTCTTCAGTAAGGACGAAATCCTCGCTGGCGCGATGGCTAACGGTCATATCAACCTGATGGTAGCCGGCCTGGTCGGGGCGTTTATGACCTCGCTGTATACCTTCCGGATGATCTTCATCGTCTTCCACGGTAAAGAACAGATCCACGCGCACGCCGGGAAGGGGATTACCCACCATCTGCCGCTGATTGTGCTGCTGATTCTGTCGACCTTCGTTGGCGCACTGATCGTTCCGCCGCTGCAGGGCGTACTGCCGCAGACCACCGAACTTGAGCACGGTCGCGTGATGACGCTGGAAATCGCCTCGGGGATCATCGCGATTGCCGGCATCCTGATTGCCGCCTGGCTGTGGCTGGGTAAACGTACGCTGGTGACCTCCATCGCCAACAGCGCGCCGGGCCGTCTGCTGGGTACCTGGTGGTACAACGCATGGGGCTTCGACTGGTTGTACGACAAAGTGTTCGTGAAACCATTCCTCGGCATCGCGTGGCTGCTGAAGAGCGATCCGCTGAATGCCATGATGAACATTCCGGCCATCCTCTCCCGCTTTGCAGGTAAAGGCCTGCTGCTTAGCGAGAATGGTTATCTACGCTGGTATGTGGCGTCAATGAGCGTCGGGGCGGTTGTCGTCCTGGCGTTGCTGATGGTACTGCGCTGAGTTTGTGGGTTGAGTGAATATCCCCGGCGGCGGTCCGCTGCCGGGTTTGTGAACCAAGAATGAATTTTAGGTAACTGCTTCTGAAGTCCAGGCGTCATCGGCGAGTGCGATAGCCTGTTCGGGAGTGAGAATATAAGGGACATACTTAGCTATGCTATTACCCTGGTTAATACTAATCCCCTTTATCGGCGGGTTTCTGTGCTGGCAGACTGAACGCTTTGGCGTGAAGATGCCGCGCTGGATTGCGCTGATTACCATGGGACTGACGCTGGTGCTCTCCCTGCAGCTGTGGCTACAGGGCGGTTATTCGCTGACGCAATCCGCGGGTATTCCGCAGTGGCAGTCAGAATTCGTGATGCCGTGGATCCCTCGCTTCGGTATTAGCATTCATCTGGCTATCGACGGTCTGTCGCTGCTGATGGTGGTGCTGACCGGTCTGCTCGGCGTGCTGGCCGTGCTCTGTTCGTGGCGCGAAATCGAAAAATACCAGGGCTTCTTCCACCTGAACCTGATGTGGATCCTGGGCGGCGTTATCGGCGTGTTCCTTGCCATCGACCTGTTCCTGTTCTTCTTCTTCTGGGAAATGATGCTGGTGCCGATGTACTTCCTGATCGCGCTGTGGGGCCATAAGGCTTCCGACGGTAAAACGCGTATCACGGCGGCAACCAAGTTCTTCATCTATACCCAGGCGAGCGGCCTGGTGATGTTGATTGCCATCCTGGCGCTGGCCTTCGTGCACTTTAACGCGACCGGCGTCTGGACCTTCAACTATGAAGATCTGCTGAAAACCCCGATGTCCCATGGCGTCGAATACATGCTGATGCTCGGCTTCTTCATCGCCTTCGCGGTGAAAATGCCGGTGGTTCCGCTGCACGGCTGGCTGCCGGATGCCCACTCTCAGGCACCGACCGCCGGTTCCGTTGACCTCGCCGGTATTTTGTTGAAAACGGCGGCCTACGGCCTGCTGCGTTTTGCTCTGCCGCTGTTCCCGAATGCCTCCGCCGAGTTTGCTCCCATCGCCATGTGGCTGGGCGTTATCGGTATCTTCTACGGCGCGTGGATGGCCTTCTGCCAGTACGACATCAAACGCCTGATTGCTTACACCTCCGTTTCCCACATGGGCTTCGTGCTGATTGCTATCTACACCGGCAGCCAGCTGGCGTACCAGGGGGCGGTCATTCAGATGATTGCCCACGGTCTGTCCGCGGCCGGCCTGTTCATTCTCTGCGGCCAGCTGTATGAACGCCTGCATACCCGCGATATGCGTCAGATGGGCGGTCTGTGGAGCAAAATTAAATGGCTGCCGGCGCTGTCGATGTTCTTCGCCGTGGCAACGCTGGGGATGCCGGGTACCGGTAACTTCGTCGGCGAATTCATGATTCTGTTCGGCAGCTACAAAGTGGTGCCGGTGATTACCGTGATCTCCACCTTTGGACTGGTCTTCGCTTCCGTCTACTCGCTCTCAATGCTGCATCGCGCGTACTTCGGTAAAGCGAAGAGCGACATCGCGGCGCAGGAGATGCGGGGAATGTCGCTGCGTGAACTGTCGATTGTTCTGCTGTTGGTGGTTCTGCTGGTGCTGCTGGGCTTCTTCCCGCAGCCGATTCTGGACACCTCACATGCTGCGATGAGCAACATTCAGCAGTGGTTTGTTAATTCCGTTTCTACTACAAGGCCGTAATTCGCCATGACAATAACTCCACAACAACTGATCGCACTGCTACCGCTGCTGATCGTCGGCTTGACGGTGGTGGTTGTGATGCTCTCCATTGCGTGGCGACGCAATCATTTCCTTAATGCCACGCTGTCGGTTCTTGGTCTGAACGCTGCGCTGATCTCACTCTGGTTCGTGGGTCAGAACGGTGCGATGGACGTCACGCCGCTGATTCGCGTTGACGGCTACGCCATGCTCTATACCGGGCTGGTGCTGCTG
This sequence comes from Klebsiella sp. YJ, assembly GCF_002108615.1. Classification (NCBI taxonomy): domain Bacteria; kingdom Pseudomonadati; phylum Pseudomonadota; class Gammaproteobacteria; order Enterobacterales; family Enterobacteriaceae; genus Klebsiella; species Klebsiella sp. YJ. The sequence continues at coordinate 154,707 of NZ_MTEG01000005.1, forward strand.
GCAAGCCTGGCCACCTGTACCTTCGCGTACCCGTGGCTTGAGGGATACAAGGACAACAAAGAAGAGTTCTACCTGCTGGTGCTTATCGCCGCGCTGGGTGGCATTCTGCTGGCGGGCGCCAACCATCTGGCCGCGCTGTTCCTCGGTATTGAATTGATTTCGCTGCCGCTGTTCGGCCTTATCGGTTATGCCTTCCGCCAGAAGCGTTCGCTGGAAGCGAGTATCAAATACACCATTCTGTCCGCCGCAGCCTCTTCATTCCTGCTGTTCGGTATGGCGCTGGTGTATGCCAACTCGGGCAACCTGTCCTTCCTGGCGCTGGGTAAAAGCCTGGCAGACAACGCTCTGCACGAACCGCTGCTGCTGGCGGGTCTGGGCCTGATGATCGTCGGCCTCGGCTTTAAGCTGTCGCTGGTGCCGTTTCACCTGTGGACGCCAGACGTTTACCAGGGCGCGCCGGCGCCGGTATCTACCTTCCTGGCAACCGCCAGCAAGATTGCTATCTTCGGCGTGGTGATGCGTCTGTTCCTGTACATGCCGGTGGGCAACAGCGAAGCGGTACGCGTGGTGCTTGGCCTGATTGCCTTTGCCTCCATCATCTTCGGTAACCTGATGGCGCTGAGCCAGACCAATATCAAACGTCTGCTCGGCTACTCCTCCATCTCGCATCTTGGCTATCTGCTGGTGGCGCTGATTGCCCTGCAGAGCGGTGAAATGTCGATGGAAGCCGTGGGTGTCTATCTGGCCGGCTATCTGTTCAGCAGCCTCGGCGCGTTCGGCGTGGTGAGCCTGATGTCCAGCCCATACCGTGGTCCGGATGCCGATTCGCTGTACTCCTATCGCGGCCTGTTCTGGCACCGTCCGATTCTGTCGGCGGTCATGACGGTGATGATGCTGTCGCTGGCGGGTATCCCGATGACGCTGGGCTTTATCGGTAAATTCTACGTGCTGGCCGTCGGTGTGCATGCACACCTGTGGTGGCTGGTTGCCGCCGTGGTGATCGGTTCGGCGATTGGTCTGTACTACTACCTGCGCGTGGCGGTGAGTCTGTACCTGAGCGCGCCGGATAAACTGAATCGCGATGCGCCGTCGAACTGGCAGTACAGCGCGGGCGGTATCGTGGTGCTGATCTCCGCGCTGCTGGTCCTCGTGCTTGGCGTGTGGCCGCAGCCGCTGATTAGCATTGTGCAGCTGGCAACACCGCTGATGTAATCGCCGGGGCCGGGGTGGATACCGCTGGCCCTGTAACCCTGCCAGCCCGTTGTGAGACGGGCTGGCATTTTTTTTGCCTCGTTCCGCTGTTTTATCCCCTCCAGCCCGGCTAACTCAGGCTGTACGCCATAAAGTCTTCGGCCAGCAGCGTCCGGGGAAACACGTCCCGACACTCCGCCAGCAGGCGCAGACAGCCTTCCGCGTCATAGCGCGAACTAAAATGGGTAGCGATAAACATACTGACGCCGGCATCGCGGGCCAGCGCCGCTGCCTGCTGGCTCGACGAATGACCGCGGCTATTGGCTTTTTCCGCCATGGCCTGCTCCAGCGTCGTTTCATGAACCATCAGGTCAACGCCGCGCGCCAGCTCAAGCGCCGCCTCGCAGGGGGCCGTATCGCCAAAAATTGCCAGCGTTTTGCCGGGCGTCGCCGGGCCAAGATAGCGCTTCCCATCGATCGTCCGGCCATCTTCCAGCTCCACCGTCTCTCCCTGTTTCAGGCGCTGAAACAGCGGGCCCGGGCGGACGCCGTCGGCAATCAGACGCGCGGCATCAAGGGCGCCAGGGCGGGCGTGCTCTTCGATACGATAGCCGTAGCATTCCACCGGATGATTCAGCGGATACGCGCTGACCCGATAGCCTCCTTCATCAAAGACCAGACCGGGGCCCACTTCGACAATGGTGAGCGGATAATCGGTCCATGAACCGCTTAAGCGCAGCGCGGTTTCCACAAACTCCCTGAGCCCCGTCGGGCCGTACAGCGTCAGCGGCAGCGAGTTGCCCTGCATGGAGCGGCTGCACAGCAGGCCGGGGAGGCCGAACAGATGATCGCCGTGGAGGTGGGTAATAAAAATCTTATTCAGTTTTCCTGGGTGGTATGGGGTATGTAAAAACTGATGCTGGGTACCTTCTCCGCAGTCGAACAACCACATCTCCGCTGCCGTCGGCTGTTGCAAATTCAGCACGATAGACGTCATATTACGTGTACGGGTCGGCACGCCTGCGGATGTCCCCAAAAATGTCAATTCCATCGTCCAGTGTCCTCAGGGCGTGGGTGAAAAAACTCAAGTATACAGGAGCAGTCAATGATTACATGGCAGGATCTTCACCACGCAGAGCTGACCGTCCCGCAGCTGTACGCTTTGCTACAGCTGCGCTGCGCGGTATTTGTCGTCGAACAAACCTGCCCCTATCAGGATGTTGACGGTGATGATCTGATCGGTGAAAACCGCCATCTGCTCGGCTGGCGAGGGGATGAACTGGTGGCCTATGCGCGCATTTTGAAAAGCGACGATGATATTGAGCCGGTGGTGATTGGACGCGTCATTGTCAGCCCGGCGGTGCGCGGTGAAAAGCTGGGTTATCAGCTGATGGAGCAGGCGCTGGCCAGCTGTCGTCGTCACTGGCCGCACAAGGCTATCTATCTCGGCGCCCAGGCGCATCTGCAACGTTTTTACGCCAGCTTCGGTTTTCAACCGGTGACCGACGTTTACGATGAGGACGGTATTGCGCATATTGGTATGGCCCGCGAGGCGGTCACCGGTTAAGCGCCGTTAGCGTAACTACGCAAAGAATCTATATTTTTTTCCTTCAGTTTGCTCTGGCTGGCCGCCGCCGCATGCGGAAAGTCCTCTCCCTCATTATGGGTACTGCAATTTCACCCCAGTACCCCGTATAATCTGTGGTTTTTATTCTCTGGAGGTTTGCGTGCTGTCTGTTTCCACTGCGTTGGAACGCTTACGTGACTGCCTGTCTGACGATTTTCCGCCGTCGTCCGGTACGCGAATTTTCGATATTCCTTTCCCTCTTCATGACGCTTTTGACCCGCTTCTGTGGTGCGGTCATCAAGCGCAGTGGCCGCAGTTTTACTGGCAGCAGCGCAATGGCGATGAAGAGCTTGCCGCGCTCGGCGCGGTCAAAACCTTCCCGTCTTTGGCCGGGGCTCACGGCTTCCTGCAGCGCCAGGGGCTGGCGGATTTACGTATTTGCGGCCTGAATGCATTTAATCCGCAGGAAGGGAGGCTCTTTCTGCCGCGGCTGGAGTGGCGTCGGGTCGGGGGGAGAGCCACCCTGCGCCTGTTGTTGAGTAGCGAGACCTCACTGCGCGAAGATGCCATCGCGGCCCGGGAATTTCTCCAGACGCTAACGCCTGACCAGGCGCAGCCCGCCGCTCTGCCGCCGGTGCTCAGCGAACACCATTCCCCGGACTATCCGCAATGGCATGCGTTGATTGAACAGGCAACTCAGGCGATTGCCGCAGGGGAGATGGATAAAGTGGTGCTGGCGCGGGCCACCGATGTCCAGTTTGCCGCGCCGCCGGATCCGCTGGCGATCGTGGCTGCCAGCCGGCGCAGTAACCACCGCTGTTTTCATTTTATGATGGCCTTTAACGCACAGCGGACATTCTTTGGTTCAACGCCGGAGCGGCTTTGGCGCCGGCGCGGGACGCTGCTGCGCACCGAAGCGCTGGCCGGGACCGTTGCCAGCCATCCTGACGATCGCCAGGCGCAATTGTTGGCCGACTGGCTGATGAAAGATGATAAAAATCAGCGCGAGAATATGCTGGTGGTGGAGGATATCTGCCAGCGTATGCAGGATGAGGTCCGTTCGCTGGACGTCCTGCCGCCGCAGGTGGTGCGGTTGCGTAAAGTTCAGCATCTGCGCCGCTGCATCTGGGCTGAACTCTCTCAGCCTGACGATACCCGCTGCCTGCATCAGCTGCAGCCGACCGCCGCGGTCGCAGGATTACCGCGTCGGGCGGCGCTGGCATTTATTACCCGCCATGAACCTTTTACCCGGGAATGGTACGCCGGTTCCGCTGGTTACCTGTCGCTGGCGCAAAGCGAATTCTGCGTGGCCCTGCGTTCGGCGCAAGTCGAAAACGTCACGCTGAGGCTGTATGCCGGTGCCGGGATTGTCAGCGGTTCCGATCCTGAGCAGGAGTGGCAGGAGATAGAAAATAAGGCGGCGGGACTGCGTTCCTTGTTATTGACAAAAACGTAGATAAACGACGCATATCAATACTCCATTGCTTTGTATTACCTATACTTAGCCTCAATATTTGATACCGGACAATTTCATGTCAGTAAGCGCATTTAACCGACGCTGGGCGGCGGTGATCCTCGAAGCATTAACTCGCCACGGCGTGCAGCATATTTGCATTGCGCCGGGCTCGCGCTCGACACCTCTTACCCTGGCAGCGGCGGAAAACCGCGCGTTTATTCCTCATACCCATTTCGATGAGCGCGGTCTCGGCCATCTGGCGCTGGGGCTGGCAAAAGCCAGCCGGCAGCCGGTGGCGGTGATTGTCACGTCCGGAACGGCGACGGCTAACCTCTATCCGGCCTTAATTGAGGCGGGGCTGACCGGTGAAAAGCTGATACTTCTCACTGCCGATCGTCCCCCGGAGCTGATTGACTGTGGTGCGAACCAGGCTATCCGCCAGCCGGGCATGTTTGCTTCTCATCCCTCGCAGACGCTGTCGTTGCCGCGTCCGTCGCAGGATGTGCCCGCGCGCTGGCTGGTATCGACGATTGACCAGGCGCTGGGCGCTCTGCATTCCGGCGGTATCCATATCAACTGTCCGTTCGCCGAGCCGCTGTACGGCGAGATGGATGACACCGGCGTGGAGTGGCAGCAGCAGCTCGGCGCGTGGTGGCAAAGCGATAAACCCTGGCTGCGGCAGTCCCTGCATCTGGAAAGCGAAAAGCAGCGCGACTGGTTTTTCTGGCGACAGAAGCGGGGCGTTGTCGTCGCGGGTCGCATGAGCGCTGCTGAAGGTAAAAAAGTCGCCGGGTGGGCAAAAACGCTCGGCTGGCCGCTGATTGGCGACATCCTTTCCCAGACCGGGCAGCCGCTGCCGTGCGCCGACCTGTGGCTGGCGAACGGCAAAGCGGTGAGCGAACTGCAGCAGGCGCAAATCGTTGTACAACTGGGCAGCAGCCTCACCGGTAAACGCGTGCTGCAGTGGCAGGCCACCTGTGAACCGGAAGAATACTGGGTCGTGGATAATCTCCCCGGTCGCCTCGACCCGGCTCATCACCGCGGTCGTCGGCTGGTCTGCCCGGTGGAACAGTGGCTGGATCTGCATCCGGCGGAAAGCCGCCAGCCGTGGGCGACGACGATCCCGGAGCTGTCGCGGCAGGCCTGGCAGGCGGCGGCCGACCGCAGTGAGGCATTTGGCGAAGCCCAGCTGGCTCACCGGATTCACCGCTATCTTCCGGAACAGGGGCAGCTGTTTGTCGGTAACAGCCTGGTGGTTCGGTTAATTGATGCCCTGGCGCAGCTTCCGGCAGGATATCCGGTTTATAGCAACCGCGGCGCCAGCGGTATTGATGGCCTGTTGGCGACGGCGGCAGGGGTTCAGCGAGCCAGCGCCCGCCCGACGCTGGCGATCGTCGGCGATCTTTCCGCGCTCTACGATCTGAACTCGCTGGCGTTGCTGCGCCAGGCCTCTGCGCCGCTGGTGCTGATCGTGGTAAACAACAACGGCGGGCAGATCTTCTCTTTGCTGCCGACGCCGCAGGATCAACGGCGCCAGTTTTATCTGATGCCGCAGGATGTCAATTTCGGCCATGCGGCGGCGATGTTTGGCCTTCATTATCATCGCCCGGGCAACTGGGAGGCTCTGGAAGCGGCGCTGGCCGGCGCCTGGCGTCTTCCTGGCGCCACGCTGATTGAGCTGGTGGTGAATGAGACGGAAGGCACTCATACTCTGCAACAGCTGCTGGCGCAGGTCAGCCGGCTATGAGTCTGCACGCCCGGTGCGAAAAGGGGCAGTCGGGCTATCCCTGGCTGGTCTTTTTACACGGTTTTTCCGGCGACAGCCGGGAGTGGCAAACGGTGGGCGCCGCGTTCAGCGCTTATCCGCAGCTGTATATTGATCTGCCGGGCCACGGTGGTTCGCGCGATGTCAGGGTCAGCGGTTTTGCCGAGGTTAGCCTGCGGCTGGAGAAAACGCTGGCGCACTATCATGTTCGGGACTACTGGCTGATCGGCTATTCGCTGGGCGGGCGTATTGCGATGTTTTTTGCCAGTCAGGCGCGGTGCGGGCTGTGCGGACTGGTCGTAGAGGGCGGCCATCCCGGTCTCCAGGATGCGCATCAACGCCGGCAGCGCGCTTGTAGCGATGCTGCCTGGGCTGAGCGCTTTCGCCGCGAGCCGCTGGTTCAGGTTTTTGCCGACTGGTACCAGCAGCCGGTTTTCGCCGGCTTAAGTACGCAGCAGCGGGAAGCGCTTGTTGCGCTGCGCAGCCACAACAGCGGTGCCAGTCTGGCCGCGATGCTGGAGGCGACTTCCCTCGCCGTACAGCCCGACCTGCGTGCGCAACTCCGCGCCCGGCGCTACCCTTTTCACTATCTTTGCGGCGAGCGCGATGCGAAGTTTCGCGCCCTTGCGCGCGACGTCGCCGCAACGACACATATTATTCATCATGCCGGGCATAACGCGCATCGGGAAAATCCCGCGGCGGTGGTGTCATGTCTGGCCCAGTTTTTAGCGAGTTAACCAAAGGACATTCTATGATCTCTCTTGATGAAGCAATGCTCTACGCCCCCGTGGAATGGCACGATTGCTCCGAAGGCTATACCGACATTCGTTACCAGAAGTCGACGGACGGGATTGCTAAAATCACCATTAACCGGCCGCAGGTGCGCAATGCGTTCCGCCCGCTGACCGTGAATGAGATGATTCAGGCGCTGTCCGATGCCCGATATGACGACAATATCGGCGTCATTATCCTCACCGGCGAAGGCGATAAAGCATTCTGCGCCGGCGGCGACCAGAAGGTACGCGGCGATTACGGCGGCTACCAGGATGATTCCGGCGTTCACCACCTGAACGTGCTCGATTTTCAGCGCCAAATCCGCACCTGCCCGAAACCGATCGTGGCGATGGTGGCGGGGTATTCCATCGGCGGCGGTCACGTTCTGCATATGATGTGCGATCTGACGATTGCCGCAGAAAATGCCATCTTCGGCCAGACCGGCCCGAAAGTCGGCTCATTTGACGGTGGCTGGGGCGCATCCTACATGGCGCGGATCGTCGGACAGAAAAAAGCGCGCGAAATCTGGTTCCTGTGCCGTCAGTACGATGCGCAGCAGGCGCTGGATATGGGGCTGGTCAACACCGTCGTCCCGCTGGCAGATCTGGAAAAAGAGACCGTGCGCTGGTGTCGAGAAATGCTGCAAAACAGCCCGATGGCGCTGCGCTGCCTGAAGGCGGCGCTGAATGCCGATTGTGATGGCCAGGCGGGGCTGCAGGAGCTGGCGGGGAATGCCACCATGCTGTTCTACATGACCGAAGAGGGGCAGGAAGGGCGTAACGCTTTCAACCAGAAACGTCAGCCGGACTTCAGCAAATTTAAACGGAATCCATAATGCGTCAGGCGCAGGTTTACCGCTGGCAGGTACCGATGGACGCGGGCGTGGTACTGCGCGAACGGCGGTTAAAAACTCGCGATGGGCTGTTCATCCACCTGCAGGACGGTGAACGTCAGGGATGGGGCGAAATTGCGCCTCTGCCGGGCTTTAGCGCGGAAACGCTGGAGGAGGCGCAGTGCGCGCTGGTGGCATGGGCGAAAGCCTGGCGGCAGGGCGAGAACCTGTCCGGGCCGTCTCACCCTTCCGTGGCCTTCGGCGTCAGCTGCGCGCTGGCGGAGCTGAACGATGAACTGCCGCTGGAGGCGGAGTATCGCGCGGTGCCGCTGTGCACCGGCGACCCGGACGAACTGTTTGCCAGGCTGGCGGCGCTGCCCGGTGAAAAGGTAGCGAAGGTCAAGATCGGGCTGTATGAAGCGGTGCGTGACGGCATGGTGGTTAACCTGCTGCTGGAAGCGATTCCCGATCTGCAGCTGCGTCTGGACGCCAACCGCGCCTGGACCCCGCTCAAAGCGCAGCAGTTTGCGAAATATGTCCATCCGCAGTACCGCGACCGTATCGCCTTCCTTGAGGAACCGTGTAAAACCCGCGACGACTCCCGGGCTTTTGCCCGGGAAACCGGCATTGCGATTGCCTGGGATGAAAGTCTGCGTGAGGCGGATTTTCGTTTTCAGGCGGAGCCGGGTTTGCGTGCGCTGGTGATCAAGCCGACGCTCACCGGTAGCCTGGACAAAGTACGGGAACAGGTCGCCGCGGCACACGCGCTGGGGTTGACGGCGGTGATCAGCTCATCGATCGAATCAAGCCTTGGACTGACGCAGCTGGCGCGGATTGCCGCCTGGCTGACGCCGCAGACCCTTCCCGGTCTGGATACCCTGGCATTGATGCGCGCGCAGCTGATTCGCCCCTGGCCTGACAGCCCGTTACCCTGCCTGAACAGTGATGAGCTGGAGCCGCTGCTGTGACCTTTAGCGACTGGCCATGGCGCCACTGGCGCCGGCTGCGCGGCGATGCGCCGGCGGTGCGTCTGAACGACGTTGTCCTGAACTGGCGACAGCTGTGCGCTGAAGTTGACGCGCTGGCCGCGGGCTTCCGCGCTCAAGGGGTCAATGAAGGGGAGGGCGTGCTGCTGCGGGCCTATAACCAGCCGTCGGCATTGCTGGCATGGCTGGCGCTGCTTCAGTGCGGCGCCCGGGTGCTTCCTCTGAATCCTCAGCTCCCGCCTTCGCTGCTGGCGGCAGTGTTACCCTCCCTCGATTTGCGTTATGCGCTGGCGCTGAACGGCGATCCGCTCGCCCTCGACTTTGCGCCGCTGGCGCTGCAACGCGAGGCGGGTGGCTTGACGCTACCCTGGTGCGAAGAACGCCTGGCGTCAATGACGCTCACCTCCGGCTCTACGGGGCTGCCGAAGGCTGCCGTGCACAGCTGTCGGGCGCATCTTGCCAGCGCTGAAGGCGTGCTGGCGATGATTCCGCTGGCGTCGGATGATGACTGGCTGCTGTCGTTGCCGCTGTTTCATGTTTCCGGCCAGGGTATTCTCTGGCGCTGGCTGCTGGCGGGCGCCCGCCTGACGGTAAGAGAAAGACAACCGCTGGAACAGGCGTTGCGAGGCTGTACGCATGCCTCGCTGGTGCCCACTCAGCTCTGGCGGTTGCTCAATAGTGAGGCTGATGTGTCGTTGAAGGCGGTGCTGTTGGGCGGGGCGGCGATTCCCGTCGCGTTGACCGAACAGGCGCGCGGCCGGGGGATTCGCTGCTGGTGCGGCTATGGTCTGACGGAGTTCGCCTCGACGGTATGCGGCAAAGAGGCGGATGGCGCACCGGACGTTGGCCAGCCGCTGCCGGGGCGCGCGCTGAAAATCGTTGAAGGCGAAGTCTGGCTGCGTGCCGACAGCATGGCGGCTGGCTACTGGCGCGATGGCGGGGTGCAGCCGCTGGTCAACGAACAGGGCTGGTTTGCCACTCGCGATCGCGGCGAGATCAGGGAGGGCAAACTGACTCTGCTTGGGCGGATGGATAACCTCTTTTTCAGCGGAGGGGAAGGTATTCAGCCTGAAGAGGTGGAGAGAGTACTCCTGGCTCATCCGCAGATTCAGCAGGCGTTTATCGTGCCGTTAGACGATGCGGAGTTTGGTCAGCGTCCGGTGGCGGTGGTGGAGTGCGCTGCGCAGTGCGATGTCGCCGCGCTGGCGGTCTGGGCACAGGATAAGCTGGCACGTTTTCAGCAGCCGGTACGCTGGTTGATGTTACCTGATTCGTTGCAAACCGGCGGGATTAAAATTTCCCGCCGGGCATTACGTGACTGGGTTAATGCGTTGCCAGGCAGCCAGACCCGTTAACCGGGGTTGGCCTCGGCACGGCGCCGGCGTTGCTTACGCAGATAGCGTAGCAGCGGGGGAATAACGATCGCGGCGATGGCGAGGAACAATAATGTTTTGGTCACGCCGCTTCCCCACAAAATCGACAGATTGCCGTTGCTGATAGACAGCGCCCGGCGCAGGTTTTGCTCCAGCATCTCCCCGAGCACGAAACCTAAGATCAGCGGCGACATCGGGAAGTGCATTTTACGCAGAATGTAACCGAGCACTCCGAGTCCGACCATTAGCAGCAAATCGAAGGTCGTACTGTGGACCGCGTAGACGCCGACGGCAGAAACGGCGGCAATCGCCGGCACCAGGAACCACAGTGGGATCGTCAGCATCCGGGTAAACAGGCCGATCAGCGGGATGTTCATAATCAGGAGCATCACGTTGGCGATCAGCAGGGCGGCGATCAATCCCCAGACGATGTCCGGTTGTTCGGTAAACATGGCGGGGCCTGGCGTGATGTTGTACAGCGTCAGGGCTCCCATCATCACCGCCGTGGTGCCGGAACCGGGCACCCCGAGGGTCAGCATCGGGATGAACGAGCCGCAGGCGGAGGCGTTATTGGCCGCTTCCGGGGCGGCGACGCCGCGGATATCCCCTTTGCCGAAGCTGTCGCTGCTGCCGCTGAGCTTTTTCTCGGTCATATAGGTGATGGCGCTGGCAATGGTAGCCCCGGCGCCGGGCAGAATACCGACGAAGAAACCTACCACCGACGAGCGCAGCGTGGCGCCCACGCACTGACCGGCCTCTTTGGCGTTAAACAACATACGCCCGGTTTTCCGCACCAGCGTTTGCCCGCTGCTGGTGCTTTCCAGCATCAGCAGAATTTCAGAGACGCTAAACAGCCCTATGACGACGACGATAAACTGCACGCCATCCGAGAGGTGGATGCTGTCGAAGGTAAAGCGGTAGACTCCGGTATTGGCATCGACACCCACCGTCGCCAGACCTAAACCAATTAAGGCGGAGAGAAACGACTTCAGCGGGTTCTGCGCCATCATGCTGCCCAGGCAGGCAATGGCAAACACCATCAGGGCGAAATACTCTGCGGGACCGAATGCCAGCGACCACTGTGCCAGCACCGGTGCGAACAAAATAATGCCGCCAATCGCGATAAGCGATCCGACAAAAGAGCTGACCGCCGAAATCGATAAGGCCACCCCGCCGCGTCCCTGCTGGGCCATCGGATAACCGTCGAGAGCGGTCATAATGGCGGCGGCATCGCCGGGCACATTCAGTAAAATGGACGAGATGCGCCCGCCGTACTCGCAGCCGATATAGACCGTCGCCAGCAGAATAAGGGCAGATTCAGCGGGCAGATGCAGTGCGAACGCCAGCGGCAGCAGAATCGCCACGCCGTTAATTGGCCCGAGGCCGGGCAACAGGCCGACGATGGTGCCGACGAAGCAGCCAATCAGCGCAATCATCAGGTTCGTCGGCGTCATCGCCACGGCGAAGCCCTGCGAAAGATAAATCCAGGTATCCATAGACTTCTCCGTTAACTTAACCAGATGCCGAGCGGCAACGTGACATCGAGCAGGGTGTCAAAGGCGTACCACAGGGCCGCGCCCATCACCACCCCGGCCGCGGCGGTGGCAGGCAGCGTGGCGCCAAACAGCAGGCCAATGACGGCGGTCAGCAAGGCGGTGGCCAGCGGGAAACCAAGCCATTCAAATCCCCATGCATAGACCACCAGAACCACCACCATGGTTAACAAGCGTTGTAAAACTCGCTTCCCGGGCCACGTCACCGCGTCGGGGCGGCGTAATAACAGCAGGACCGAGCACAGCAGCATCAGGCCGATAATCCCCAGCGGGAACGGGCGAGGACCAACGGGTTCATAGGCGTACTCGCTGTGAATCTGCCAGGCAACGAACATCCCCCCCGCGCAGAGCAGCAGCCAGATACTGGCAAAAATACGATCGCTCATGGCAACCTCCGCAGATTATTTCGCCAGACCAAAGGCTTTGGCCTGTTCGCGATAGTCGTTGACCTGTTTCTTCACGTAGGCATCGAGCGCTTCGCCGCTCAGGTTGAACTCAAACAGGCCGCGCAGTTCGCGCTGTTTTTTGAACTCCTCGGTCTGCTGAAGCTTGTTGAACTCCTCGACCCACCACTGGTAGTCAGCATCGCTGACCTTCGGACCGACGTAAAAGCCGCGAATAATCGGCCAGACCAGATCGTAACCCTGCTCTTTAGCGGTCGGGACATTGGCCAGCGCGCCGGGCAGCCGTTCACTGGAGAAGACCGCCAGCACGCGAATTTTGTTGCCTTGCAGATAGGGCACCATTTCGCTCAGATCGCCAGAGACCGCCTGAACATGGTTTCCCAATAGCGCGGTCACCGGTTCGCCGCCGCCCTCAAAAGCGACGTAGCGCATTTTATGCGGGTCAACATGGGCTTTTTGCGCCATCAGCGCGGCCTTCATCCAGTCCTGGCTGCCGATGGAGGCGCCGGCGCCGATGACGATGTTGGCGGGATCTTTTTCCATTGCGGCCATAAACGAAGGGAGGTCCTGCCACGGAGAGTCGGCGCGCACGGCAATCATCCCGTAATCGGTACCTACGCTGGCGAGCCAGCGGACATCATCGACGCCGTAGCGGCCAAATTTACCTTGCGATAAATTGAGTAACGAACCGCCGGAGAAGGCGACAACGGTGCCCGGCTCGCCCGGACGCTGTGCGACGATGGCGTTGTAGGCGACCGCGCCGACACCGCCGGGCATGTAGGTGACCCGCATCGGTTTAGCGATCGCCCCTGTTTCCATCAGGCTGACCTGAATCAGTTTGCAGGTCAGATCGAAGCCGCCGCCGGGCTTAGCCGGCGCAATACATTCGGTACGGGAAGGGGCTTCGGCGGCATACGCTGAGACGCTGCAGAGGCATAGCGCGAGTGCGCTAAGATGGCGAAGGAATGGTGTGTTCATGGGCTTCCTCAGTCGGGTACAGGGTTGGTTTATTCTGGTTATGTGGAACAATGTCGGACTGTTTGGTTGCGCAATTGTTAAATCAACAACCTTTCATTTCCCTTTCAGTCGCGGGATAACTTTACAGGATGTGATAGATCTCTCTTATTTCCCTCAGCGACAGGGAGGCATCAGCGGCGGGGTTATTTCCGGCGATGGGAAATGCGAAGCACGATAAAACGGGCCAGAACTGGCCCAGGGATTGAGCAGCATAAATCGCCGGTGGGATCAGCTGAGCAGGCGCAGGAAAGTACCAGATTCAGCCGAATGTATTATGAATGAGGCTGAGCACTTATCTGCGATTTTTTATAAATACACGTTTTGTTCTGCGGATATCTTTCAGATATGAGTACAGGGAAAATACGGATACGGCCAGCAGTACGACGGCGAGAATTAAAAATAAAATATTAACCATGCTATTAGTCCATTGATAGTGTGGTGTTTTTTCATTTTCAGTATCGGGATATTTATCCGGTGAAAGTATGATCTTCATCAAATGTTATTCCCATTCATACAGTAATGAACATAATTAGTACATTCTTATGATCTCTATAATATTGGGCGTTCTTATAATGTTATTTTGCGCTGAATGAATAATAAAGTCAGCGTATTTAATGATGATTTAAAGTTAATTTCGTCAGAATATGCATGAGAATAAACAGATGGCGAATTGGGTTTCCCGCAAGCGCGTTGACGGCTATCTGCGGGCTGAATAGCGGCAGACGGTGGGGAGAGCGATCGCCCTCTTTGTTCAGAGTGTTAAACCGCTTACAAATCAGCTGCGTCGATGTTGCATATTTGTTTCATTTTGTCATTCTCATCTTTTTGTTGCTCGTCGCGCTGTGATGGATGCTTGCGCCAATGGGTGACCACGGAACCAAAGTCAGTCCTGCCGATTGCCGTGCCGATAAACATGGAGATATCACCACAATGCGCCTTTTATTAGCTGAAGATAATCGTGAACTGGCCCACTGGCTGGAAAAAGCGCTGGTACAGGGCGGGTTTGCCGTCGACTGCGTCTTCGATGGTCGGGCGGCTGACCATCTGCTGCAAAGTGAAAAATACGCGCTGGCGGTGCTGGATATCGGGATGCCCGGTTTCGACGGACTGGAAGTGGTTCAGCGGCTGCGCAAACGCGGGCAGACGCTACCGGTACTGTTGCTGACGGCACGCAGCGCGGTAGCGGATCGGGTTAAAGGGTTGAACGTCGGCGCCGATGATTATCTGCCGAAGCCCTTTGAGCTTGAGGAACTGGACGCGCGGCTGCGGGCATTGCTACGGCGCAGCGAAGGTCAGGTGCATGAAGTACAGCAGCTGGGCGAGCTGGAGTATCGCGATGAGGGGTATTTTTTGTTGCGAGGACAGCGGTTGTCGCTAACCCCGCGCGAGCAGGCGCTATTGACGGTGCTGATGTTTCGTCGTTCCCGACCCGTCTCACGCCAGCAGCTGTTTGAGCAGGTCTTCAGTCTGAATGACGAAGTGAGTCCGGAAAGTATCGAACTCTATGTCCATCGGCTGCGGAAAAAGCTACAGGACAGCGACGTGCGGATTACCACGCTGCGTGGGCTCGGCTATGTGCTGGAGGGCGGTCATGAAGTGGGGTAAGCCGCAGTCGCTGTTTGCCCAACTGATGCTGTTTCTCGGGCTGCCGCTGGTGCTGCTGTGGGGATTGTCGGCATTCAACAGCTATGTGAGCGCGCTCCAGGCGGCGACGCAGGCCTATGACCGGACGCTGCTCTCCTCGGCCCGCACCGTGGCGGAACGGCTGGTGGTGCGCGAGGGGCGGCTGGAGGTCAACGTGCCCTGGGTCGTGCTGGATAGTTTTGAGCTCAACATGAACGACCGCCTGTATTACAAGGTGGTGGACCCGGACGGGAAGGTGATTTCAGGTTTTGATGATTTGCCCGCCATGCCGCCGGCAACCTCGCGCACGACGCTCTATCCGGCGCTGGCATGGTTTTACCACACCGAATATCGTGGCCAGGCCATTCGCGTGGCGCGGCTGCTGCAGCCGATCAACGAAGGGGGCATTCTCGGGATGGCGGAAATCTATATCGCTGAGACCCTGCAGTCGCGGCGCTGGCTTGCCGGGCAGCTGCTGTTCTCTTCCTGGGTATCGCAGGGGCTGCTGGTGCTGCTGACGCTGGTGCTGACCGGCTGGCTGCTGCGGCGCGTGCTGCGCCCGATGCGCCAGCTCTCGGCGCTGATGGTCCGGCGCGAACCTGGCCTGCTGACGCCGCTGCCGGAACTGCTGCCGTGGTCAGAAACCCGGCTGCTGATAGTGGCATTTAACCGCTATATTGACCGGCTGCGAGTGATGATTTCACGGCAGGAGCGCTTTAGCGCCGACGCCTCCCATCAGCTCAAGACGCCGCTGGCGGTTTTAAAGACCCAGGCCTCCGTCGCGCTGGCCAGCGATGACCCGCAGCTGTGGCGTGAAAGTCTGCAGGCCATGCGTACCACGCTCGATGGGACGATTATGTTGACCGAACGTCTGCTGCAGCTGGCGAGCGTTAAAGGTAAAGAGCAGGGGGATCGGGCCTTCCTGGCCGTCGATCTTCAGGACATCGTGCAAAACAGCTGCTTTTCGCGGATTACCCAGGCGCGCAGTAAAAATATCGACCTCGGTTATGAGGGCGAACGGTCCGCGGTCATGATCGCCGGCGACGGCGTCCTGCTGGCTGAGCTGTGCGCCAATCTGTTGGATAACGCAATTCGCTACACGCCGGCAAACGGAACGGTGACGCTGAGCCTGCGTCGCGATGGAGAAGGCGTCGTCATGGAGGTCGAAGACAGTGGCCCGGGTATTGAGGATGACCAGATTCAGCAGGCGCTGCTGCCATTTCAGCGCCTGGAAAATGTCGGGGATAACCCCGGTGCGGGTCTCGGGCTGGCGCTGGTGACGGATATTGCCCGACTGCATCGCAGTCACCCGCAGCTGCTGCGCAGCGAAACGCTGGGCGGCCTGAAAGTCAGACTGCGTTTTCTGGCCGCGGCGCCGGGTCGCTCAGAGCAGGCCTTTCAGGGTTAATGTTTTGCGGGTCGCGACGTTCAGATCGTAGCGGTGCAAATCTTGCGGTTTCACCCAGGCATACGCCTGAAACTCGTCGTTGAGGGTGATTTCGCGATTGGCGCTGAGGCAGTCAAAAATCAGGTAAATCATATATATCTCTTCCTGACGGCCGTCGGCATAGGTTTTGACCCGAATATCATCGCTGAAGGTCCACGGCGTAATCTGCGTCAGCTGCAACGCCTCGCCAAGCTCCTCACTAACTTCCCGACGTAGCGCCTCTTCAATACGTTCGCCCGGTTCAACGCCGCCGCCGGAAAGTGCCCACTGCCCGGGAAAAACGCCGCGATCGTCAGCCATTTTGCAGAGCAGATAGTGGCCCTCATTCTGAATCAGCGGGCAGACGATGGTCCTTTGGCGCATGGTGATCTCCTTGACTAAACGGTAGGAAAAAGGTGTTGGAGCACCAGTTTGCGAGCCGTCTCGCTAAACCGCAAGCTGCATTGTCCGTATTTAGCCGACGCTATCCGTAGCAACTGGTTACAATCACGAGAGTAAAGGTCATTTTAGTGCATTGATTCCTCAGCGTTCGGCAGTACAATTCTGCGGTTTTTGGGACTTTTTTGATTCTTGTTTTCTGGATAGAGTAAAAATGAAAAAGAGCATTTTATTAGGTCTTGCCGGCATGATGTTCGTCTCTACGGCGGCAAATGCCATCAGCGTAACCGGGCAGGCTGGCGAGCACTACACCAACCTTGGCGTCGGTTTCGGGACTGAGTCATCTGGTCTGGCAGTGACCGGCAACTGGATGCACAGCGACAATGACGGCGACGCGGCGGGTTTAGGTCTTGGTCTGAATATTCCGCTGGGGCCATTCCTCGCGACGGTTGGCGGCAAGGGCGTTTACACCAACCCGAAGAGCGGCGATGAAGGGTATGCGGCGGCCGTCGGCGGCGGCCTGCAGTGGAAAATTGGCGACAGCTTCCGTCTGTTCGGCGAATACTATTATTCCCCGGATTCACTCTCCAGCGGTATTCAGAGCTATCAGGAAGCCAACGCCGGTGCGAGCTGGACGATTATGCGTCCTCTGAGCATCGAAGCCGGTTATCGTTATCTGAACCTCGAAGGGAAAGACGGCAACAAAGACAGCACGATTGCAGACGGCCCGTACCTCGGCGTCAGCGCCAGCTTCTAATCCCGCAACGGCGCGAACCTTTCCCGCGCCGTATTCCTGTCTACTCCGCCTGCGCCTTGCGCTATAGTATTGCCACCTGGCAGGCAAGGAGTGAAGTGAATAATGATAAATGTGGAAATGCTGTCCACCGGCGATGAAGTGTTGCACGGGCAAATCGTCGATACCAATGCCGCGTGGCTGGCCGATTTCTTTTTCAATCAGGGATTACCGTTAACGCGCCGCAACACCGTGGGCGATGACCTTGATTCCCTGGTCACGGTGTTACGTGAACGCAGTGAACAGGCGGATGTGCTGATCGTCAACGGCGGCCTGGGGCCAACCAGTGACGATCTGAGCGCGCTGGCCGCAGCGACCGCCAAGGGCGAAGGACTGATTCTGCACGAAGCGTGGCTGGAAACGATGACCCGTTTCTTTGCCGAGCGCGGTCGCCCGATGGCCGCAAGCAACCGCAAGCAGGCGGAGATCCCCGCCAGCGCGGAGATGATCAATAATCCGGTGGGGACGGCCTGCGGTTTTGCCGTTCAGCTTAACCGCTGTCTGATGTTTTTCACCCCCGGCGTCCCGTCGGAATTCAAAGTCATGGTCGAGCAGGAAATTTTACCCCGCCTGCGTGAGCGTTTCCCGCTCTCTGCACCGCCGCTGTGTCTGCGTCTGACGACTTTTGGCCGTTCGGAAAGCGATCTGGCGCAAAGCCTCGATCCGCTGGAGCTGCCGCCGGGCGTCGTCATGGGCTACCGTTCTTCAATGCCGATTATTGAGCTGAAGCTCACCGGGCCGGCGGAGCAGCGCGAAGCGATGCTGGCGATATGGCCGGAAGTGAAAAAAGTGGCGGGAGAGAGCATGATTTTCGAGGGCACCGAAGGGCTGCCCGCGCAGATCGCGCGTTGTTTACAGGAGCGCCAGCTGAGTCTGACGCTGAGTGAACAGTTTACCGGCGGTTTGCTGGCGCTTCAGCTTTCGCGGGCAAATGCGCCGCTGCTGGCAAGCGAAGTCGTCCCTTGCCAGGAGGAGTCGCTGGCGCAGTCTGCTCGCTGGGCCGCAGAACGGCGGGTCAATCATTTCGCCGGTCTGGCACTGGCGGTGAGCGGCCAGGAAGCCGATCACCTGAATTTCGTCCTCTCGACGCCGGAAGGCACCCATGCGCTACGGGTCAAATTCAGCGCCACGCGCTACAGCCTGGCGGTTCGTCAGGAAGTCTGTGCCATGATGGCGCTGAATATGCTGCGCCGTTGGTTGAACGGTCAGCCGGTCGCCGGCGAACACGGTTGGATTAACGTCGTCGAATCTCTCTCGGTTTAAACAAACCTCTGCGTCGGGAACTCCTCCCGACGCGCGATCGGTCCAGCCGGTTGTACTTGCTTTTAAATATTCCGTGCGCCATCTCGCCTTTTCCTCCCGCCGAACGTCCACTCTGCTGGAATAGCGTCGCCATTTGAGGTCGCTGACAATTTACCCCCCGGACAACCGCAACACTGATTCCAGTACTCAGGATTGGAGTCCAGGATGCTGGAATCAAGTAAAGTCCCGGCGGCTGCACCTTACCGGGCCTACGAGATCCGCATATGGCGCCAGGCAGGTCGTCAGTCAGGGCGATGCTAATACCCAATTCGCAAGCACCCGTAGGCCGGGTCAGGCGTTAGCCGCCACCCGGCAAAAACACGGCGACAGTATTCACAGCGGATTTGTCATCGCCCATTGATTTCACTCGGTTCTGGCGCCGATATCAGGTCAGCGCCTGCGCCAGCAAAGTGATGGGATGTTCACAGCGTTTGCTGGTGGACATCTCGATTTGCCATTTGCAGGTTTCGCAATCGGTGATCACCAGGTCGGCACCGCTCTCCTCAATTTGCCGGAACAGCGGTGCGCCGATGGCCTGAGAAGAGGGGTAGTTTTCCGATTTAAACCCGTAGGTGCCGGCGATACCGCAGCACTGCGAATCCAGCACTTCCAGCTGTAAACCCGGGATCAGCCGCAGCAGTTCGAGGGTATACAGCGACCAGCCCATCTTCTCCATATGACACGGCGTGTGATAAACCACCTTCAGCGGCAGCGGCCGAAGCGGCAGGGTTCGCCCGGCATCAAGCTGGCGCCAGATCCAGCGGGTGGCCAGTTCAACCCGGTCGCGAAGGTCCTGATTATCGACATCCAGCAGATGCGGGTATTCGTCGCGCAGGGTAAAAGCGCAGGTTGATGAGGTGGCAATGACCGGCAGCGCAGTCTCTCGCATGGCGGCGACGTTGCTCTGCGCCTGGCGGCGGGCTTTGGCAAAAAAGCCGTTGGCGATAAGCGGCACGCCGCAGCATTTTTCTTTGCTTAACAGCTGTACGCCGGTGCCCATCGCGTTCAGCACGCGGATGAGATCGTGGCCAAGCTGCGGATGGTTGTAGTTGACGTAACAGCCGTGAAAAAACGCCACTTGCTCACTGAACTGCGCCTGGCGGTCCGCCTGCTGGCGGTAAGCCCGGCGAAAAGTGCCGAAACCGTATTTCGGCAGCGTTCGCCGGTGGTCAATCTTTAACGTCGCATCGAGCAGCCGGCGCACCGGCTTGAGGCCCGTTGCGACGTTGACCAGCGGGGCAAACGGCGTGGAGAGAGTGCCCATCAGGTCGGTATGGCTGAGGATAGCATCGCGCAGCGTCGGTTTTTGCTGGCTGTACTGCGCCCGTGCCCGCTGGATAATATCGCCAATTTTTACATCAGAGGGACAGGCGACTTCACAGCGCTTGCAGTTAATACAATATTTTAAGGCTTCGTCGTACAGTGCCCCGTCCTTCAGCCGCAGGCGCTCACCGTCCGGACCCGCCTGTTTCGGGCCCGGATAGCGGGGATTAACCCGGCTGACCGGACAGCTGGTCGTACAAACGGTACATTTAATGCAGCTCTCAAAGCGGGTATCGTTCATCGCGTGCCTCCGGCAAGGTCATGAATCTGTTTCGCGACGTGGAGCGCGGTGACCGCGCAAACGCCGCCGCCGCATCCCAGCTGGATGGCGTCAAAACCGCCCAGTAGCGAACCGATGGCGAACAGGTTGCCCAGCGGCTGGCCGTCGAGCAGCGGGCGCAGCATCGTATCCGTTTTCAGGCCGAAGCGTTGCCAGGGTTGCGAAGCAAAGAAATCGCGCTGATACCAGTTCTCGCGCGGGGTAGTCTGCTGAAGGTCGAGGCCGAGAATCGGCTCCCGAACGCGCTCTTTATCGGCGATCAAGCCATTGCTGAAGAAACTGCCGCTGGCCAGAACTGCAAAACGGGGACGCAGCGGAACATCGCCGTGCTGCCGGGTCCAGACTTCGCTGACGTTCCCCTCCTGATGGCCGATCCGCGTGACTTCATCGCCAGCCAGCCAGGTGCCACCGGTCCGAATAAAACGACGCTGAAGCTGGTTATGCAGGCGCATGCCGGGAACCGAAGGCGGCAGCGTCGGCAGCAGGCGCAGCGGGCAGGGCAGCTGTTCCTGTAGCCAGCTATACAGCCCGGCGTCGTTCAGACCGAAACAGGCGGGCATGATCAGCAGGTCGTGCGCCTGCGCCAGCGGACGTAACGCGGCGAGGAGCGCGGGCCAATGACACGGTTCATCGAGCATTCTGGCGATATTCACCGCGCGAAATTCGCTCGGGTTATCCCGCAGAACATCCAGTACCGGTAAGTCTATCTCGGTCGCCGTCGCTTTTACCCCCTGCCGGGTGAGCGAGGCGGCGGCCAGATGCGGCTGGAAGTCGGCGAACCCGCCGATACCCACGACGCCAACGCTTCCTGCGGAGAGTGGCGCCACGGGAACTTCCTGCGGCGAAAGCCACGTCGGGCGCAGGGTGCCCAGCGGCGTCACGCGCTCATGCGGTTGGCTGGCCTCGCCGCGCATCGCGATCCCGCTGGCGGCCAGCAGCGCCTCGGTTTGCGCGGCGTATGCCATCACCCGATCGGCGCCCAGCATGGCATAGGGATGTTCGGGATGCTGTTCTGCCAGGCGGGCGATCCCGTGAGCCACCTCGCTGACGCGTTCCCCATCGGGAAGGGCGCAGAGCAGATCCAGCGAAGCGGAAGAAAAGTGCAGCGCGCTTTGACCCCGACTGACGATGACGCAACGCAGGCCGAACTGATTAAGCGTGAGCCCGCAGAGCAGGCCCGCGAGGCCACCGCCGATAATCACGCTATCAAATTTCATCCTGAGACTCCTTTGGCAGCCCGCACAGTCCGAGATAGACCCAGCGGGTGAATTCACTTTCCCTGAGCGCATCGCCCCAGGCAATGGGCTGCACACCTTTCCAGCGCTCGTTTAAAAAATCGGAAAGCTGGGTCAGCGACTGGGCGGGAGTGGTGATGTTAAACCGTTGCAGAAGCCCGGCCGCCCGGCAGGCGCACAGCTCTCCCTGGCAGGTGCCCATGCCGATGCGCGTACGGCGACGTAGATCGAGCAGGCTGTTAACCGCTAAGTTTTCCACCGCGTACTGTACTTCTCCGGCGGTCACCATCTCGCATTCACAGATTAAGCTGCGATGCTGGCGGGTATCGCCCAGCCAGGCAGGCGTGCGGTCGCCGTGGCGGTAGAGGGCGGAACCGCGCAGCGGCGCGGGTAGCGAGATGATTTTTTTTACCGTGACTTCGGGGGGCTCCGTTGAGCCCGGAAGCGGAGTGTCGGCGGTAGAGCAGGGGACGCTGTTGCCCAGCTTACGACACACGGCATCCGTGGCCCACTCCGCCATCAGACGGTAGGTCATCAGCTTGCCGCCGGTAATAGTGATAAAGCCCTCCATGCCGTCGCGTCCGGCGTGGTCGAGCAGAACGATACCGCGGCTGACGCTGCGTCCGCTGGGGTCATCATCGCTGGCCACCAGTGGACGCACGCCTGAATAGGCGCGCAGCACGCGAGTACGCCCAAGTACCGGAGCCAGTTTTTCCCCTTCCCGCAGCAGGGTGTCGACTTCGGCCGTCGTGACCCGGTTGTCATCAATTTCGTCGTAAGGGATATGTTCCGACGTCGTGCCAATCAGCGAAATGGTATCTCCGGGCACCAGAATATCGGCATCGGCGGGTTTGCGGCAGCGGTTGATGACCTGCCGGTTGATACGGTGGTCGAGGATCAGCAGCGATCCTTTGGCCGGGAACATGGCGATGCGCAGATCGGCATATTCCGCGATCCGCTGTCCCCAGATCCCGGCGGCATTGACCACGACACCGGCGTACAGCGTGCGTCTCTCACGCTGTTGATGATCATAAAACTCGACCCCGCAAACGCGTTCTCCACGGCGGATGAGCCCGGTAATTTCACAACCGGTCAGAATGGTCGCGCCATGTTCCCGGGCGTCGAGCATGTTGGCTGCCGTAAGGCGAAACGGGTCGATGGTGCCATCGGGGACCTGAACGGCGCCGAGCAGAGTCGGATTCACGGTCGGCTCAATACGCAGCGCTTCCGCTGGCGACAGCTGGCGGGTCTCGATACCGGCCTGCTGACAGGCGCTGATAAAGGTCTGCTGCCAGGCCAGGTCGTCCTCGGGAAGGGTGATAAACAGTCCGTTAGTGGGCTCAATACAGTGGCGGGCGATGCGGCGCAGGATGCGGTTTTCACTGATGCATTCCCGGGCCGATTCGCCATCGGTTACGGCATAGCGCGCGCCGCTGTGCAACAGCCCATGATTGCGCCCGGTCGCCCCGGTGGCGATATCGTGGCGTTCCACTAACGTCACGCGCAGCCCACGAAGCGCACAGTCGCGCGCGATCCCTGCGCCGGTGGCGCCGCCGCCAATGATGATGACATCACATTCACCGCTATCGGCCATCTCCAAGTCCCTCTATGTTCGTTTTACGCCATTTAGCCATACAAATAGTGGGTATTGTTTGATTTCGAGCATATTCGCGCGTTATTCGAGCGGGTTATGTGATTTCATGCTCATAATGGAATGTTTTGTCATATTTTTGTAACAAAGCGTGCGATGTTTCACAGTATCCAGGGCCAGCTTTGCCTACCATCCCGGCTCATCAGAAGTGGGTGATTAGATTAGATTTTTCTTATCGCTGTCAGTAGAGAAGAGATGGCCACGGAGGCTGCTATGTTAACTATTTTTAAACCTGCGCCGCACAAAGCGCGTTTGCCCGCGGCGGAAATCGATCCGCTGTACCGCCGACTGCGCTGGCAAATTTTCATCGGTATTTTCTTTGGATACGCTGCTTACTATCTGGTGCGTAAGAACTTTGCTCTGGCTATGCCCTATCTGGTGGAGCAAGGTTTTTCCCGCGGCGATCTCGGTTTCGCCCTCTCCGGTATTTCGATCGCCTATGGATTTTCGAAATTCATCATGGGGTCGGTATCGGATCGCTCGAATCCGCGCATTTTTCTGCCCGCGGGGCTGATCCTGGCCGCGCTGGTGATGCTGGTGATGGGGTTTGTACCCTGGGCGACCTCCAGCATTATGGTGATGTTCGTGCTGCTGTTCCTCTGCGGCTGGTTCCAGGGGATGGGCTGGCCGCCGTGCGGGCGGACGATGGTGCACTGGTGGTCGCAGAAAGAACGCGGCGGCATTGTCTCGGTGTGGAACTGCGCGCATAACGTGGGGGGCGGGATCCCACCGCTGTTGTTCCTGCTGGGGATGGCCTGGTTTAACGACTGGCACGCGGCGCTGTATATGCCGGCATTCGGCGCGATTCTGCTGGCGGTGTTTGCCTTCGCGATGATGCGCGATACGCCGCAGTCCTGCGGCCTGCCGCCGATTGAAGAGTATAAAAATGACTATCCTGATGATTACAGCGAAAAGCATGAACAGGAGCTGACCGCCAGCCAGATCTTTAAGCAGTATATCCTGCCGAACAAGCTGCTGTGGTATATCGCCGTGGCGAACGTCTTTGTCTATCTGCTGCGCTACGGCATCCTCGACTGGTCGCCGACCTACCTGAAAGAAGTGAAGCACTTTGCGCTGGATAAATCCTCCTGGGCCTACTTTTTATATGAGTATGCGGGGATTCCAGGCACGCTGATTTGCGGCTGGATGTCCGACAAGGTGTTTAAGGGCAATCGCGGAGCCACCGGCGTCTTCTTTATGACGCTGGTGACGATTGCGACCGTTGTCTACTGGCTCAACCCGCCGGGTAACCCGGGTATCGATATGACCTGTATGATTGTGATTGGCTTCCTGATCTATGGCCCGGTGATGCTGATTGGCCTGCATGCCCTTGAGCTGGCGCCGAAAAAAGCGGCTGGCACTGCCGCAGGTTTTACCGGTTTATTTGGCTACCTGGGCGGTTCCGTTGCCGCCAGCGCGATCGTCGGCTATACCGTTGACTTCTTCGGCTGGGACGGCGGTTTCATGGTGATGATTGGCGGCAGCGTACTGGCGGTTCTACTGCTGGTGGTGGTGATGATTGGCGAAAAACGCCATCACCAACAACTGAAACAGGCTTAAGGAATGCGCATGAAAACGCTAGCCACAACGTTAATGACGGGGATTTTACTGGCCGGTTCTACTTTGAGCTTTTCCGCCTCTGCGGCGGATAAGCTTGTCATCGCCCACCGGGGCGCCAGCGGCTATCTGCCGGAGCATACGCTGCCGGCAAAAGCGATGGCCTACGCTCAGGGCGCCGATTATCTTGAGCAGGACCTGGTGATGACCAAAGACGATCGGCTGGTGGTGCTCCATGACCACTATCTCGATCGGGTGACCGACGTCGCGGAGCGTTTCCCGCAGCGCGCGCGGCAGGATGGCCGCTTCTACGCCATCGACTTTACCCTGGCGGAGATAAAATCGCTGCGGTTCAGCGAAGGGTTTGAGCCGAAGGACGGCAAGCATGTACAGACCTTCCCTGGCCGCTTCCCGATGGGGAAATCGGACTTCCGCATTCATACTTTTGAAGAGGAGATCGAGTTTGTTCAGGGGCTGAACCATTCAACGGGGAAAAATATTGGTATCTACCCGGAAATTAAGGCGCCGTGGTTCCACCATCAGGAAGGCAAGGATATCGCCGCCAGCGTCCTGCAGGTGCTGAAGACATACGGGTATACTCGCAAGCAGGATAAGATCTATCTGCAGTGCTTTGATGCTAACGAGCTCAAGCGTATTAAGCATGAGCTGGAGCCGAAGATGGGGATGGACCTGAAGCTGGTGCAGCTGATCGCTTACACCGACTGGAACGAAACCCGGCAACGCCAGGCGGACGGCAAATGGGTTAACTACAGCTATGACTGGATGTTTAAGCCCGGCGCGATGCAGCAGATTGCGCAATATGCCGACGGAATTGGCCCGGACTACCATATGCTGGTGGCGGCGAATTCCAGGCCGGGTCAGGTTGTGCTAAACGAGATGGTGAAAGAGGCGCATGAGAGCAAAATGCAGGTGCATCCGTACACCGTCCGGGCAGACCAGTTGCCGGAATATACCACGGATGTGAATCAGCTTTACGACCTGCTGTATAACCAGGCGGGCGTGGACGGGCTGTTTACGGATTTCCCGGATAAGGCGGTGAGCTTTTTGAAGGATAAACGCTGAAATTGCCGGGTGGCGGCTGCGCCTTACCCGGCCTGTGAACTGCGGTTTTACAGGTCGGGTTAGCGAAGCGCCGCCCGACACAATCACATCTCGATTTCTATATCACCCTTCGCCCGGCAGCAGCAGGGCAAAATCTCTCCCGGTTGGATAAACGCCAGCGGCTCGGTCAGCCAGTCAACCTGACCGGAAACCAGCCGCGTGCGACAGGATCCGCAATAGCCGGCGCGACACTGATACTCCACGTCGATATTATGTGATTCCAGGGCGGCCAACAGGGAAGGGTGTTCATCCTGACACTCAAGGCGAGTGTCAGAGATTTTCAGAAAAATGCGTTTCATCAGAGCTGGAAGTTGCTCAGATCGTCGGCATCGACTTCGGAATCGATCTGGCCAACCAGGTAGGAGCTGACTTCCACTTCCTGCGGCGCAACCTGCACGTTATCGGACACCAGCCAGGTGTTGATCCACGGGATCGGGTTGGAGCGGGTCTGGAAGGGCAGATCGAGACCCACCGCCTGCATGCGGATATTGGTGATGTATTCCACGTACTGGCAGAGAATATCTTTGTTCAGACCGATCATTGAACCGTCACGGAACAGATAATCCGCCCACTCTTTCTCCTGCTGTGCCGCCAGCACGAACAGATCGTAGCACTCCTGCTTACACTCTTCGGCAATTTCCGCCATTTCCGGGTCGTCGACGCCGGAGCGCAGCAGATTCAGCATGTGCTGGGTGCCGGTCAGGTGCAGCGCTTCGTCACGGGCGATCAGCCGGATGATTTTGGCGTTGCCTTCCATCAGCTTACGCTCGGCGAATGCAAAGGAGCAGGCGAAGCTGACGTAGAAGCGAATCGCTTCCAGCGCGTTGACGCTCATCAGGCACAGGTAGAGTTTCTTTTTCAGCTCGCGCAGGTTAACGGTGATGGTTTTCCCGTTGACGGTGTGCGTGCCTTCACCCAGCAGATGCCAGTAGCTGGTCAGCTCGATCAGCGTATCGTAGTAGTGGGAGATACCTTCCGCGCGTTTCTGGATTTGCTCGTTGGTGACGATATCGTCGAAGACCATCGCCGGGTCGTTGACGATATTACGGATGATATGGGTGTAGGAGCGCGAGTGAATCGTCTCTGAGAATGCCCAGGTTTCTACCCAGGTTTCCAGTTCCGGAATCGAAATCAGCGGCAGCAGGGCGACGTTCGGGCTACGGCCCTGAATAGAGTCCAGCAGCGTCTGATACTTCAGATTGCTGATGAAGATATGTTTTTCGTGTTCCGGCAGCGCCTGATAGTCGATACGGTCGCGGGAGACGTCAACTTCTTCCGGACGCCAGAAGAAGGAGAGCTGTTTTTCGATCAGCTTTTCGAAGATGTCATATTTTTGCTGATCGTAACGGGCGACGTTAACCGGTTGGCCAAAAAACATCGGCTCAAGCAGCTGATCGTTTTTCGTCTGTGAAAAAGTGGTGTATGCCATGAGTGGGGATCCTGTCCTGGAATTATACGCCGGGTGGCGCTTCGCTAACCCGGCCTACAATAGACCGTAGGCCCGGCAAGCAACGCGCCGCCGGGCAATATTATCAAATCTTACATGCGCCGCTTTCGCAGCCGTCGTCCTGGATGGACGGCGCCAGATCGTCCTGGGCATCTTCCGCGCCATCACGGGTGTTGTGATAGTACAGAGTTTTTACGCCGAATTTATAGGCATTGAGCAAGTCTTTCAGCAACTGCTGCATCGGCACTTTACCCGACTGGAAACGCGTCGGGTCATAGTTGGTGTTGGCCGAAATCGACTGGTCGATAAACTTCTGCATGATACCCACCAGCTGCAGGTAGCCGTCATTGTTCGGCATTTCCCACAGCAGCTCGTAGTTGCCCTGCAGTTTTTCGTAGTCCGGTACCACCTGACGCAGAATGCCGTCTTTCGAGGCTTTAATGCTGACATGTCCGCGCGGCGGCTCAATACCGTTGGTAGCGTTGGAAATCTGCGAAGAGGTCTCTGACGGCATCAGCGCGGAGAGCGTGGAGTTACGCAGGCCGTGCTCTTTAATGGACTCGCGCAGCGCTTCCCAGTTGTAGTGCAGCGGCTCGTTGACGATGGCATCGAGATCTTTTTTATAGGTATCGATCGGCAGCACGCCCTGAGCATAGGTGGTCTCGTTGAACCACGGGCACGCGCCCTGTTCAATGGCCAGCTCGTTTGACGCTTTCAGCAGGTAGTACTGAATCGCTTCAAAGGTTTTATGCGTCAGGTTGTTGGCGCTGCCGTCAGAGTAGCGTTTACCGTGCTTCGCCAGGTAGTAGGCGAAGTTGATTACGCCAATGCCCAGCGTACGACGGCCCATCGCGCCGCGTTTAGCCGCCAGAATCGGGTAGTCCTGGTAATCCAGCAGGGCATCCAGCGCACGCACCGCCAGTACCGCCAGCTCTTCCAGCTCGTCGAGGCTTTCAATGGCGCCAAGGTTAAAGGCAGACAGCGTACACAGCGCGATTTCACCGTTTTCGTCGTTGACGTCATCCAGCGGTTTGGTCGGCAGCGCGATTTCCAGGCACAGGTTGGACTGGCGAACCGGCGCCACCACCGGGTCAAACGGGCTGTGGGTGTTGCAGTGGTCAACGTTCTGAATGTAGATACGGCCGGTGGAGGCGCGTTCCTGCATCATCAGGGAGAACAGCTCAACCGCTTTGATGCGCTGCTTACGAATGCTGTCGTCTTTTTCGTACAGGGTGTACAGACGTTCGAATTCGTCCTGATCGGCGAAGAAGGCGTCATACAGACCCGGGACGTCGGACGGGCTGAACAGGGTAATGTCTTCACCTTTCAGCAGGCGGGTGTACATCAGTTTGTTGATCTGTACGCCGTAGTCCATGTGGCGAACGCGGTTGGCGTCAGTACCACGGTTGTTTTTCAGCACCAGCAGACTTTCGACTTCCAGATGCCACATCGGGTAGAACAGCGTCGCCGCACCGCCGCGTACGCCGCCCTGCGAGCAGGACTTCACCGCGGTCTGGAAATGCTTATAGAACGGAATACAGCCGGTGTGGAACGCTTCGCCGCCGCGGATCGGGCTGCCCAGCGCACGAATACGGCCGGCGTTAATGCCGATACCTGCGCGCTGGGAAACATATTTCACGATGGCGCTGGAGGTGGCGTTGATGGAGTCGAGGCTATCGCCGCACTCGATCAGCACGCAGGAGCTGAACTGACGCGTTGGGGTACGCACGCCGGACATAATCGGCGTCGGCAGCGAGATTTTAAAGGTGGAGACGGCATCATAGAAACGCTTGATGTAGTCCAGACGCGTCTCGCGCGGGTAGTTGGAGAACAGGCAGGCGGCAACCAGAATATAGAGGAACTGGGCGCTCTCGTAAATTTCGCCGGTGACGCGGTTCTGGACCAGATATTTGCCTTCCAGCTGCTTAACGGCAGCGTAGGAGAAACTCATATCGCGATCGTGAACAATGAACGAATCCATCTGCTTGAACTCTTCTTCCGTGTAGTCTTCCAGCAGATGAGTATCGTATTTACCTTTTTTCACCATCCTGGTGACGTGGTCGTACAGCGCAGGCGGTTCAAACTGGCCGTAGGCTTTTTTACGCAGATGGAAGATGGCCAGGCGCGCGGCGAGATACTGGTAATCCGGCGCTTCGCGGGAGATCAGGTCCGCGGCTGCCTTAATGATGGTTTCGTGGATATCGGCGGTTTTGATGCCGTCGTAAAACTGAATGTGAGAGCGCAGTTCTACCTGAGAAATCGAAACGTTATTCAGTCCTTCTGCCGCCCAATCCAGTACACGGTGGATTTTATCGAGATTAATGCGCTCGGTGCTACCGTCACGCTTTGTCACCAGCAGACTCTGATTCATGTGGATTATACCTGTCCGTGAGAGAAAATATCCCCCGCTTATCCACAGAACGCCGTTGTGACTAACTCTGTGGATAAATACTATATGTAGGGGGTTGTAGATAAAAGAAACGCTATATGGTGAGTATTTTAGTAAGGATTCTTTTGAGTACAAGGGTTGATTTTGACGTTAATTTGAGGTTGCGGAAGCGTAATGATCGCTAAGTCCACGCCGCATAAGGCCTGGCGGAGATGTCAATAAACTGGAAAATAAATATGAAAATTTGATCGAATGCTGATTTCTTCGACGGATGTAAAAATTACGCGGCTTGATGCCGCGCAATCATCAAATAATCATCATATGAAAAACTGCTGACGTTATGCGCTTTTCGCGGTTGTATGCAACATATAGTTAACATCTACGCCCGGCGCCAGCTTGAAGGTGTTGGTCAGCGGATTGTAATGCAGGCCGATGATATGCTGCTCTTTCAGAGTAGTCTGATCAACCCAGCCAATCAGCTCCGCCGGCTTAATGAATTTCTTCACGTCGTGCGTCCCTTTGGGCACCATTTTCATCACGTACTCAGCGCCGACTACCGCCATCAGCCACGCTTTACCATTGCGGTTAATGGTCGAGAAGAAGACCTGACCGCCGGGCTTCACCAGCCGTGCGCAGGCGTGCACCACCGATTGTGGATCCGGAACGTGCTCCAGCATTTCCATGCAGGTCACCACATCGTACTGACCGGCGTGCTTCGCCGCGTGCTCTTCTACCGTCTCCTGGACATACTTGACCTGAACGCCGCTTTCCAGCGCGTGCAGCTTCGCTACCTGCAGCGGTTCAAAGCCCATGTCGAGCCCGGTTACCGTTGCGCCTTCACGGGCCATGCTCTCGGCAAGGATGCCGCCGCCGCAGCCAACATCGAGTACCTTTTTGCCAAACAGGCCGCCAGAACGCTCCGCAATATAGCCAAGACGCAGCGGGTTGATACGATGTAAGGGCTTGAACTCGCCCTCTAAGTCCCACCAGCGCGAGGCGACGGCTTCAAATTTAGCAATTTCATGATGATCAACGTTGTGGGCCACCGGCTGTTTTTCGGCATTCATGGGCGCTTCGACTCCTTTTCTGTTCAGACCGCCGAGTATATCAGGTGACCGACATGAATAAACCGTCTATCCCCATCGCCTTTTGCCGGGACCCGATAGCGCGAATCGGAGCGCCTGCATTTGCCGCCACGATGCGGCGCGAAATTCATTGGGTATAGGTTTACCCGTATCACCGTGGCTGTGTTATAATTTGCGACCTTTGAATCCGGGATACAGTAGAGGGATAGCGGTTAGATGAGCGACCTTGCGAGAGAAATTACA
This sequence comes from Klebsiella sp. YJ, assembly GCF_002108615.1. Lineage (NCBI taxonomy): Bacteria > Pseudomonadati > Pseudomonadota > Gammaproteobacteria > Enterobacterales > Enterobacteriaceae > Klebsiella > Klebsiella sp. YJ. The sequence continues at coordinate 185,500 of NZ_MTEG01000005.1, forward strand.
CCGGTCAACATTGAGGAAGAGCTTAAGAGCTCGTATCTGGATTATGCGATGTCGGTCATTGTTGGCCGTGCGCTGCCGGATGTCCGAGATGGCCTGAAACCGGTACACCGTCGCGTACTTTACGCCATGAACGTATTGGGCAATGACTGGAACAAAGCCTATAAAAAATCCGCCCGTGTCGTTGGTGACGTAATCGGTAAATACCACCCTCATGGTGATACCGCCGTTTATGACACCATTGTACGTATGGCACAGCCATTCTCCTTGCGTTATATGCTGGTCGATGGCCAGGGTAACTTCGGTTCTGTCGATGGCGACTCCGCCGCAGCGATGCGTTATACGGAAATCCGTATGTCGAAAATCGCCCACGAGCTGATGGCCGACCTGGAAAAAGAGACGGTTGATTTCGTTGATAACTATGACGGTACGGAACGTATTCCTGACGTCATGCCGACGAAAATCCCTAACCTGCTGGTGAACGGTTCGTCCGGTATCGCCGTCGGGATGGCAACCAACATTCCGCCGCACAACCTGACGGAAGTGATCAACGGCTGCCTGGCCTATATCGACGATGAAAATATCTCCGTCGAAGGGCTGATGGAGCACATCCCGGGTCCGGACTTCCCGACTGCCGCCATTATTAATGGTCGTCGTGGGATTGAGGAAGCTTACCGCACCGGTCGTGGCAAAATTTATATTCGCGCCCGCGCTGAGGTGGAAACCGATGCGAAGACGGGTCGTGAAACCATCATCGTGCACGAAATTCCGTATCAGGTGAACAAAGCGCGCCTGATCGAGAAAATTGCCGAGCTGGTGAAAGACAAACGCGTTGAAGGCATCAGCGCGCTGCGTGACGAGTCTGATAAAGACGGGATGCGCATCGTGATTGAAGTGAAACGCGATGCGGTGGGCGAAGTGGTTCTCAACAACCTCTACTCCCAGACGCAGCTGCAGGTCTCCTTCGGTATTAACATGGTTGCGCTGCACCATGGCCAGCCGAAGATCATGAACCTGAAAGATATTCTTTCTGCGTTCGTGCGCCACCGCCGTGAAGTGGTGACGCGTCGTACCATTTTCGAACTGCGTAAAGCCCGCGATCGTGCGCATATCCTTGAAGCGCTGGCGATTGCGCTGGCCAACATCGACCCGATCATCGAGCTTATCCGCCGTGCGCCAACGCCTGCGGAAGCTAAAGCTGGCCTGATCGCGCGTCCATGGGATCTGGGCAACGTGGCGGCGATGCTGGAACGTGCCGGTGATGATGCCGCGCGTCCGGAGTGGCTCGAGCCAGAGTTCGGCGTGCGCGACGGTCAATACTATCTGACCGAACAGCAGGCCCAGGCGATCCTGGATCTGCGTCTGCAGAAACTGACCGGCCTTGAGCATGAAAAACTGCTCGATGAATATAAAGAGCTGCTGGAACAGATCGCTGAACTGCTGCATATCCTCGGCAGCGCCGATCGTCTGATGGAAGTGATTCGGGAAGAGCTGGAAGCCATGCGCGAACAGTTCGGCGACGCGCGTCGTACCGAAATCACTGCCAACACCGCGGATATCAACATCGAAGATCTGATCAACCAGGAAGATGTGGTGGTCACCCTGTCTCACCAGGGCTATGTGAAGTATCAGCCGCTGACCGACTATGAGGCGCAGCGTCGCGGTGGCAAAGGTAAATCGGCCGCACGTATTAAAGAAGAAGACTTTATCGACCGCCTGCTGGTGGCCAATACCCATGACACGATCCTCTGCTTCTCCAGCCGTGGTCGCCTGTACTGGATGAAGGTTTATCAGCTGCCGGAAGCCAGCCGTGGTGCGCGCGGGCGTCCAATCGTCAACCTGCTGCCGCTGGAAGCTAACGAACGCATTACCGCTATTCTGCCGGTACGCGAATACGAAGAAGGCGTGAACGTCTTTATGGCGACCGCCAGCGGTACCGTGAAGAAAACCGCGCTGACCGAGTTCAGCCGTCCGCGTTCTGCCGGGATCATCGCGGTGAACCTGAACGAAGGCGACGAGCTGATTGGCGTTGACCTGACGAACGGTAACGATGAAGCGATGCTGTTCTCAGCCGCCGGTAAAGTGGTGCGCTTTAAAGAGAGCGCGGTCCGTGCCATGGGCCGTACCGCAACCGGCGTTCGCGGCATCAAGCTGGCGGGTGACGATAAAGTGGTCTCGCTGATCATTCCACGCGGCGAAGGCGCTATCCTGACCGTCACGCAGAATGGTTACGGTAAACGTACGGCGGCGGCAGAGTATCCGACTAAGTCCCGTGCAACGCAGGGCGTGATCTCCATTAAGGTCACCGAGCGTAACGGTTCCGTGGTCGGTGCCGTGCAGGTCGATGATTGCGATCAGATCATGATGATCACCGATGCGGGTACGCTGGTGCGTACGCGCGTGTCGGAAGTCAGCATCGTCGGTCGTAACACGCAGGGCGTTATTCTGATCCGTACCGCGGAAGATGAAAACGTTGTGGGTCTGCAGCGCGTAGCCGAGCCGGTTGATGACGAAGAGCTGGATGCCATCGACGGCAGCGTGGCGGAAGGTGACGACGAGATCGCGCCGGAAACTGACGCTGACGCCGATGATGACACTGTCGAAGATGAAGAATAATCTGCGCTAGTGGTGCGAAAAGGGCCGGGAGAGACTCCGGCCCTTTTTTATTTGTACGCCGCCCTTTATCCGACGCGAAATCCAGAGAGTATAACGTTGCGACGAAACGTGTTTACCGCTACCTTAACCCCATTCTGTTGAGTCCCTGACGGCCGAGTATCGCCCCATTGAAATATCTTGCCTCTTTTCATACCACGCTAAAGGTTTCACGCTACCTGTTCAGAGCGCTGGCGGTACTGCTCTGGATGCTGATCGCTTTCGTTTCCGTGTTCTATATCGTCAATGCCCTGCATGACAGAGAGTCGGAAATCCGCCAGGAATTTAACCTCAATGCCGATCAGGCACAGCGCTATATCCAGCGAACCGCGGATGTGATTAAAGAGCTGAAATACGTGGCGGGAAACCGTCCGACCAGCGGCGGCGAGGGGGGGGCGACTCCCGCTCCGGGCGGCAACATCGCCGTCCCTGATTTCGAGCCGCTGTACCCTGATTCTGATTGCGGGACCATGGGCGCCACCTGGCGCAACTCTCTGCAGTCGCTGGCGTGGTTTATGCGCTACTGGCGCGATAACTTTTCCGCGGCCTATGACCTCAACCGCATCTTTCTCATTGGCAGCGATAATTTGTGTATGGCCAACTTTGGCCTGCGGGAAATGCCGCTGGAGCGCGATCAGGCGCTGAAAGTGCTGCACCAGCGTATTGAGCAGTACCGCGATGCGCCGCAAAACGAGCGCGGCAACAACCTGTTCTGGATAAGCCAGGGCGTGCGTCCGGGCGTGGGCTATTTTTACGCCCTGACGCCGGTTTATATGGCAAACCGCCTGCAGGCGTTGCTGGGTATTGAGCAGACCATTCGTATGGAGAGCTTCTTTACGCCGGGCAGTCTGCCAATGAGCGTCACGATTCTCGACGACAACGGGCAGCCGCTTATTTCTCTTGCCGGGCAGGATAACAAAATCAAGAGCGAAGCCCGCTGGATGCAGGAGCGGATCTGGTTTGGCTACACCGCGGGTTTCCGCGAGCTGGCGCTGAAGAAGAGCCTGCCGCCATCGTCGTTAAGCATTGTCTATTCCGTGTCGGTCGATCAGGTGCTTGAACGTATCCGGATGCTGATTATCAACGCGATTGTCCTGAATATTCTGACCGGGGTGATTCTGTTTGCCCTGGCGCGGATGTATGAGCGGCGGATCTTTATCCCGGCGGAGAATGATGCCCAGCGGCTGGAAGAGCATGAGCAGTTCAACCGTAAAATTGTCGCGTCGGCGCCGGTGGGAATTTGTATCCTGCGCACCCTCGATGGCACCAATATTCTGAGCAACGAACTGGCGCACAACTACCTCAATATGTTAACCCATGAGGATCGGCAGCGGTTAACGCAGATTATTTGCGGCCAGCAGGTCAACTTCGTGGATGTGTTGACCAGTAACAACACCAACCTGCAGATTAGCTTCGTGCATTCGCGCTATCGCAATGAAAACGTCGCGATTTGCGTGCTGGTGGACGTCAGCGCCCGCGTCAAGATGGAAGAGTCGTTGCAGGAGATGGCGCAGGCCGCGGAGCAGGCCAGCCAGTCGAAATCGATGTTCCTCGCCACCGTCAGCCATGAGCTGCGTACGCCGCTATATGGAATTATCGGTAACCTTGACCTGTTGCAAACCAAAGAGCTGCCGAAGGGCGTCGACAGGCTGGTCACGGCGATGAATAACTCCTCGAGCCTGCTGCTGAAAATCATCAGCGATATCCTCGACTTCTCGAAAATTGAATCCGAGCAGCTGAAAATCGAACCCGGCGAATTTTCGCCGCGTGAGGTGATGAACCATATCTCGGCCAACTATTTACCGCTGGTGGTACGTAAACAGCTGGGGCTCTACTGCTTTATCGAGCCTGACGTTCCGCAGCTGATGTCCGGCGATCCGATGCGTTTGCAGCAGGTCATTTCTAACCTGCTGAGCAACGCCATTAAGTTTACCGACACCGGCTGCATCGTCCTGCACGTGCAGTGTGCCGGGGATTACCTGCAAATTAGCGTGCGCGATACGGGCGAAGGGATCCCGGCAAAAGAGGTGGTGCGCCTGTTTGACCCGTTCTTCCAGGTGGGGACCGGCGTGCAGCGCAACTTCCAGGGTACCGGTCTGGGGCTGGCGATATGTGAAAAGCTCATCAGCATGATGGACGGCGATATTGCCGTCGAAACCGAACCGGGAATGGGCAGCCGCTTTACTATTCGTATTCCGCTGTACGGCGTGCAAAACCGCTCGCCGCTGGTGATTGATGGTCTGGTGGGTAAATGCTGCTGGCTGGCTATCCGCAATACCTCCCTGGCGCTGTTTGTCGAGTCGCTGCTTACCCATCACGGTCTTCACGCCCAAATCTATGACGGGCAGCAGCCCGGTGCAGATGATATTTTGCTGACGGATGATGAGCCGGATGCTCGCTGGCAGGGGAGTGCGGCGGTGATTTTCTGTCGCCGCCATATCGGTATTCCGCTGGAACGCGCGCCCGGCGAGTGGATACACAGCGTGACGACACCGCACGAGCTGCTGCCGCTACTGGGACGTATCTTCCGGATTGCGGTGACGACCACCGAACACGGTCCGGCGCTCGCTGCTCCGGAAACGCAAGTCGCCAGCAATGACGATATGATGATCCTGGTGGTGGACGATCATCCGATTAACCGTCGGCTGTTGGCCGACCAGCTTGGCTCGCTGGGATATCAGTGCGTGACGGCAAACGATGGGGTCGATGCGCTGGGCGTGCTGAGCAAACAGCATATCGATATCGTGCTGAGCGATGTCAACATGCCGAATATGGATGGCTATCGCCTGACGCAACGTATCCGCGAGCTGGGAATGACCCTGCCGGTAATTGGGGTGACCGCCAACGCGCTGGCTGAGGAGAAACAGCGCTGTCTGGAGTCTGGTATGGATAACTGTCTGTCTAAACCGGTGACGCTCGATATTATCAAGCAGACGCTGGCGGTCTACGCCGCGCGGGTGCGTAAAGAACGTCAGGAAAGGGAGTAGGGCAGGGAACCGATTGTGTACCAGCCCGGATAAAGCGCGACGCCGTTATCCGGGCAGGCAGCGTTACTCTTTGTCGGTGGCGCTCAGAGAAACGGAAGACAGATAGTTCAGCAGCGCGATATCGTTTTCCACGCCCAGCTTCATCATCGCCGATTTCTTCTGGCTGCTGATGGTTTTAATGCTGCGGTTCAGCTTTTTGGCAATCTCGGTCACGAGAAACCCTTCGGCGAACAGGCGCAGCACTTCGCTCTCTTTCGGCGACAGGCGCTTGTCGCCGTAACCGCTGGCGCTGATTTTTTCCAGCAGGCGCGAAACGCTTTCCGGAGTGAATTTTTTGCCTTTCTGCAGCGCCGCCAGCGCTTTAGGCAGATCGGTCGGGGCGCCTTGTTTCAGCACGATCCCTTCGATATCCAGATCCAGCACAGCGCTAAGGATCGCCGGGTTGTTATTCATCGTCAGAACGATGATAGACAGATCCGGGAAATGGCGTTTGATGTATTTGATCAACGTGATCCCGTCGCCGTATTTATCGCCAGGCATCGACAGGTCGGTAATCAAAACGTGTGCGTCTAACTTAGGAAGATTATTGATAAGTGCCGTTGAATCTTCAAATTCGCCGACTACGTTGACCCATTCGATTTGCTCAAGGGATTTACGAATACCGAACAGTACGATCGGGTGGTCATCGGCAATAATTACGTTCATAGTGTTCATGTATTAGGCTACCTTGCTACAGCAAGCTCTTGACGTAAACGTCAATGTCGCTGATATATTTTTCTATGCCTTGCGCATCTTTCTCGCGAATCAGATGCTCAAGCGTTTCACATAACTGTTTGCCGGGTATCAGATTAAGCATAGCAAACGCCCCTTTGAGGCGGTGCGCTGTCTGCGCCAGCGCAGCTAAGTCGCTCGTTGCCAGTTCAGTATACAGCCTCTTAACATCATCCGGAACTGTGTCGGCAAACAGTGCGTAATAGCCGCTGGCATGGAGTTCGGCGTTACTCTCGCTTCCCGCAGAGGTGGATTGTCCCTCTTCCTGCGCCAGCTGCTGTTCAATCAGTTGCAGAATCGCTTCCTGCATTGCCGTGCTGATATTAAAATTGACACGCAGCTGGCCTGGGCCAATTTTGCGTATCCCGACCTCATCATCGCTTAAAAGCAAGCCCGAAGCAGTAAGATTAGACGGATTATCCGTTAAAAAGAGATCGTATTCTTGACTTGTCAGCCTTTCATCCGGCGTGATGCAGGTGGCTCCCCAGCTTTCGAGCTGGCGCACTACAATCCGGCGGACCTCATTGGCGGTAATATCCAGCATCACCACGACATCATCCAGCAGATGCTCGCCGGAGTCGCTCTCTTCTTCGCTGGCCGCCATTTTGAGATGGAGAGAATAACGCGTTCCCAGCGACTCACGCGCCTTGATATTCATCTGACCGCCAAGCCTGCGCGTCAGACGATCGCAGAGCCAGAAGGTGAGGGCGTTGGCTTTACCATACAGGTCGGACTGGGTCTCGTTCAGGAACGGGAAGTGCATATTGTCGATTTCGTTGCCGGAAACGCCGTTGCCGGTATCCAGAATACGGAAGGTCAGCCGGTCGTCTGCGGATTCATCTTTACTCACTTCGAGCGTGATTTTGCCAATTTGCGTCGTGGTCACCGAGTATTGAATGAGCAACAGCAGCGTGCGGCGCAGCGCTTCGCGATCGCCATAGCGTTGTTCGTTGGCCGGCAGCGCATTGTTAATCAACAGCTGCAGACCTTTACGTTTAATGGCCGGCAGCACCTCAGGCACCACTTCATCGATCAGCTCCTGAATGGAGAACAGTCCAGGATTACTTTTCCAGCTGTCGCTCTCCAGAAGATTTGCCAGCTGAATTTCATCAACCAGCTGTACCAGCTGATCCGCATGCTGCGCAAGCTGCAGGCTTTGGGCAATGCCAATGGCTGCCGCTTCTTCGGCCAGGCTTTGCGCCGGCTGTTTTAAGGCGCTGCCGATATGCTGCATAAATGCAACGCGCCCCTGCTGATTTTTCTCATACAGACGCTGGGCCTGTTTCAGTTTCTTATTGACCAGAACCTCCCGGTCCTGATCGCGAATAATGAAGATCTGCGTCCGCGGCGCAACCTGGCTGCGATACTGGCGTATTTCATACAGCTCGTTATTGATCGTCGCCTGAATAACCCCCTGATGCTGATCGGCCATGTTGGTGATGTTTTGCAGATTGAGGTGCGGCAGGAGATGATCGGCTATCGGGTTACTGATAATTGTGCGGTTGGCTTCCTGATCGTGGACCAGCAGCCCCAGCGGCAGCAGCGAGACGATCTCTTCGTTAATGGCGCGCAGGGTGCGCAATTCGCTATTGGCCGCGGAAGAGACGGCGGTACCGTTCTGACGGCCGCGGCCGTTGAAATGACGAAACGTCGTGAAACCGAACAGCGTTAGCGCCAGCAGGCCGATAATCAGCAGCAGCGGCAGGAGAATATTCTGCAGGGACTCCAGCAGCAGTGAACCGAAGGGAACCACCCAGATCAGGCGCATACCGGTGGTGCTAATGCTGGTGATGATTTCAATCCGCGCACCGTTAAAGTCGATATTGACGCTATCGGCGGTCTCTTTTTCCGGGTTGCTGACCGCGCTTTGCGCCGGGTCGGGTTCAATACGGAAATTATCCAGCGACATGCCGGGCGGAATCAGGTCGTTAATCGGCAGGTCAAAGGCGACAACCGTCGCCAGGTGGCCCGGCTGGTTAAAGGTGGTGCGCAGGGTGAAATAGTGGCCATTTTGCCAGGAGAGGCGGCGCAGGGAGGAAAAGGTCTCCCTCTCGTCCAGGGTGTTCGCCTGCAGCAACATTTCTGCGCGACGGGATTCAACCACGCTGGTAATCGTTGACTCTTTAAAGCTGGATGACAGGTCTTTCAGCGGCAGCGTCGATACGAGGATCAGACTGTTATCCAGACCATTCAGATAGTACATCGACCAGGGGATGGTTTCCGCTCCCCACAGGATGTCGAGGTAGCTGGACATTTTCTGCGTCATCTCCAGGGTGGAGCTATCGTGGGATCCGAAGATCAGCGCTTCGGTTTTGCGCCGCGGTTTTTCCAGGTAGTAAACATCCTGCTTCAACCGCGTTTCTTGCAGGCCATCGCTGACGGTGCTGGACGGAGTGGCGGCGATATTGTCGTAAATCTGCCAGGTTGCGTAGCGCCAGGTATCGATGCGTTTATGCAGCGCGTGGCTGACATCAATGACCTGATAACTTTTATCTTTCAGCCAGGTATTGACCGCGCTTTGGATCATAACACCCATCGTCGCCAGCAGGACGATGACCATTAAAACGAAGAAGCGGGTGATGCTGCCTGGCATCAGGGAGAATTTTTTCTGGGTCATCGTGTGACGGAGCGACTCATCAAGGTTTGTAAGCAGGGCATCGCCCCAGGTAGCTGCTAGCAGAGTGAATACGCTAAGCAGTATAAAGGCTAATTTATCAAATCCATACTACAGATTGCGGTTCTGCAATTTTTTTTAATCCTGAGAATTATCTTAAAAAGAGCGGGCGCAATGAGATGTACAACAAGGCGAACCTTGTACAATTATTTACCTGTTTTACGCAATAAATAGCACTAAATAACAAGAAATTATCTCGATAAGACTTTACTCACTTGCGAGGTGATTGATTAATAACCGTTATTTTTTTCCATGGATATCGCAGGGTAATTAAAGTTATGTAAAGAAGGGTAAAAAAAAACCGAATGCGAGGCATCCGGTTGAAATAGGGGTAAACAGACATTCAGAACTGAATGACGGTAATAAATAAAGTTAATGATGATAGCGAGAGTTATTCTAGTCGCCGGGGTGGATTTTGTTTTGTCATTCAGTGCTATACATGAAACAACGTGTAACTGCATGAACTTCATTGAGAAAATTTATTTTCTTGATTATTGGTGCTTATTTTAGTGCTTTTTAGCGATGAAGAAAAGTTCCCCTGCGTTTACAATTTGAAACATCTTGTGCGCATTTTGAAACACCTTAGAAGTTTTCGTATCATATTCTTGTTGGATTATTCTGCATTTTACAGCACAATGAATATAGCCGACTGATTAGAAGGGTAATCAGTAAGCAGTGGCAATAATAAAAGGCATATAACAAACAGAGGGTTAATAACATGAAAGTTAAAGTACTGTCCCTCCTGGTACCGGCTCTGCTGGTAGCAGGCGCAGCGAATGCGGCTGAAATTTATAACAAAGACGGCAACAAATTAGACCTGTACGGTAAAATCGACGGTCTGCACTATTTCTCTGACGACAAGAGCGTTGACGGCGACCAGACCTACATGCGTGTAGGCGTTAAAGGCGAAACTCAGATCAATGACCAGCTGACCGGTTACGGCCAGTGGGAATACAACGTTCAGGCGAACAACACTGAAAGCTCCAGCAATCAGGCATGGACTCGTCTGGCGTTTGCTGGTCTGAAATTTGGCGACGCGGGCTCTTTCGACTACGGTCGTAACTACGGCGTTGTTTACGACGTAACTTCCTGGACCGACGTTCTGCCGGAATTCGGCGGCGACACCTACGGTTCTGACAACTTCCTGCAGTCCCGTGCTAACGGCGTTGCAACCTACCGTAACTCTGACTTCTTCGGTCTGGTTGACGGCCTGAACTTTGCTCTGCAGTACCAGGGTAAAAACGGCAGCGTTAGCGGCGAAGGCGCAACCAACAACGGTCGTGGCGCTCTGAAACAGAACGGCGACGGTTTCGGTACTTCCGTAACTTATGACATCTGGGACGGCATCAGCGCTGGTTTCGCTTACGCTAACTCCAAGCGTACCGACGATCAGAACGCACTGGTTCTGGGTGAAGGCGACCACGCTGAAACCTACACCGGCGGCCTGAAATACGACGCGAACAACATCTACCTGGCAACTCAGTACACCCAGACCTACAACGCAACTCGCGCGGGTGACCTGGGCTTTGCTAACAAAGCACAGAACTTCGAAGTGGTTGCTCAGTACCAGTTCGACTTCGGTCTGCGTCCGTCCGTTGCTTACCTGCAGTCTAAAGGTAAGGACATGGGCTCCTACGGCGACCAGGATATCCTGAAATATGTTGATGTAGGCGCGACCTACTACTTCAACAAAAACATGTCCACCTACGTTGACTACAAAATCAACCTGCTGGACGACAACAGCTTCACCCGTAACGCCGGTATCTCTACCGACGACGTGGTTGCTCTGGGCCTGGTTTACCAGTTCTAAGCACGCTGAAGTGACGAAAAAAGGCGCCTCTGGCGCCTTTTTTTATGCCCGGTTTAACCTCGCTGGTGTAATCTTGCTGCCTTAGCAAGAGGAACCTGATTTTATGGATATCACTTTTTTCCGTAGCGCGCTGTTCAGCGTCTGCGTACTGCTTTCCGGCTGCGATTCAGCCACCACCCCCACTGCGCCAAAAAGTGCCGCGACCGTGCTGGATGGTAAGACGATGGGCACATTCTGGCGGGTCAGCGTCATTGGCGTTGATGAAGCCAAAGCCGAGGCGCTGCGACAGAAGGTCCAGGCACAGCTCGATGCCGACGATCGCCTGCTCTCCACCTGGAAAAACGATTCTGCGCTGATGCGCTTTAACCATGCCACCACGACCGATCCGTGGCCGGTCAGCGAAGCGATGGCTGATATTGTCACCCTCTCGCTGCGCATCGGCGCAAAAACCGCGGGCGCCATGGATATTACGGTGGGGCCGCTGGTGAACCTCTGGGGGTTTGGCCCCGACAAGCAACCGGTTAAAACGCCGGATCCTCAGCAGATCGCCGCCGCGAAAGCGCGCACGGGGCTCCAGCATCTGACGGTCATTAACCACGCGGATCGGCAATATCTGCAAAAAGACATCCCGGATCTGTTTGTCGATCTCTCCACCGTTGGCGAAGGCTATGCCGCCGATCATCTGGCTCGCCTGATGGAGCAGGAGGGCATTTCCCGATACCTGGTTTCGGTCGGCGGGGCGTTGGTCAGCCGGGGGATGAATGGCGACGGGCAGCCGTGGCGGGTGGCCATCCAGAAACCCACCGATCGCGAGAATGCCGTACAGGCGATTGTTGATATCAACGGACATGGGATCAGTACCTCCGGCAGCTACCGCAACTACTATGAGCTGGACGGTAAACGTATTTCCCACGTTATCGATCCGCAAACCGGCCGGCCTATCGATCATAAACTGGTCTCGGTCACGGTTATCGCTCCGACGGCGCTGGAAGCGGACGGCTGGGATACCGGCCTGATGGTGCTGGGGCCGGAAAGGGCGCAGGAAGTGGTGCGCCAGCAGGGGCTGGCGGTCTACATGATCATCAAAGAGGGCGACGGGTTTAAAACCTGGATGTCGCCGCAGTTCCGCACTTTCCTGGTCGGCGAAAAGAATTAAACAGCAAGATTTCGGGTTTTTTTCATCGGGCGCTGATTCAGACTGACGATACACTTAAAGCAGGAGCCCGTTATGAAACCGATAATTGCTGATACCGACGATCGCCGCTGGCAGGCGGTGTGCGATCGTGATGTGCGAGCCGATGGTCAGTTTGTCTTTGCCGTACTGACCACCGGTATCTGTTGCCGCCCGTCCTGCCGTTCGCGGCGAGCGCTGCGGGAGAATGTGCGCTTTTACCCCGGTGTCGAGGCGGCTATCGCCGATGGCTTTCGTCCCTGTAAGCGCTGCCAGCCGGATAGAAGCGATCCGCAGCAACAGAAGGTGGACAAAGTTACCCGGGCCTGTCGCCTGCTGGAACAGGAAGCGCCGGTGACCCTTGAGGCACTGGCACAGGAGCTGGCGGTCAGCCCCTTTCATTTTCATCGTTTATTCAAATCCGTCACCGGAATGACGCCGAAAGCCTGGCAGCAGGCATGGCGTGCACGACGTTTGCGCGAAGCGCTGGGGCAGGGTGAAAAAGTGACGCCCGCCGTGTTAGCGGCAGGCTTTCCCGGAGGCAGCAGCTATTATCGTCAGGCGGATGCCGCGCTTGGTATGACCGCCCGTCAGTTTCGCCGCGGCGGCGAGGATACCGACATTGTCTATACTGTCGGCGACTGTGCGGTCGGTCGCTGCCTGGTCGCAGAAAGTGAACGGGGCGTGTGCGCCGTTTTACCGGGGGAAGAGGACGCGGCGCTGCTTGATGCGTTATCCCGCCTCTTTCCTCACGCCCGGCTTCTGCCGGGGGATGCGCATTTTTGCCAGCGGGTAGCCCAGGTTTTCGCCCATCTGGACGATCCTCGCCAGGCGGTTAATCTACCGCTGGATCTGCGCGGCACCGCGTTTCAGCAGCGCGTCTGGCAGGCGCTGCGCCAGATCCCGGCAGGAGAGACCCGCAGCTATCGTCAGGTCGCGCAGAGCATTGGCCAACCCCGTGCGGTGAGAGCCGTAGCAGGCGCCTGCGCGGCCAATAAACTGGCCATTGTTATCCCGTGTCATCGGGTGGTCCGCGAGGGCGGGGCGCTCTCAGGCTACCGCTGGGGAACGGCCCGCAAAGCGCAATTGTTGGCCCGGGAAGCGCAAACCGAGGAGAAGTGATGCTCGATTTATTCGCCGATACGCCTCCCTGGCAGGAGCCGCTGGCGCCGGGGGCCGCCATTCTGCGGCGCTTCGCCCACCTGCGCGCGGCGGCGTTGCTCCAGGCGATAATGCAGGTCGCCAGCCGGTCGCCGTTTCGTCAAATGGTGACGCCGGGAGGCTATACCATGTCGGTGGCGATGACCAACTGTGGCAGAGTTGGCTGGACCACCGATATGCACGGCTACCTCTATGCCCCCGACGATCCGTTAACCGGTCAGCGCTGGCCGTCGATGCCGACGATCTTTCGCGAACTGGCTGCGGAGGCGGCGCTTGCCTGCGGCTATCTCCGTTTTGCTCCTGATGCCTGTCTGATTAACCGCTATCAGCCCGGGGCAAAGCTGTCTCTGCATCAGGATAAAGATGAACGCGATCTGCGGGCGCCTATTGTGTCGGTGTCACTGGGGTTGCCCGCCGTGTTTCAGTTTGGCGGTCTGCGGCGCAGCGATCCGCTGCAGCGCGTGCTGCTGGAGCATGGCGATGTGGTGGTCTGGGGCGGAGAATCGCGCCTGTTTTACCACGGTATCCAGCCGCTGAAAGAGGGCAACCATCCGCAGACCGGCGTCTGCCGTTATAATCTCACCTTCCGTCTGGCCGGCGCGAAAGAACAAAAATAAGAATTATTCTTGATGTCATTGGCGAGCAGTTTAAACTGCTGGCTGTTTTGCTTGCCCGGATTGTGAGTTATGGAACTTCTGCTGCTTGTCTGGCGCCAGTATCGCTGGCCGTTTATCTCCGTCATTGCCCTGAGTCTGCTCAGCGCGGCGCTGGGACTCGGGCTTATTGCCTTTATTAATCTGCGCCTGATGACCGTGGTCGATACCTCGCTGGCGGTGCTGCCGGAATTTCTCGGTTTATTGCTGTTGCTGATGGTCGTGACGCTGGGTTCCCAGCTGGCTCTGACCACCCTGGGACACCATTTTGTCTTCCGCCTGCGCGGCGAATTTATCAAACGCATCCTTGATAGCCAAATCGAAAAGGTCGAGAAGATCGGTAGCGCTTCGCTGCTCGCCGGTTTAACCAGCGACATTCGTAATATCACCATCGCTTTTGTTCGCCTGCCGGAGCTGGTGCAGGGGATTATCCTGACCGTTGGTTCCGCCGCCTACCTGGCGTGGCTGTCGGGCAAAATGATGATGGTCACCGCGCTGTGGATGGCGCTGACCATCTGGGGCGGGTTTGTGCTGGTGGCTCGCGTCTACCGGCATATGGCGACGCTGCGGGAAACCGAAGACAAGCTGTACCACGACTACCAGACGGTGCTGGAAGGGCGTAAAGAGCTAACCCTCAACCGGGAACGCGCGGAATACGTGTTTAATCAACTGTATCTGCCGGATGCCCGCGAATATCGTCACCATATTATCCGCGCCGATACGTTCCATCTCAGCGCGGTGAACTGGTCGAATATTATGATGCTGGGGGCCATCGGACTGGTGTTCTGGATGGCAAACAGCCTCGGCTGGGCGAATACCGCGGTGGCGGCGACCTACTCGCTGACGCTGCTGTTCCTGCGCACGCCGCTGCTCTCGGCGGTCGGAGCGCTGCCGACGTTGCTCAGCGCCCAGGTCGCGTTCAACAAGCTGAATACCTTCTCGCTGACACCGTATCGCGCCGACTTCCCGCAGCCGGAACCGCACCCGCACTGGCAGACTCTGGAGCTGCGCGACGTCTGCTTCCACTATCCGGATAACAGCTTTGCCGTCGGGCCGATTAACCTGACCCTGCAGCGTGGCGAGCTGGTGTTTTTAATTGGCGGCAACGGTAGCGGGAAATCCACGCTGGCGATGCTGCTGACCGGGTTGTATCAACCGGCTTCCGGGCAGATTCTGCTGGATGGCCAGCCCCTTGCGGCGGACAAGCCCGAAGATTACCGCAAGCTTTTTTCGGCGGTCTTTACCGATGTCTGGCTGTTCGATCGGCTGCTGGGGCCTGGCGGGAAAGCGGCGAACCCTGCGCTGGTCGGCCAGTGGATGGAGTACCTGAAAATGACGCACAAACTGCAGCTGGATAACGGCAGGATTGTCGATTTGAAGCTGTCGAAAGGGCAGAAAAAACGCGTGGCGCTGTTGCTGGCGCTGGCGGAGGAGCGGGATATCATCCTGCTTGATGAATGGGCGGCGGATCAGGACCCGCATTTCCGTCGCGAGTTTTACCAGCTGCTGCTGCCGTTGATGCAGCAGATGGGGAAAACCGTTTTCGCCATTAGCCACGACGATCACTACTTCCAGCATGCCGACCGCCTGCTGGAGATGCGAGGCGGCCAGCTGACAGAGCTGACGGGAGAAGAGCGCGAGCTGGCTACCCGGGATGCGGTGGCTCGCACCGCCTGACTGACCGCGTCGCCCGGCTCGCCGGCGGCGCGGTTGTTGATTTTTCCGCCGCCTGAACGGGGCGACGGTTATTTTTTCTCCCTCCCCGCGCTATGCTTATGGCTCCTGGCCTGCCACATGTTCTCAAAAGGATTGCCTGACCGATGTCCGTTTCGCATAAAAAAAGTGCCAGATTACGTGATGAAGAGCGTGCCCGTCTTATCTGGCTGCTGACCACCGATAAAGCCGTGACCTCGGCGCTGCTGGGAAAACTCACTCTCGCTGAACGCTATGACGACGGTACGCTGGCAGACGATCTGGCGGAGGTCGAGGTGCTGGTTTCTCACCTGCCGCCGCCGGACCTTGCCGATGCCCTCGAAGCGCTGCCGTACGACGGGCGTAATGCGCTCTGGCAGCTGGTCAGCAACGACAAACGCGGCGAGGTGCTGCTCGAGGCATCGGAAAACGTCTGGGGCGATCTCATCGATAAGATGAGCGACCACGAGCTGCTCGACGCGCTGCAAACCCTGGATATCGACGAACAGGTCTATCTGGTTCAGCACCTGCCGCGTAACCTGACCGGCCGCTTACTGGCGACGATGCCGCCGGAAAAGCGCGCGCGTGTCCGCCAGATTATGCGCTACGCCGACAATACCGTCGGGGCAATCATGGAGTTCGAAGTGATTGTCGTGCGTCCGGAAATGACGCTGGCGGCGGTACAGCGCTACCTGCGGCGGCTGGGCAAAATGCCGGAGAACACCGATAAGCTGTTTGTGACCACCCGCAATAAGCTTCTGCTGGGTGAGCTTCAGCTGCAAACGATTCTGCTCAATGATGCGCAAAAACGGGTCGGCGACGTTATGGAAGGGGACCCGGTTACCTTCCAGCCGCATGAAGAGGCTGAAAAGGTGGCGCGTACCTTTGAGCGTGACGACTTGATCAGCGCCGCGGTGATTGATGCGGAAGGGAAGCTGATGGGGCGTCTGACCATCGATGAGATCGTTGACGTCGTCTATGAAGAGACGGACAGCGATCTGCGCGGCATGGGCGGCCTGAGCAGCGAAGAGGATGTCTTTGCGCCGGTCAGTAAAGCGGTGAAGACCCGCTGGGCTTGGCTGGCGGTTAATCTGTGCACCGCCTTTATCGCCTCGCGGGTGATTGACGGGTTTGAACACACTATTTCACAGCTGGTGGCGCTTGCCTCGCTGATGCCGATCGTCGCCGGGATCGGCGGCAATACCGGTAATCAGACGATCACCATGATCGTGCGCGCTATGGCGTTACAGCACATCCAGCCCGGCAGCTTTTCGTTTCTGATCATGCGCGAGATGGGCGTCGCGCTGATTAACGGCCTGGTGTGGGGCGGGATCATGGGAGCGATCACCTGGTGGCTGTATCAGGACCCGCAGCTGGGCGGCGTGATGACGCTGGCGATGATGCTGAATCTGCTGATGGCCGCGATGATGGGGGTGATTATCCCGATGGTGATGGTCAAGCTGGGGCGCGATCCGGCGGTCGGCTCCAGCGTGATGATTACCGCGATTACCGACACCGGCGGCTTCTTTATTTTTCTCGGTCTGGCGACGATATTTCTGATGTAAGCGCCGGCCTGCTGCGCAGGCGACGGGGAATCAGCGCCATCACTGCCAGTCCGGCCAGAACGCCAATGGCCAGATTGCTGGTTCCGACCGTCGCGCCGACGGTCGCCAGCATGACCAGCGTCTCCGGCCACGGATGACGCGCCACTTCCGCCGGACGAATGCTATGCCAGCTGAAGGTTTTTGCCGCCACAATCACCATCACTCCGGCCAACACCACCATCGGAATTTTAGCCATCACTTCACTCAGCGCGGTCACCAGCAGCAGCAGTACAAGGCCTGCCGCAACGGTTGAGACGCGGCTTCGGCCTTTGCCCATTTCGACGTTAACGATGGTCTGCCCGATCATGGCGCAGCCGGCGATACCGCCGTAGAGTCCGGCGAGAATATTGGCGATGCCCAGCCCGGTACTCTCGCGCGCTTTGCTGGATGGCGTGTGGGTCAGATCATCCACGAGTTTAGCCGTCAGCAGCGACTCCAGCAGCCCAACGAAGGCGATACTCAATGCGCAGGGCCAGATAATGTTCAGCGTGTGCAGATCGAGCGGTACCCGCAGAGCGGTAAATCCGGGCAGTCCGCCGCTCATGCTGCCTTCATCACCGACGGTGGGCAGCAGCTGGCCGGTGGTGACGGTAAACAAGGTCAGCAGGATGATAGCGATTAGCGGCGAAGGGATGGCTTTGATATAGCGCGGCGCCCACAGCACAATCAGCAGTGTCAGCACGAACAGGCCGATGATCAGCGGCCGTGTGCTCCAGAAATGCGGCAGCTGGGCAAAGAAGATCAGTATTCCCAGCGCATTCACAAAACCGGTCATCACCGATTGCGGAATAAACCGCATCAGCCGGGCCATGCCGCACAACCCAAACAAAATTTGAATAATACCAGCCAAAATAACAGCGGGCAGGATATAGCCGACGCCGTGCTGATGCACCATAGGGCCAATCACCAGCGCCACCGACCCCGCCGCAGCGGTGACCATGGCCGGTCTGCCGCCAAGAACCGACATCGCCAGGCAGAGCACAACGGACGCAATCAGGCTGACTTTCGGGTCAACCCCGGCAATCACGGAGAAGGAGATAACCTCTGGAATCAGGGCCAGCGCGGTGAGTACGCCAGCCAGCGCTTCGCGGGTCAGCAGCGAGGGCGAGCGTAATACATGGCGAAGAGCGCCGTTCGAAGAGGGTGGTACGTGGTTGGTGGCCTGATGCATAAGCGTTTCGCTGGTAGATAAACCGGAGCCACGAGCCTGAGCTTGTGTGCGGTCTGTCACAAAACAGGGGATGATAGCGCGTGGACGTGACATATACCAGTACAAAATATGATTTAGCGTACACATTTATTAAACATTTTTATAACAGATCTCAAAACTCAACTTAAATTTTAAACAATATTTAATTTTTTGATCTTCGGTGTTACCTTGATTCCCGATAATCGTTTCACCTGCGCTAAATCCAAAAGCGAGTAAAGTAAGGCTCAAATCCGATGAAGAAAAAGATGGCCGTACCCAGCTCACCGGCTGTTGGTTCAAATACACCTCGGACCAACACCCGCCATGAGCAAGAGACGGATGTATTGTTGATTGGCGGCGGCATCATGAGCGCCACGTTGGGAACCTGGCTTCAGGAACTTGAGCCGGACTGGTCTATTACCATGGTCGAGCAGATGTCCAGCGTGGCTGAAGAGAGCTCGAACGGCTGGAACAATGCGGGTACCGGCCATGCGGCTTTGATGGAGCTGAACTACACGCCACAAACCGCCAGCGGGATTAATATCGACAAAGCGGTCGATATCAATGAATCCTTCCATATCTCCCGGCAATTTTGGGCTCACCAGGTGACACGCGGCATACTCAGTAAGCCGAAATCGTTTATTAACAGCGTGCCGCACATGAGCTTTGTGTGGGGCGAAGACAATGTGAATTTCCTGCGCGCACGTTACGCGGCGCTGCAGCAGAGTGAGTTGTTCCGCGGGATTCGCTATTCTGAAGATCATCAGCAGATCAAAGAGTGGGCGCCGCTGGTGATGGAAGGGCGCGATCCGCAGCAAAAAGTGGCCGCGACCCGCACCGAAGTCGGAACCGACGTCAACTACGGGGAAATCACCCGCCAGCTGATTGCCGGACTGCAGACCCATGATAACTTCTCTTTGCAGCTTGGCACCGTTGTGCGTCGCTTTAAGCGCAACGCGGACAAGAGCTGGACGGTGACCCTGGCCGATGCCGATAATCGTCGCCAGAAGCGCGTTATTAAAGCCAAATTTATCTTTATTGGCGCCGGCGGCGCCGCGCTGACGCTGCTTCAGGAAACCGGCATTCCTCAGGCGAAAGAGTACGCGGGCTTCCCGGTGGGCGGTCAGTTCCTGGTGTGCGAAAACCCGGAGGTGGTGAACCATCATCTGGCGAAAGTGTATGGCCAGGCCGAAGTGGGCGCGCCGCCGATGTCGGTTCCGCATATCGATACGCGGATTATCGATGGTAAGCGCGTGGTGCTGTTCGGACCGTTCGCGACCTTCTCGACCCGCTTCCTGAAAAACGGCTCGCTGTGGGATCTGCTGGCATCAACCAACACCTCGAATATTCTACCGATGCTCAATGTTGGTCTGGATAACTTCGATCTGGTGAAATACCTGATTAGCCAGGTGATGCAGAAAGATAACGATCGTCACGAGGCGCTGCGCGAATACTATCCGGAAGCGAATAAAGAGGACTGGCGCTTGTGGCAGGCTGGCCAGCGCGTACAGATTATCAAACGCAACGGCAAGAAGGGTGTACTCCGTCTGGGCACGGAAGTGGTCAGCGATGACGAAGGTACCGTTGCAGCGCTGCTGGGAGCCTCTCCGGGAGCATCGACGGCGGCGCCTATCATGCTACAGCTGATGGAGAAGGTCTTTAAAGAGAAGGTGCAGTCGGCCGCCTGGCAGGCGAAACTGAAAGAGATCGTTCCGTCCTACGGTCTGCGTCTGGACGGTAATCCGGCGGCAATTGAACAGGCGCTGGCGTGGACCAGTGAAGTGCTGCAGCTGCATTACGAGCCAGTCGCGGTGGTTGATCAGGTCCCGCTTGCGGAGCTGAAGCCGCTGTCCGGTGACAAACCTATGGCGGATATTGCGCTATAGAACGACATCCGGCGGCTGATGCCGCCGGATAGTGACTGTTTATCGCTTCGCGTTAGCGTACAACGGCATTACCGATGGTTTCGTCTGCTTTCCAGATTCGGTATTTCACTTCGACGTTATCTGGCGTGTAGACCACGATTGGCAGCTTGCTGTTGTAGCGCAGCATCGCATCATCACCTAACCCTGCCAGCACAAATTTACGCTCTTTTTTGCCGTCCGGGCAGGCCATCATGGTTGAAACCGGTCCGGTTACTTTATCAAAAACGTAGTAATCGTAGCCCCAGCCTTCCAGCGTTTTGCTTTCCAGTTGGCCGCCGAGGCGATGGCGGTTGCAGTCGACCTCAAGGGTCTGGCCGATCATCAGTTCGACTTTAAATGCGGATTCGTCCTGCTGCTGCGGCAGCTGAATCACCTGACGCTTCATGCCTTTTTCCGCCTTCGGATAGGGGGCGACCTTTTCCAGAGGCTGTTCAGCGGCCAGCGCGCTGGTGGAAACACAGGCAACGGCCAACAGAGAAACAGCAAGCGTAGAGATTTTATTCACGATTCATCATCCTTTGTTATCGATCTTTAACGGCAAAAGACTAGCACTCTTTTGCGTAATGGTAAGAATAATTTACCATTATTTTCATACATTCTGGTCTTATTGACTGACTTTTCTTGATGGTGTGCAAGTATTCACTACCCATTTCCACGCTCTGAGCGAAAGGTTCTTGCGGTATCCTTGACGGGATATTGCCGCCAACTGCGGCCGGTAATCCGGCGTTAATAATCATCAGCAAGCGAAGACGCTTTCAGGTGCAATGATTCCACTCTGACCGGCCCATACCCGCGAATGATGAGGCGTTATCAGTGACATGAATGCAAACAGAAGGGGGAAGCGAAATGCTCCCCCCGATGCTTACTCATCGCGACTGACTTTCCCTTCCTCGATGAACTCTTCATCTATTTCGTCGGTGTTGCCCGCGTGTTCGCGCCCCGATAACAGATTCCAGCAGGCGATAAACAGGGCGGCGATCAGCGGCCCGATGACAAAGCCATTAATACCGTAAATCTCCATGCCGCCGAGGGTGGCAATCAAAATCAGATAGTCCGGCATTTTGGTGTCTTTGCCCACCAGCAGCGGGCGCAGAATATTATCCACCAGGCCTATCACAATCACGAAGAAGCCCACGATAAACGCCCCTTGCCATAGCTGATCGGTGGCAAACAGGAAGATAGCCGCCGGTACCCAGACTATGGCGGAACCGATCGCCGGAATCAGCGACAGAAACGCCATGATGGCGCCCCACAAAATGCTGCCGTCGAGGCCGGCGATAGAAAATGCGATACCGCCAAGTATCCCCTGGGCGAGGGCGACGGCGACGGTACCTTTTACGGTTGCCCGTGATACGGCGGCAAATTTGGCAAACAGATGCTGCTTAACGTAGTTAGACAGCGGCAGGGACTCAAGGATGAGCATGACCAGATAGGGGCCATCTTTGAGCAGGAAAAACAGCAGATACAGCATGATGCCGAAGCTCACGGTAAAGCCGAATGTCCCTTTACCAATCAGGAACGCGCTACCGGCCAGATATTGCCCGCCTTTCAGGGCGGCGTCAGAGAGCTGTTTCTGAATCTGCTCTGCGCTGTCAAGGTTATGTTCGGAGAGAAAGCTTCTGGCCCACTCGGGCAGATGGGCAAACAGGTTTGCCACCACCACCGGAAACTGGGTGTCATTATGCTGAAGCCGGGTGTAAACCAGGTTTAGCTCGAACGCCAGCGATGAAATGATGATCGCCAGCGGCGTGAAAACAATCAGGCAGATAATCACCACGGTCAACAACGATGCCAGGTCATTGCGCTCACCGAGGCGAGCCCGCAATTTGTTCTTTACCGGGTTGAAGATGACCGACAGAATCGCGGCCCACAGTATGGCTGAATAATAAGGCGAAAGAACATTAAAAAAGGCGAGGCTGACCATCAGCAAAATCAGGATAAAAAATCCCTTCGTAAGTCCATTAACTCTCATATTAATTGTTCCGGTGTCAGGCAAGTACGACGAATAATAGAAGCTATTCTTCGTTTTACAATCAGTAAGGTCGGAGTTTGTTCATCGGCAGCACGGAAACGGGGATGGATTCGAGCGCGGACCGCGACCGTGTCGGTGGGGCGGATTCGGGCATTAAAAAACCCGCAGGCTCAGAGAGGATGCGGGTTTTTAAGGGGTTACCGGTGGTTAAGATAACCTACCGGTGAATGATTTGGTCGGCACGAGAGGATTTGAACCTCCGACCCCCGACACCCCATGACGGTGCGCTACCAGGCTGCGCTACGTGCCGACGTATGGAGGACAATATTACCCGTTCCCCGACCGAATGCAAGCCGGGGAACGGCTGATTGATTCATAATTAATCAATCAGTTAGCGATAAAGCGTTTTTCGTCAGTCAGGATCTGCAACAGCAGGCTGAGCTGAGGTTTGCGGTTATCAATCTTTTTGCCATCGCTGTTCCAGGTGCTGTAGGTACCGTTGTGGTTTAGCACCACGGTCACCTCTGGCGACGTGACCGCCAGCGTATCGCCGTTGGCTGCCGTCACCCAGGCCCGGCGACGCGCGGGGCTGAACAGGTCTTCACCCTGTGAATATTCGTTGGCAGGCGTGGAGACGTGCAGCAGGCGCTGCATCAGCGTGGTCATCACATCTTTGTTGCTGGTCAGCGTCGCGATGTTCTGCGCCGGAATTCCTGGCCAGTGAATAACCAGCGGCACCTGCAGCTGCTCCCGGGACCAGTCAAACTTACCGCGCTGCGGATTCAACGGCATACCGTGAGCGGCGGTGATAATCACCACGGTGTTATCCAGTTTTCCGGCATCGCTCAGGGCGCTCAGTACCCGGCTGATTTGACTATCAACATCTCCCGCCGCACGACTGTAGCGACGCGCGAAGTTTTGCTGCTGACTGTTGTCCAGCGTGGTGCCGTTTAACGAAATCCATGAGAACCAGCGGTTTTCATCCTGCGCATAGCGATTGAGCCAGCCAATCCACTGGTCCGCCGTTTGCTCATCGCTTTGCGTTTTCTCATTTGGCAGCGAGAAATCGGACAGCAGCGCCTGGCGATAGAGCGGGCTGCTGAAGCCATCGGAGGAGAACAGCCCCAGCTGATATCCCTGCTGGTTAAAGGCCGTAATCAACGCGGCCGGAATGCGGGCCGACAGCACGCCATCCATATAGCCCGGCGAAATCCCGTAGAACAGGCCAAACATACCGCTATCGGTAGTGTTGCCGGAGCTCATATGCTGGGTAAAGTTGACGTTCTCTTGTGCGAAACGGGCCAGTTCCGGCATATTTTTCTCAAACCGTGAATAGTTCAGGTTATCGACGGTAATGAGCAGAACGTTGTAGCCAGCCCCCAGATCGCGATAGCGCAGGTTGCTCAGCGGATACTCAACGGAGACGGCTTCCGGCGCCCCCTGTTCTACCAGCCGACGCTGGTAATCCTGGGCATCGAGCAGGCCATGTTTCTCAAGGAAACGGCGGGCCGTCATCGGATAGGAGAGCGGCAGATTCGCCCGTTGCATGGTGATCGGGCGATAGAAATTCGCATCCGCCCAGATATAAATCAGGTGGCTGCTGATAAAAGAGAGAAAGAAAAACCAGGCGACAGGCCGGGCGTAGTGGCGGCGACGCGTCAGGCTGCGCAGCTTCTGCCAGCTCCAGGTCGCAAACAGCATTTCCAGCAGGAAGATAATCGGCACGCTGATAAACATCAGCTGCCAGTCGCGCGCCATCTCATTCTGGTCAGGGTTGATGACCAGTTCCCAGACAATCGGGTTAAGATGCAGGTGGAAACGGGTAAAGACTTCGCTATCGATCAGCAGAAGCGTCATGCCCGCGGTCGCCAGAATGACCGACAGGAAGCGCATCAATCGCTGCGATATGACGATAAAGGTCAGCGGGAAGAGAATCAGGACATAGCTGGTAAACACCAGAAAACTGAAGTGACCCACGAGGCTGACATACGAGAAAATACGTCCGCCCAGAGTCGTGGGCCAGTCGGCGACAAAAAGATAGCGGCTGCCGAGCACCATGGCCAACAACATGTTGAACAGGGCGAACCAGTGCCCCCAGCTGACCATCTGGGAGATTTTTTCTCGGTAGGGCTGACGAAGAGTCACCATATACAGTTGTTGGTTATCCTTAGTGCGCCGGGTCGTCGTTGATTGAAGACTGCAGAGCCTGGGCAAAAGAACGGGCGATCGCCTGACGCTGCGCCGGCGCGACGCTACTATTGATCAGGTTAGTCACCATATTGCCTAGCACCATCAGTGAAAGGTCAACGGGGGCTTTGTGTGTTTCCAGCACGTTGCTCAGCTCGCTAAGCAGCTGTTCGACGTGTTCATCACTATAGCGGGATAATTGCGGCATAAACTCAAAATCTGTTTGTTCGTGAAAGGGCAACATATTACCGTAGCAGCAGCTTTTTTTCCGCATTTTTTCGCCACGGCGCAAAAGCGCGCAGGATCGCGAGTCTCAGGTCGTCGAAGAGTCACGCGGCGGTTGCGTCGCCGTCCCGGCGGTGGTTGAATACCGGCCGGTCTAAAAGGAGAGTTTAACATGAGTCTGGATATCGACCAGATTGCCCTGCATCAGTTAATTAAACGTGATGAACAAAACCTCGAACTGGTGCTGCGCGATTCCTTACTGGAGCCGAATGCGACGGTCGTGGAAATGATGGCCGAGCTGCATCGTGTCTACAGCGCTAAAAACAAGGCCTACGGTCTGTTTAACCAGGAGAGCGAGCTGGCGCAGGCCCTTCGCCTGCAGCGTCAGGGCGAGGAAGACTTTCTCCCGTTCAGCCGGGCGGCAACCGGCCGTCTGCGTGACGAACTGGCGAAGTATCCTTTCGCAGAAGGCGGTATCGTGCTGTTCTGTCAGTATCGGTATCTGGCGGTAGAGTACCTGCTGGTGGCGGTGCTGAACAACCTGAGCAGTATGCGCGTTAATGAAGATCTGGATATCAGCTCGACCCACTATCTGGATATCAATCATGCCGATATTGTGGCGCGCATTGACTTAACTGAATGGGAAACCAATCCGGAGTCGACCCGCTACCTGACCTTCCTCAAAGGCCGTGTCGGGCGTAAAGTGGCTGATTTCTTTATGGACTTCCTTGGCGCCAGCGAAGGGCTGAACGCGAAAGCGCAGAACCGTGGCCTGCTCCAGGCGGTCGATGATTTCGCCTCCGATGCTCAGCTCGATAAGTCCGAACGGCAGAACGTTCGTCAGCAGGTCTATGCTTATTGCAACGAGCAGCTGCAGGCGGGAGAAGAGATTGAGCTGGAATCTTTATCCAAAGAGCTGGCCGGCGTTAGCGAGAAGAGCTTCCAGCAATTTACCGCTGAACAGGGGTATGAGCTGGAAGAGAGCTTCCCGGCGGATCGCAGCACGCTGCGTCAGTTGACCAAGTTTGCCGGCAGCGGCGGCGGGTTAACGATCAACTTTGATGCCATGCTGCTGGGCGAGCGGGTGTTCTGGGATCCGGCAACGGATACGCTGACCATCAAAGGTACGCCGCCTAACCTGCGCGATCAGCTGCAGCGTCGGACTTCCGGCGGTAGCTGATTCTCCGCCAGCCCCGGTGAAGGCCGGGGCTGCTGCCCGGGCCATCGTCGGCCCGCGGCGTTCTTACTCTGCATCGGCGCGGATCGTCTCGATCCC
Source organism: Klebsiella sp. YJ (assembly GCF_002108615.1). NCBI lineage: Bacteria > Pseudomonadati > Pseudomonadota > Gammaproteobacteria > Enterobacterales > Enterobacteriaceae > Klebsiella > Klebsiella sp. YJ. The sequence goes on from NZ_MTEG01000005.1 coordinate 211,446, forward strand.
GTGCTGGGTCAGCTTCGCCTGCAGGGCCTCATCCAGCAAACCATCGATAATCAGGGTACTGGCAAGGCTTAACTCGCCGATGGCAAACGCCGATGCCGAGTTCAGTTTTTCCTGCGACGCCATCACAATGGTTTCAGCTGCCCGCGCGGCGAGCGCCCGCTTGATAGCCGCCTCTTCATAATCGCCGGTAGTGAAACCAGCGCGGTCATGCACCCCGGTAACGCCCATAAAAAACAGATCGGCATTGATCCGCGCAATACCTTCCAGCGCGCTGGCGCCGACGGTGACCACCGAATGTTTAAACAGCCGCCCGCCGATAAGAATGACCTCAATCAACGGCCGCTCCACCAGCGCGACGGCAATACCGGGGCTATGGGTCACGATGGTGCAGGCTAAATCAGCCGGCAGACAGCGGACCATTTCTTCTGTGGTGGTCCCGCCATCGATAATCACCACCTGACCCGGCTGGATCAGGGCCGCCGCCCGGCGGGCAATGGCCTGTTTCGAGGCGATTTGCACGTTTTTTCTTGTTTCGATCGGCGCGATGGCCGCCGAAACCGGCAGCGCCCCGCCGTGGACCCGCTGCAGCTTGCCTTCCCCCGCCAGCTCGCGTAAATCCCGGCGGATAGAGTCTTCAGAGACGTTAAACCGCTGGCTAAGCTCACCGGACATTACCTGTTTTTCGACGGCCAGAATCTGCAGTATTTGCTGTTTTCGTTGGCTGGCAAACATATTTTTTCCTTCATGTTTGATCTTGTTTGTGCGTTATTTTGCATGTTATCGTGGCCGCTGTCATCTTATCAGGAGAAAAATATGTCCTGCGATACATCCCGCGTTCGCCACGTGCGTGAAACGCTGCTGTCCGACAACTGGTATACGTTAAAAAAATACACTTTTGAATTGCTGCGACGGGACGGCCGTTGGCAGGAGCAGAGCCGTGAGGCCTACGATCGCGGCAACGGCGCGGTGATTCTGCTCTATAACCGGGTAAAGCAAACCGTCGTGCTTATTCGCCAGTTTCGTTTTCCGGTGTGGATTAACGGTCATGATGGTTTTTTGATCGAGGCGGCTGCCGGACTGCTGGATAATGCGTCGCCGGAAGAGCGCATTATCGCCGAGGCGGAAGAAGAGACCGGCTTTCGCGTCACCGGTATTGAACCGGTTTTTACTGCCTACATGAGTCCGGGGTCGGTTACCGAAAAACTCTACTTTTTCATTGCCGAATATTCGGCGGACGATCGCCGCAGCGAAGGCGGCGGGCTGGCGGCGGAAGGGGAGGATATTGAAGTGCTGGAGTGGCCACTGGCCCGGGCGTTACAAGCGATACGCGAGGGGGAAATTGTGGATGCCAAAACCATTATGCTCCTGCAACACCTGGCCCTCACGGTTTCATCATGCCTTGCTCCGGGTGAAACAAGGCGCGATAACCCTTAACGCAGCTTGCGAGCGATAGCGCTGTACATCAGCGCGGCTTCCAGCGGTTGGGCGTTAAACGAAGGTTCGGCCTGCGGCCAGGTTGACCACTGCACGATCACCAGATGTTCCGCGCGGTTGACCATAATCACCTGGCCATAGATACCCAGCGCCCACAGCGAACCTTTCAGCCCCTGGCGAGCGGTAGGGTCGACGTGCTGCGCGTTGGCCGGAATCGCGTTATTCCACCATTGATAGCCGTAAATGCCTTCCGGGTGTGCCGGGGAGACTGATTTCTGCGCCTGAGTCCAGGCGGAGGATTGGTCAAACCAGCCTTCAGGCACCCGTCGTTGGCCGTTGGCCAGGCGTCCATCCCGGGCGACAAACTCGCCGAAACGACCCCAGTCTTCCAGCGTGGCGTTAAAGCCATGCGCCCCGACGTCATGTTTACCCTGCTGATAAGCGTGCCAGACGCCGTCATGCGCCATTCCGGCGGGTTGCCACAGGGCCTGCTCCAGCCATGCGGCAAGCGGCATTCCGGTGGCCCGCTCCACCACATCCCCCAATAGCCATGCGCCCCCTGATGAGTAGGACCACTGCTCGCCGGCGGGATGCGTACGCTTCAGGGAAGCCACGATCTTGCGCACGCATGCGTAGGCGCCCGGATGGGCCTCACACTGGGTCAGGCGGGCGAAATGGGATTGTGGATTGGTGTAATCTTCATTCCACTCGACGCCGGAGGTGTGCTGAATCAGCTGCTTAAGGGTGACATCATCCCAGGCGGTGCCTTTCAGGTCGGGCTCGTAATCGGTGACCCGGTCATTAAGCGAATGGATTTTACCTTGCTGAATCGCCATACCGACTAAGGTGGAGACCACCGCTTTACCTACCGAGCGGGAGGTCCACAGCGTGGTGTCGGTGTTGCCTGCGCCGAGATATTTGTAGGCAATTTTACCCTCTTTGAGTACCAGAAAACCGGTAACGTTCTGGCGCTTCAGGTAATCCTGCAGGTTCCATGTCTGGCCGTTTACCGTGTAGCTGACGTCGGTCAGCGGCTTATCTGATGGCGACAGCGGCGTGGCGCTACCGTGACGGAAGACATCGCCGTCATAGTTACGGTAGTCGTTGCGAAAGCCGATAACCCGGGCAGATTGATCCCAGTTGAGCATATCTTTTGTGGCGGGCAGCACGGGATCAAAAGGCGTCGGGCAGACATCCAGCATCACTCCGCCGCAGGACTGCGGTGACGGGGTTTGCGCCATGCTGACGGTAGGGCAAAGCGCGAACATCAGCGCCAGGGCCAGCGGTGTGGTTTTTTTTATCTTTGTCATCAGAGATTCCTTATTAGCCATAACAACCAGGCCTGCAGTATATAAATCGCCTTCGGCAGGCTAAAATCAGCCGATGGGGGATTTTCCCCCAAAGGAAACCTCGGGATGAAAATGCTGCATTACTCATTTGCCCAGATTGAAGCCTTTGCCACCATCGCGGAAACCGGGAGTCTCTCACGGGCGGCGATTCGGCTCGGAAAGGACCGTACCACGCTGCGCGATCTGCTGGATTATCTGGAAGATGCGCTGGGATATGCGCTGTTCCTGCGCGAAGGGCGGAGCCTGGCGTTAACCGCCGAAGGGGAACAACTGTTTCGCCAGGCGCATCTACTCCTGCGCCAGGCGCAGGCCTTTGAGTCATTTGCGCAGACTCTGCCGCGCACGGCGGGGCAGGAGCTGCGGGTGGTGTACGATCCGTTTGTCCCGCGCCCCTTTCTCTGCGCGCTGGCAGACCACCTTGCCCGACGTCAGCTGCGAATGAGCTGCTGGAGCGCATCGCGTCGCGAGGCGGAGCAGGCGCTGGCCGACGGGCAGGCCGATCTGGCTATTTGCCAGGCCAATAACCGGACTCTCGGTAGCGAAATGGAATGGCGAGCGTTGGGAACCGTCGATCTGCGCTTTTATGCGACGGAGCGCCTGTTTGCTGACTGCGCGCGTCCGCTGACTCTGCTCAATCTGTCGCTGGTGCCACAGCTGGTGATGCATCGCCGTGCAGACGAGCAAATTGCCCGCCGGGTGCAAATCTCGGGACACACGCTGTACATGAATGAGAAAGCGTTATTGCGCCATGCGCTGCAGCAGGGGCAGGGGTGGGGATTCTTACCTGACCATTTTCAGGCGGTCGACTGGCAAGGGGTGGAGGAGATTGACACCGAAGTCGGTACCCAGGGGCTGAATGTCACGATGGTAATGCTGTGGCAGCCGGGAATGAACAAGCATCCGACGCTGGGAGAGGTGGTTGATTTTGCGCCTTTGCTATGGAAACAAGACGCATAACAAAACGCCCCGGACCTTGCGGGCCGGGGCGTTTGCCACTCAACTTGCTATCGCGATTAAGCGCGAACGAAGTCGATGTGAGTCAGTTTTGGCTTGAACGCGTGACGCTGAACAGCCTGAACTTTTACTTTTTCTTCTTTGCCATCGATAACGATGGTCAGAACTTCACCGTAGAACTCAGCTTTGCTCTGAATGTTCCACAGTTTGTCCTGGTCCAGCTCGATTGCTACCGGAGTAGCTTCACCGCCATAAATGATGGCCGGGAATTTGTTAGCTGCACGCAGGCGGCGGCTCGCACCCTTACCCTGCTCTTTACGTACTTCTGCGTTGATAGTAAACATTGATGTCTCTCTATATTTAAATCCTGCTACAGGCGACCCAGCAGCAGGCAGATGATCTGCTTTGCGAATGCAAAAGCGGGCGGCATTATATCCACCTATGGCGTTGACGGCAATGAAAACCTCAGGCGCGGCGCTGATTAACGCAGTTCGTTTGCCCGACGGAAGCGGCCTTGATAGTCGAAGACTTTTTCCCTGACCTGCCAGTACTGGCCTTTCATGCGCGCGACGACAAAGTCCGGATGACGCAACAGCGGCTGCTGGGCAACAATGTCGGCAGGGGTTATCCAGCGCAGCGGCACGCCCGGCGTGCGGGTATGCGGGCGGATAAACAGCTGCTCAAACGCGGTCCGCTGGGCCGGCGTCTGCAGGCGGAAGCGCTCGCTGACATCGGCGCCGTCCTCATCGTAATAGGTGATTTTCAGCCACGGGCCTTTATCGTCACCACCGTGCTGCAGGTCCATACCGCTGCAGCGCAGCACCAGCGCGTCTTTGAGCTTCAGCGCGGCCTTCAGCATATCGTCGGGGTCGACCAGAATCGTGTCGCACTCGCGGCAGCGGCGGGCGGCAATATCATTTTCCGCATTGCACTGCGGACAGTTTTTAAAACGAAAACGAAAATCGCACTGTTCACGATGACCGTCGTCATCTTCAAACCAGCCCTGGCAGCGGCGGCCAAAGTGTTCAATCAGCGTACCGTCGGCGGTGGTCTTTCCCCAGAAGGTATTGGCAAAGCCACAGGCCGGACAGAATACCTGTACGGGGACGTTATCGCTCTTGCCCTTCGGCGAGCCCACCTCTGGCGCATAGAGATCGTGAGGATTTCCGGCATAGTCGAGAATCAGGCAGTCGGTTTTCCCCGGCGCCAGACGCAGGCCGCGGCCGACAATTTGCTGATACAGGCTGACCGACTCCGTGGGGCGCAGGATGGCGATCAGATCGACATGCGGGGCATCAAACCCGGTGGTGAGCACCGCCACGTTCACCAGATAACGATACTGCTGCGCCTTAAATGCTTCGATGATGCGATCGCGCTGCGGACCGGGCGTGTCACCGGTAATCAGCTCCGCCTCGCCGGCGGGCAGCAGGCCGGTAATTTCCCGCGCGTGTTCTACCGTGGAGGCGAAAATCATCACTCCCTTGCGCGTCTGGGCAAATTCGACGATCTGGCTGACGATATGCGGCGTAATGCGCTGCTGCTTTTTTAGCTCAAGGTTCAGGTCCGCTTCGCTAAACAGCCCGTTGCTCTGCGGCTGAAGGCGGCTGAAATCGTACTGTACGACCGGCATATCCAGCCGCTCCGGAGGCGTCAGATACCCGTGCTTGATCATATAGCGCAGCGGCAGCTCGTAAATACAGTCGCGGAACAACGCCTTCTCATCACCGCGAACCATACCATGATAATGAAACTGGTAGATCCAGCCCTTGCCGAGGCGGAACGGCGTGGCGGTCAACCCGAGCAGACGCAGCTGCGGATTGACCTGCTGCAAATGGCTGATAATTTGCTGGTACTGGCTGTCATCATCGTCGCTGATGCGGTGGCATTCATCGACGATCAGCAGTGAAAACTCGGCCTGAAACTGTTCAAGGTTACGGGCTACCGATTGCACGCTGCCGAAAACCACCTTGCCGTGGCTCTCTTTACGTTTCAGGCCGGCAGCAAAAATATCCGCCTCCAGCCCAAGCGCACAATACTTGGCGTGGTTTTGCGCGACCAGCTCCTTGACGTGCGCCAGCACCAGAACGCGGCCGCGCGACAGACGCGCCAGTTCGGCGATGACCAGGCTTTTACCTGCGCCGGTTGGCAGGACGATGGCGGCCGGTTCATGATGGCGACGAAACCAGGCGAGCGTGGCGTCGACGGCCTCTTTTTGGTAGGGACGTAATGTAAAAGTCATGGCTATACTGGCGTTAATTAACTCGCAAATAGTATGCCACGAATCTTTTCCCTTGAGTGGCGTTAAGAGCCCGTTATACTAGCCAGCGAACTTCTTCTTTTTCGGGCGTTTGCCCGCTCCAGCATTATTACAGGCTAAAAAAATCTCATGCGACTTGATAAGTTTATCGCTCAGCAACTTGGCGTCAGTCGGGCTATTGCCGGGCGTGAAATCCGCAGCAGCCGCGTTCTCGTAGACGGCGAAATCGTCAAAGATGCGTCGTTTAAGCTCCAGCCAGAGCACGACGTGGAGTATGACGGCAATACGCTGACCCAGCAGAACGGCCCGCGCTACTTTATGCTCAACAAGCCGCAGGGGTACGTCTGCTCCACGGACGATCCGGATCATCCAACGATTCTCTATTTCCTGGATGTCCCGGTCGCGCATAAGCTGCATGCCGCAGGTCGACTGGATATCGACACCACCGGACTGGTGCTGATGACCGATGACGGGCAGTGGTCGCACCGCATCACTTCTCCGCGCCATCACTGTGAGAAAACCTATCTGGTGACGCTGGAAAACCCGGTGGATGAGCAAACGGCTGAACAGTTTGCGAAAGGCGTTCAGCTGCACAATGAAAAGGATCTGACGAAACCTGCGCGTCTGGAAGTGCTGACGCCAACGGAAGTGCGCTTGACGATAAGCGAAGGGCGCTACCATCAGGTGAAACGCATGTTCGCGGCGGTGGGTAATCACGTCGTCGGCCTGCATCGTGAACGTATTGGCGACATCATGCTGGATGAATCTCTGGAGCCTGGCGAGTACCGCCCGCTGACGGAAGACGAGATAGCCAGCGTTGGCCTCCAGCATGCACGGAGTAAAACGTGACGGCAAAGCAGAATTCTTCACTGGGGATTGTGTTTATTCTTGGCCTGCTGGCCATGTTGATGCCACTGTCGATTGATATGTACCTCCCGGCGCTGCCGGTGATTTCGGCGCAGTTTAATGTGCCGGACGGCAGTGCGCAGATGACGCTCAGTACCTATATTCTGGGCTTTGCTTTCGGTCAGCTGCTGTATGGCCCGATGGCCGACAGCATCGGCCGTAAGCCGGTGATCCTCGGAGGAACGCTGATTTTCGCCGCGGCTGCGGTGGCCTGCGCGCTGTCGCAGACTATCGACATGCTGATTACCATGCGCTTCTTCCACGGTCTGGCGGCCGCGGCGGCGAGCGTGGTCATCAATGCCCTGATGCGCGATATCTATCCGAAAGAAGAGTTTTCGCGGATGATGTCGTTCGTCATGCTGGTCACCACTATCGCGCCGCTGGTTGCGCCGATGGTAGGGGGCGCCGTTCTGGTGTGGTTCAGCTGGCATGCGATCTTCTGGATTCTCGCGCTGGCGGCGCTGCTGGCCTCGGCGATGATTGCTTTTTTCATCAGCGAAACGCTGCCGGTTGAACGGCGACAAAAATTTAGTCTGCGCACCACGCTGGGTAACTTTGCGACCTTGTTCCGGCATAAGCGGGTGCTGAGCTATATGCTGGCGAGTGGCTTCAGCTTTGCCGGGATGTTCTCCTTCCTGAGCGCCGGGCCGTTTGTCTACATCAATATCAACCACGTTTCGCCGCAGCACTTTGGTTACTATTTTGCGCTGAACATTGTCTTCTTGTTCATCATGACCATCATTAACAGCCGCTTTGTCCGACGGGTCGGGGCGCTGAATATGTTCCGCGCCGGGCTGTGGATTCAGTTTGTGATGGCGGTATGGATGGTGGTCTGCGCGCTGCTGGATGTCGGATTCTGGGCGCTGGTGGTCGGCGTTGCCGCGTTTGTCGGCTGCGTTTCGATGGTCTCCTCCAACGCGATGGCGGTCATTCTGGACGAGTTTCCGCATATGGCGGGCACCGCCTCATCGCTGGCGGGGACCTTCCGCTTTGGCATCGGGGCGATTATTGGCGCGCTGCTGTCCATGGCCACCTTTACTACCGCCTGGCCGATGCTGATTTCGATCGCATTTTGCGCCAGCAGTTCCATCCTTTTTTACCTCTACGCCAGTCGGCGACGTAAAACCGCGCACTAAAATACCTGCCACAAGGGGCGATTTCCGCCCCTTTTTTGATGCACATCAACCGCGATGGGCTTCCCGGTTCTGTAATTTGTTTCTTTTATGTAAAATCAATTAGTGTAAAAAGTCGCATTGTTGCGATAAAAAAGTTGTTTTGGATCACAGAAACGGGTACATATAGCCCCGATCTGTTTCCGCAGCGAAACTATAAGGTTCTGGATTATAAGTCGTTAACCCTGGCGTGACGCGGGTGTAAACGTTTTCTATGCTGATGCAGGACTATTTGTCAACGATGTGTTAATATTGATGTAAATTTATTGTGAAGCATTTTGCTTCCGGGGAAACTAAGTGAATACACAGCAACTCTCTATCGTACACCGTCTGCCGCAGAGCTATCGCTGGCTGGCCGGTTTTGCGGGTTCAAGAGTTGAACCGATTCCGCAAAACGGCGCCGAGAGTGAAAACAGCCTCGTTGCGCTGAAGCTACTCAGCCCGGACGGAGAGAAAGCGTGGCCGGTGATGCATAAGCTCAGCCAGGCCCTCAGCGACATCGAAGTCGATTGCTCCATCGTTGAGTGTGAAGGGGAGCCGTGCCTGTTTGTGAATTTACAGGACGAGTTTGCGGCAACCTGTCGACTGAAAAATTTCGGCGTGGCGATTGCCGAACCGTTCTCTGGCCACAACCCATTCTGACCGTCAGCCCAGCGCCAGAAGCTGGCGGGTATATTCCTGCTGTGGAGCGGTAAAAACGCGTTCGCACTCCCCCTGCTCGACGACTTCTCCCTGCCGTAACACCATCACCTGATGACACAACGTCCGCACTACGCGTAAATCATGGCTGATAAAAATATAGGCCAGCCGATATTTTTGCTGTAACGCTTTCAGCAAAGCCAGTATTTGCGCCTGGACAGTCTTGTCCAGCGACGACGTGGGCTCATCCAGCACGATGAGCTGAGGTTTCACGATCAGCGCCCGGGCAATCGCAATACGCTGACGCTGGCCACCGGAAAACTCAGCCGGATAGCGATGCCGCGTTTGCGGATCGAGCCCCACCTCCTGCATCGCCTGTATCACCGCTTGTTCACGCGCGGCCGACGTTAGCGTTGGCTGGTGGACGCGCAGACCCTCTTCAATAATCTGTAGCACGTTCAACCGGGGATTCAGCGACGAGTTGGGATCCTGGAAGACTATCTGCATCTGGCGGCGCAGCGGCAGCATTTGCCGACGGCTACGTCCCTGCAGCGCCTGCCCCTCAAAGGCGATCGTCCCTTGCGAGGCAATCAGGCGCAGCAGGGCCAGCCCGGTGGTGCTTTTGCCCGATCCCGACTCGCCCACCAGGCCCAGGGTTTCCCCCGCGCGCAGCTGGAAATTGAGCGCGTTAACCACCCGGTTATGATCCACTACCCGGCGGAGGAGCCCTTTGCGCACCGGGAAGGCGACGCTCAGATCGACGGCCTTCAGCAGCAGCGGCGCATCGGTGGCCAGCGGCACCGGCCTGCCGGCGGGTTCGCTGTCCAGCAGACGACGGGTATAAGGGTGTTCGGGGGCGGCAAAAAGCGCCCGACAGGCGTTTTGTTCGACGCAGCGACCGTTTTGCATCACCGCCACGCGGTCAGCGAGCTGGCGGACAATGCTTAAGTTATGGGTAATAAACAGCAGCCCCATATTCAGTTCATTTTTCAGCTCGCGTAACAGCTGCAGGATTTGTGCCTGTACGGTCACATCCAGGGCGGTAGTGGGTTCGTCGGCAATCAGCAGCTCTGGACGGGTGAGCAGCGCCATGGCAATCATGATCCGCTGGCGTTCGCCGCCGGAAAACTGATGCGGGTAGTCCGCCAGCCGGCGTACGGCATGACGGATACCGACCCGCTCCAGGCAGTTAAGGATCTCACCTCGCGCGGCCTCTTTGCGCATACCGCGATGCAAAGACAGCACTTCATACAGCTGCTTTTCCAGCGTATGCAGGGGATTGAGCGACACCATCGGTTCCTGAAAAATCATCGCGATCCGATTACCGCGCACCTGACTCAGCGTGCGCTCATCGGCGTGAAGCAGCGACTGGCCGTGAAAGCGAATGTCTCCGCCGGGGTAGCAGACCGGCGGAGAGGGGAGCAGCCGCAGCACCGAGAGCGCGGAGACGCTTTTACCGGAGCCGGATTCCCCCACCAGCGCCAGGGTTTCCCCGGCGCCAATATTCAGGGAGAGCTCGCTGACGACGGTATGCGTTTTCCCCTGCTGGCGGAAGGCGATGGAGAGGTTGTCTATCTCTAACAAAGGCTGCGTCATGTTATACCGCCTTACCGGGGTCGAAGGCGTCGCGGACGGCTTCACCAATGAAAATTAACAACGATAACAGCACCGCGACCGACAGAAAGGCGGCGATGCCCAGCCACGGCGCCTGCAGATTGTTTTTCCCCTGCAGCAGCAGTTCGCCAAGCGATGGCGAACCGAGCGGCAGGCCGAAGCCGAGAAAATCGAGGGAAGTCAGGGTAGTGATGGAGCTGCACAGAATAAACGGCAGGAAGGTCAGAGTGGCGACCATGGCGTTGGGCAGCATATGGCGCAGGATAATATGCCGATCGCTGACCCCCAGCGCCTGCGCCGCGCGAATATAGTCATAGTTACGGGTGCGCAGGAATTCCGCCCGCACGACGCCGACCAGCGCCATCCAGCCGAACAGTACCGTAATGGCCAGCAGCCACCAGAAGCCCGGCTGGACGACACTGGAGAGTAAAATAATCAGGAACAGGGTTGGCATGCCTGACCACACCTCAATAAATCGCTGACCCCACAGGTCAATCTTGCCGCCGTAGTACCCCTGAATGGCACCCGCCAGTACCCCCAGCACGCTGGAGAAAAAGGTCAGCAGCAGGCCGAACAGAATCGATATTCGCGTGCCGTATAAAATACGGGCCAGCACGTCGCCGCCGTTGGCATCGGTACCCAGCCAGTTTCTCGTCGAGGGGGGAGAAGGGAAGGGCGTTTGGGTGGCGAAGTCGATGGTGGTGGCGCCAAATCGGATCGGCGCCCACAGTATCCAGCCGTTATCATCCAGCTGCTTTTGCAGCCACGGATCCTGGTAGTCGGCGGCGGTAGCAAACGGGCCGCCAAAGGTCGTCTCGCTATAATTTTTCAATGCCGGAACGTACAGGCTGCCGCGATACTGCACCAGCAGCGGGCGGTCGTTGGCAATCAGTTCGGCGCACAGGCTGAACACGAAAAGAATCATAAACAGCCACAGCGACAGATAGCCGCGGCGGTTGTGACGAAAACGCGCCCAGCGGGCCTGATTAACGGGACTCAGAAAAGACATCAGCGGCCCTCAAAATCAATACGCGGATCGACTAGCGTGTAGCAGATATCGCTGACAATATTCAGCAGCAGGCCGATCAGGGTAAAAATATACAGCGTGCCGAACATCACCGGGTAATCACGGGAAACGGTCGCCTCATAGCCCAGCAGTCCCAGGCCGTTGAGGGAAAACATCACTTCAATCAGCAAGGAACCGGTGAAAAACATACTGATAAACATCGCCGGGAAACCGGCGATCACCAGCAGCATGGCATTGCGAAAAACATGGCCCCATAAAATATGCTTTTCGCCCACCCCTTTGGCGCGTGCGGTCACGACATACTGCTTGCGGATCTCGTCAAGAAAGCTGTTCTTGGTCAGCATGGTGAGCGCCGCAAAGCCGCCGATGACCGTCGCCAGCACCGGCAGCGTAATGTGCCAGAGATAGTCGAGAACCTTCTGATACCACGTCAGGCTATCGAAATTAGCTGACACCAGCCCGCGCAGCGGAAACAGGTCCAGATAGCTGCCCCCCGCGAAGAGCACGATCAGAATAATGGCGAACAGAAAGGCCGGGATGGCGTAGCCAATAATGATCAGCGTACTGCTCCAGATATCAAACTGGCTGCCGTTATGGACGGCTTTGCGGATGCCGAGCGGAATCGAGACCAGATAGATAATCAGCGTGCTCCACAGCCCCAGGGTGATGGAGACCGGCATGCTGTTTTTGATCAGCTGCAAGACCGACGCGCTGCGAAACAGGCTGTCGCCAAAATCGAAGCGCAGATAGTCGCCGAGCATTTTCAGGTAGCGTTCGTGGAGCGGTTTATCAAAGCCGTAGCGGTGGGTGATTTCGGCAATCACTTCCGGATCGAGACCGCGCCCGCCGCGATAATGGCCTTCGCTGATGTTGCCGACGCCGGTCCGGGCATGGCTGGCAGCCATACCGCTTTCTCCGGCGCCCGGTAAGCCGCCACGGTTGCCGAACTCAATGGCGGCGATGGCCTGATCGACCGGGCCGCCCGGGGCTATCTGGACAATGAAAAAGTTGATCGTAATGATCGCCCACAGCGTGGGGATTATCAGCAACAGCCGGCGGATCAGGTATGCGCCCATCGTTATTCCTTACCGTTTGTCCGCGGGTAGTTTTGCCGCTTTGTTCACGTCATACCACCAGGTATCGAACCCGGATGAGTAGACGGGACGGGTCTGCGGGAAGGAGAATTTATCCCAGTACGCCGTCCTGTCCTGCGCCATATACCACATCGGCAGCATGTAATAGTTCCAGGTCAGCACCCGGTCCAGCGCGCGCCCCAGGGGCAGGAGCTTTTGCTTATTCCCCTGCCAGCGGATGATCTGCGCAATCAGTTTGTCCACCACCGGACTCTGAACCCCGGGCGCATTGTAGCTGGAGTGAATATATGACGAATCCCAGGAGATTTGCAGGTCGGTTCCGGGCCAGGGCGTCGCGCGCCAGACGATGGGCATCATATCGTAGTCACGACTGCGTCGGCGGTTACTGTACTGTGAATTATCGACCTGGCGAATATCCATCGTAATACCGAGGCGCTGGAGATTATGCTGGAACGGCAGCACCCAGCGATCGTTGCCCCCGGAAGGCAGCAGCAGTTCAAAGCGCAGCGGCTTGCCGGTGACGGCGTTGATTCGGCGTTGGTTTTTCAGCACCCAGCCCGCCTGCTTAAGCAACGCATCCGCCTGCAGCAAATTTGTGCGATCGAACCCATCGCCGCGGGATCGCGGCGGCTGATAGACGGAGGTGAAAACCTCCGGCGGCAGATCGGCCTTCATTGGCGTCAGCAGGGCGAGCTCTTCGGCATCGGGCGCGTGACGCGCCGCATATTCGGTATTCTGAAAGTAGCTGCTGGCCCGGCTGTAGGCGCCATAAAACAGCGCCTTGTTCATCCACTCGAAATCAAAGGCGAGGGTGATGGCTTCCCGGACCTGGCGGTCGTTAAACACCGGGCGCTGGATATTAAACGCCAGCCATTGGGTATCCTGCGCCGAGGTGTTCGGGTACTCATCTTTGACAATATAGCCGTGGGTAAAATTGCGTCCGACATAGCGGGTCGACCAGTTTTTGGCCATCGTCTCTGCGCGTCGGTCGACGGCGCCGGCCTTAAAGGCTTCAAAGGCGACATTATCGTCAAGGTAGTAGTCGTAGCGCAGCGTGTCGAAATTCCAGCGCCCGCGGTTCACCGGCAGATCGGCCGCCCAGTAGTCCTTCACCCGCGAGTAGATGATGTACTGACCCATCCGCCAGTCGGTAATTCGATAGGGGCCGCTGGCCAGCGGCGGGGTGGAAAGCGGGTCGCTGAGCTTATGGTTGCGCCAGAATGCCTCAGGCATCACCGGCAGGGAGAGCAGACTCAGCATGTTCTCCTTGCCAGGCTGCGCCAGCGTAATGCGCACGGTGCGCGGCGCAATGGCCTCGACGCGGGTCCCCTTGTAGAACAAGCGGAACTGCGGTACCCCTTCGGTCATAAATTTGTGGAACGTGAAGGCGACATCGCCGGCGGTAATCGGGCTGCCATCATGAAAACGGGCGTGCGGATTGAGGGTTATCTCCATCCACGAGAAATCATCGGCGTAGCGCGTGTGTGCGGCAATGAGCGGATAATAGCTGCCCGGTTCATCATCGGAGGTGGTGAACAGCGTGTCGTACAGAGCGTCGGTACGTACTCCCGGGTTGCCGCGCAGCGCATAGCGGTTGAAGTTATCGAAGGTGCCAATGCTGGCGTTGACTATTGTTCCCCCTTTCGGGGCACTGGGATTGGCATAATCAAAATGGTCAAAGCCGACGGCGTATTTCGGTTCGCCAATGATGGCAAAAGTGCTGCCCTCTTTTATGGTTATGGTTTGCGCCTGACTATTCAGGCTGAACAGGGTCAGTAATATCAGGCAGACACGCGCAAACATAGCCAGATTAATATCCTCTGTGGGCAGACATCATAAAGAGCCATTACCGGCGGAAAAATAGTTAGCCGGTTCATCATGTGCCGCGATCAGCGCTTCCAGCGGCAGCGGGCGGCTCAGCCAATAGCCCTGCAGGAAGTTTACGCCATGTTTGCGTAACCACTCCGCTTGCTCCGGTGTTTCTACTCCTTCTGCAACGGTCATGAGCTGCAGGCGGCGGCTTAGCGTCAGTACCGCATCCAGCACCGGGGAGGTGACGGTCTCGGTTCCGATGGCCTGCACGAAGCCGCGATCGATTTTCAGATAGTCAAATTTATAACGCTCAAGGTAGATAAGCGCACTATGTCCGGTACCAAAATCGTCAATCGCAATCTCAAACCCCTGCTCATGCAGCCAGTCAAAGATGGCCAACGACCTGTTTTTATCGATCATCGCACGTTCGGTAATTTCGAGAACCACATTGAAGTGGTTGGCTGGCATGGATGCAGCGAACTGCTGCAGGTCATCCTGAAATTCGTCGGCGTGCAGATGGGCCGGTGAGATATTCAGCCCCAGCTTGCTACCAGCGGGCAGAATTTTTTGCAGGGCCGGTGCGTCGCGGGCGATCAGTGCTAATAAATGATGAGTGAGCGGCACAATCACTTGCTGCATTTCCGCCAGGTTAATAAACACATCAGGCGGAATCTCCCCGGCTACCGGATGGCGCCAGCGCATCAGTACTTCAATACCGCTGATGCGCAGGGTATCGGCTTTGACTACCGGCTGATAGACAACATAGAACTGATTATTTTTTATCCCCAGCAGAATGGCTTTACGCGGATCGGATTTCAACGTCAGCACGTAGTAACTCACCAGGCCAGCCAGCAGACCGCACACGACGCCGAGCAGCAGCGAGAATAGCGTATTTTCCGATAGCCAGCTGTTGGCATAGAGATAGACTTTCAGCGGCAGCCCTCTGATTTGTACCTGACGAATCGGCTCTGCGCGCAGATTCTGCGGGTCAATAAGGCGGTTGGTCAGGGTGGAGAGGGCGGTATCGTTGACAACCAGCGCGATGCTGCTGAAATCGTTCTGGCGGGCGGAATAAAGAATATAGGGTGTCAGGTTGGTATTGATTGAGACGAAAATGCCATCGTTATCGTCGTGCGGATTGCGTACCCACATCGCCAGGGCGGCATTATCAGGCATCATCGGTGTCCCCGGCAGGAGCCGCATGTCGACCGCTTTACGGGTATCGAGATGGGGGATGAGCTGCACCAGCGGAGTATTCATGGAGCCAGTGGCGGAGGAGCAAAAGGCGACGCCCTCTTTTACCAGCAAAAACGCGCGCACGTTTGGGCTAAAGGCTGCCCGTGCGGTCAGGTCTGACACAATATTTTCACATTTTTGATTGACCAGCGGCTGCAGGCCGACCATCGTCTTCTCGAGCTGGCTAAAGTATTCAGTCAGGTAGACGTTGACGTTGTCGATGATACTGTCAAAACGTTCAGACCGGCTATGGTAAATCACCATAACCTGAATGCTACCGGCCAGCAGGGCGACGATCACTCCGATGAGTATGCTGGTCAGCCAGATATTACGCCGGGGTGACAGGTAACGGGTAAGCATAGGCTCTATAGTCGGTCCATGTTAATGAGTTGCGCCAATGGGTAGAAAACGTTTTCTCTATCGCCACTTAAAGGGATAGCTTATATTGCGGCATTCACAGGTAAACAGGCAAAAAAAAACACCGCCGCAGCAGTGTTTTTTGTTCTGAGGTCAGCCAAGGGATAACTCACGACAGAAAGGATTACGAGCGGCTCAGAACTCGTCGCGCTTCATTATAGCGCTTCTTCCAGTACGGCTCGTTCATGCTGGAGATGGTCACACCACTGCTGGTGGAAGCATGGACGAACTGATCGTTGCCGATATAGATACCGACGTGGCGACCGGTGGAGCCCGCCCGGAACAGAACTAAATCGCCGGTACGCAGTTGAGAGCGTGAAATGGACTTGCCGGAATCCTGCTGCTCAGAAGTGGAGCGGGGCAGTTCCAGACCAAATTGTTCACGGAAAGTACGCTGCACGAAGGCAGAGCAATCAATGCCTTTCCGGGTGCTGCCGCCGAGGCGGTAACGCACGCCTTTCCAGCTGGCATACTGGTCCATCAAACGGGACTTAACGTCCAGATTGCTGACCATCTTTTCAAATTCATCCTGAGAGGCTTGCAGTGATGATAAATCGCCACTACCCACAGCATGCGTCTCAGAATGCATATTCTTTGCGGTACTACTTGTCGAACTACAGGCAGAGAGCAAAACTGCCACTGCTATCGCGGGCACTACCCGCAACATATATCTCAAAATCGGCTGAGATTTGACCATGCTGTTTGTTTTCCCTTGTTGTCCTTAACGACAATGTCGTTATAAAAAATGCCAAACGTGTTAGAGCCTAAATACCTGCCAGCAATGAGACAATTCCTTAAACCTAAATTTGTGGGATACCGCACAAATTTATTTTTGAGCCGGATTGACGTTACTGGAAAGGCAAAACGAGATTGAGATTACCCTATCAAACGTGGGATGGCGAGCGGTTTCGCGCGATTTCTTATAAGAATTTGTGCATCTAAAAGTGAATCATCGGGAAAGCACAAAATAGCGGCAGTCGTGGGTAAAAAATATGCAATTCCTTCATTTGTAAGATGATTAATGTGACAGGAAGATGACGCGGGCGATAAAAAGATGGACAAATAAAAAAGGGACCGAGAACGATCCCTTATGGATATAGTTAATAATATGTAAGGAAGAGATTAATTTTTACCCACTCCGCCCGGAAGCGAACGGTTAAACCAGGCGATCAATGTGTCGCTTAATGGTGTCATCAGCACCCAGGGGATGCCAATGAGGACGGCGGTCAATGAACCAACGGCAATATCGGTAAACCAGTGGGCGCCGATCATGACCCGCGGAAAAGCGAAAACGACAAAAATAGTCAAAGCAATAGCCAATGCCCGACGGCCAAAATAGCGCCACATGAAGGTGGCGAAAATCAGCAGCATCATGCCGTGATCGCCGGGAAAACTGTCTTTCGACGCATCTTTGGTCGGGAAGGCGACCACATCGCTTACTTTTACAATCTCGCTGAACGTGAGCGAGGGGCTGGCGCGTTTAACCGGCATCAGATGCTGCGCCAGCTGGTTAATGACTACCGCGAACAGCAGCATGACCAGACCGATAATGACGATCCGCCGGCGACCGGCGCTTTGCTCCTTCAACCAGAAGCTCAGCATCAGGCCGCCCATCGCCAGCAAAGAGCAGGCGTCAAAAGCCCGGTTATTGATGATAGCCAGCAGCCAGGCATAGGCCTGACTCTTTCCCACACCCTGGTTAAAGAAGTGGAAAATGGCGGAATCCAGCGGTAACCAGAAACCATGATTAGCGGGCAAATACCACGAAAAAAAGAGGGCAAAGCCCGCGGCGTTAAGCAGCAGGATCAGGGGAGTTCGGTTTTTAATCATAACAGTTGCGAGTTGTGTAAGACGGCGGGAAACATACCCGCCTTAACTTAAACGAAGTTTCAACAAAGAGGCTTGTAACGCATTCCAGTCGGCCTCGGATTCGGTAATCAGTTCAATACGGCTGTCCGGCGGCGCAACGTTTTGGGTTTCGATATGCAGATCAAGTCCCTGACGGTTGATGCGTACCAGACCTTCCGCAATACGCATCACGCCCTTGACGCGGGCAACCGGCGCCAGACGAGCCCACTCAAGCAGGCCAATCGTATCAAAGGTTGTATCGGCATCAAAAATCCAGCCGCAGGCCTGATAACCCTGACCGCTGTTGAGGCTCCGGCGCCAGCGCTGGTGGGCCGGCAGGCTGAGCGCGGCCAGACCTTTTTTCTGCCCGTGGCTGTGCGCATGTTCGGCACTTTCCGGCAGCGGTGTGAGATTCAGGCGCGGTAAATCCAGCAGCTGCGGGTCGATATTGCCGTGGGTGGCGCCAATATGCAGACGCTCGCCCGCGTGCTCCTGCCACCAGGCGTCAAAGGCCCGTTCGCTTTCTGCCGTCATCCGGTCCGTTTTATTGCTGATAATGACATCGGCCGCCGCCAGCTGATCGCGGAAGTTGGCGTTCGCCATCACTTTACTGTCCAGCAGCTGGCGGGGATCGAGCACGCACAGGGTGGCGCGAAGATCGATCCACGGCTCGTAGACGGCGGCGGTCAGAATATCGAGAATTTGTTTGGGATGGCCGAGCCCGGTAGGCTCAATCAGCAGACGATCCGGTTTCCCCTGGCGCAGCAGGGTATTCAACCCAACCTGCATCGGCAGGCCGTTGACGCAGCACATACAGCCGCCGGGAATTTCTTTGAGTAGCGCGCCGCTATCGGCGAGCAAAGCGCCATCGATACCCACTTCGCCAAACTCATTAACCAGCACGGCCCATTTTTCATCTGCAGGCTTGTGGGCCAGCAGATGAAGAATCGAGGTCGTTTTACCGCTGCCGAGAAACCCCGTGATCAAGTTGGTTTTGGTCACATTTTCTCCAGGATACAAATGTAATGTTGTAACAGTTGGGACTATCCTGACGAAAAAAAGGGGAAAAGAGAAGGGCTACGGCGGACAGAAAAGAATTCTGTCCGCTAAAAAGCAGCAATTGTTAAATCCCGGGCACGTTGGCGATGGCCTGGCGGGCACCGACGGCAGAAAGCTGACGCCAGGCGGCGGTGATGTGATCCACAAACAGCGTATTGCGCGGCAGATCGCGACCAAAGATTTCTTCCAGTGAGAGCAGGGCGCTGACGCGTTCCTCGTCGCGGCTGCCGGCAACCAGAGCCTGAATCTTCTCGCTCAGCGGGTCGCGAACATCAATAGCCTGACCGGCATCATCTATACCGCTGACGTAGCGCATCCAGCCTGCCACCCCGAGCGCCAGCAACGGCCAGCGGCTACCGCGCTGCAGGTGAACGCGAATACCGTCAAGCATACGTTGCGGAAGCTTCTGACTACCGTCCATCGCTATCTGCCAGGTGCGATGTTTAAGCGCTGGATTACTAAAGCGTGCGATCAGGCTGTCGGCATAGTGCGTCAGATTGACGCCTTCGATAGCAAGAGTCGGGGCTTGTTCGTCAAGCATCAACCGGCGAGCGGCGCTGCGCAGCACCTCGTCCTGCATGCAGTCACTGATATGCGCATTGCCGGCAAGGTAGCCGAGCCAGGCAAGAAAGGAGTGGCTGCCGTTGAGCATCCGCAGCTTCATCTGTTCCCACGGCTGCACATTATCGGTCATCTGGGCGCCGGCGATTTCCCACGCCGGGCGGCCCGCCACGAAGTTATCCTCAATGACCCATTGAATAAATGGCTCACAGCTGATGGCGCAAGGGTCTTCTACGCCGAGCGTGGCGCTGATTTCAGCCAGCGATTCCTCGGTAGCGGCAGGCACGATACGGTCAACCATGGTGCCGGGAAAACTGACGTGTTCAGCAATCCACTGCGCCAGTTCGGGGGCGCGCTTTTCCGCCATGCCCAGAACCGCATTTTTCACCACGTGACCGTTATCAGGAATATTATCGCAGGAGAGTACCGTAAACGGCGGCAGGCCGCGTTCGCGGCGGCGAGAAAGGGCTTCAACCAGTATCCCCGGCACCGACTGCGGCAGCGCGGGATGTTCCAGATCGTGAATAATGCGCGGCTGCGTCAGGTCCAGCGTGCCGCTGGCGGGATCGATGCAGTAGCCTTTCTCCGTAATGGTGAGTGAGACAATGGCCACCTGCGGTTCGCAGAATTTTTCAATGATCGCGGGCAGAGAGTCCAGCTTTGCATTCAGACATTCATGAACGGCGCCCACGACAATCGGCTGGTTGCCGTGCGCGCCTTTTTCCAGCACGGTGAACAGGTGGTCCTGCTGACGGAGCTGGCTCATCAGTCGGTCGCCGCTGAACAGGCTAATTTCGCAGATCCCCCAGTCTCCGCCGCTGGCGTTCAGCACCCGATCGGTAAGCAGGGCCTGATGAGCGCGATGAAACGCCCCGAAGCCGAAGTGCACAATGCGCGAGCGCAGCTGGCTGCGATCGTACTGAGGAAGCTGAACGCCTTCTGGCAGCGTAGCGGTAGCAATAGTTGTCATTCTTTACACACCTGATTAACCAATGATTAACAATGCCAGTGTAAAGTTATATGACAACAAATTAAATTGGTGAGCCGTATTTATACGCTTAGTGTGAGCTGGATCAATCAATTTAGCGGGATAAATTGATCCCTGTCGAGAAGCCTGTATGGTAGTCATCATTGGTGTTTGCGTTATTGGTATAACAACTTTGAGAGGGCATAGCGATGGAACAAACCTGGCGTTGGTATGGACCGAACGATCCGGTGTCGCTTGATGATGTACGGCAGGCTGGCGCGACGGGTGTGGTCACTGCGCTGCACCATATTCCTAATGGTCAAGTCTGGCCGGTTGACGAAATTAAACAGCGTCAGGCGCTGCTGGCGGAAAAAGGGCTGACGTGGTCGGTCGTGGAAAGTATCCCGGTACACGAAGAGATCAAAACCCAAAGCGGGCAGTGTGCGACCTGGATAGCCAACTACCAGCAGAGCATTCGCAACCTGGCGGCCTGCGGGATTGATACCGTGTGCTATAACTTCATGCCAATTCTCGACTGGACGCGCACTGACCTTGAGTACCAACTGCCGGACGGTTCGAAAGCATTGCGTTTTGACCAAATCGCGTTTGCCGCTTTTGAGTTACATATCCTGAAGCGCCCTGGCGCCGAGGCAGATTACAGTGAAGAGGAGCAGCGCCAGGCGCAGGCTCGTTTTGCGGCGATGAGCGCAGCGGATATTGAAAAGCTGACCCGCAATATTATTGCCGGCCTGCCGGGAGCGGAAGAGGGCTATACCCTCGAACAGTTCCGCGCACGCCTGGCGGAATACGATCATATTGATAAAGCGCAGCTGCGTGAAAATATGGCCGTCTTCCTGCGCGCTATCGTGCCGGTTTGTGAAGAGGTGGGCGTGCGGCTGGCCGTTCACCCGGACGATCCGCCGCGCCCGATCCTTGGCCTGCCGCGTATCGTTTCGACCATCGAAGATATGCAGTGGCTGAAAGAGACCGTGGACAGCATCAACAACGGCTTTACGATGTGCACCGGTTCTTACGGCGTGCGTGCCGATAACGATCTGGTGAAAATGGTCGAAACCTTCGGCGACAGGATCCACTTTACCCATCTGCGTTCGACCTGCCGTGAAGAGAACCCAAAAACGTTCCACGAAGCGGCGCATTTAACCGGTGACGTTAATATGGTGGCGGTGGTGGATGCGATTCTGAGCGAAGAGCTGCGCCGCAAGCATGCGGGCGATCTGCGTCCGATTCCGTTCCGTCCGGACCATGGCCATCAGATGCTGGACGATCTGCGTAAGAAAACCAACCCGGGCTATTCGGCGATTGGTCGCCTGAAGGGGATGGCGGAAGTACGCGGCGTTGAGCTGGCGCTGAAGATGAC
This sequence comes from Klebsiella sp. YJ, assembly GCF_002108615.1. Taxonomy (NCBI): domain Bacteria; kingdom Pseudomonadati; phylum Pseudomonadota; class Gammaproteobacteria; order Enterobacterales; family Enterobacteriaceae; genus Klebsiella; species Klebsiella sp. YJ. The sequence continues at coordinate 233,170 of NZ_MTEG01000005.1, forward strand.
GAAGTATCCGGAACTGCTGTAATTCTGGCCGCGGAAAAATACAAAGGACAGCCTCTGGCTGTCCTTTTTGGTCTTACTGCCCGGCCGATGCGACGGGGGGTCTGGACAGGGCGTTTCCACCCTTATCCGACATGACGCGATCTTAGTCCGCGCGACCCATATAGCGGCTTTCTTCGATATGGATACGAATTTTCTCGCCGGTGGTCAGGTATTCCGGAACCTGAATCACCAGGCCGGTGCTCAGGGTCGCCGGTTTGGTGCGCGAGCTTGCCGAGGCGCCTTTAATGCCCGGTGCGGTTTCCACGATTTCCAGATCCACGGTCTGCGGCAGCTCCAGCGCCAGCAGCTGGCCATCCCAGGTCAGAACCTGCATGTCAGGCATGCCGCCTTCCGGAATGAACAGCAGCTCTTCTTCAATCTGCTCTTTGGTGAAGGTGTATGGCGTGTAATCTTCTTTATCCATAAACACATACTCGTTGCCGTCAACATAGGAGAAGTCAACGAAACGGCGGGTCAGGGTAACGGTATCAACGATATCGTCGCCTTTAAAGCGCTCTTCCACTTTCAGGCCGGTACGTACATCAGAGAAACGCATTTTGTACAGCGTTGCTGCGCCACGGGCGCTCGGCGACTGAATATCAATATTTTTTACAATCAGCAGCTTGCCGTTGTAATTCAGCACCATACCTTTTTTAATTTCATTCGCTCTTGGCATTGCAGTAATCCTGTCACTTAACGGTTCAAAAAATATCGCGTAAAACTACTCGTGCCGGGGCTTTCAGGCAAGCGGAATTCGCGAGTTTTGCTATCTCCGGACAAAACGTTTAGGCTGGGCCGTGAACCGCAACATCAAGAGAGTCATTTATGGAATGTCGTATCGATTGCGGTGCCTGCTGTATCGCTCCTTCTATCTCAAGCCCAATCCCCGGAATGCCTGACGGCAAGCCTGCGAATGTCAGGTGCGTGCAGCTATCGGAAGATAACTTATGCAATATCTTTGGATCGGCTTTACGTCCTAAAGTATGCGGTAGCCTACAGCCTTCATCTGATATGTGCTGCACCAGTCGTGAAGAGGCAATGGCTTTCCTGATACACCTCGAAAAGCAAACTTCAGCTTAAAAAACTGTTGCCGTAAATAATTCCATTACATTAAGAGAAGCGAAGTGTCTGGTGAACTATGGAACCAGTCTATGAAACAGAACTTAATTAAACTTTTAGCCACGCTTAATTTGATGATTTTATTGCATTTGATCGTTTACTGTACAGTCCCTGATTAGGTACAGTTTCCTTGTGGATTTCTATAACAACACGAGGAAAAGAGACAATGGCTATTCCAGCTTATCTATGGCTTAAAGATGACGGCGGCGCAGACATTATGGGGTCTGTAGACGTTCAAGACCGCGATGGCAGCATTGAGATCACCGGATTCTCACATAACTTGAGTATCCCAACTGATGCAATGACGGGAAAAATCACAGGAACCCGCAAGCATTCAGCCGTACTCATTCAAAAAGAGTTTGATAGCTCCAGCCCGTATCTTTACAAAGCAGTTGCCACTGGTCAGACACTTAAATCAGCGGAATTTAAATGGTATCGCATCAATGATGCTGGTCAGGAAGCGGAATACCTCAACATGCTGCTTGAAGGTGTGAAAATTGTCGGTGTTTCACCAGTGATGCACGATACTAAAGATGCAACCAAAGAGAAGCATAACCACCTTGAGTGCGTAGAGCTTCGCTATGAAAAAATTACCTGGAAGTACTGCGATGGCAACATCATGTTTACTGACGCATGGAATGAGAGAGCTCAGGCGTGAGATACCCAACATTAGCGGCATCACCCCACCCGCCATTTGATGTATCCTCATTCGCCCCGCCCGGCGTAAGTATTGTCAATAATATGATGATGGCTCGTTTTCACCGTGGCCCGTCAGCCCTCACCTATTCCTGGTTTTACCAACAAGTAAGAAGGCATGGTCCGTGGGATTACAAGCAGCGCGGGAAAGGGTTCGAAAGTTTTGGTAACTTTCATTATGGGGCTGTAGGTCACGCTGCGGGGATTTCCGATGAGGTATTACTTCGGGGGGCAGGATGGGCGCAAAGTCAAGCAGGAACGAGCGATCCAGCTTTTGGTGATTGGTATGGCTCAACGCCTTATGGCGATGACCCTGACGACCAGTATTGGATAAGAGCAGGGATTGACTATGCAAAACGCGCTGGTTTTTAGGAAAGGCTACCTACTCTTAATCCTGTTGGCGGTTGTCGTCATTGGGGTATATAAGGTGTTGCATTACTCGCCGCTTGAGCAAGAGATAATCAAGAAGGTGAAAATAAACAATCTGGCTAACCTCTACATCACCGAAGCGAGCACAGGAGCAACTTCTGGTTTTTCCTATCGGTTTTATCTCTATGATGCATCCAAAGATGATAAAGCGTTTATGGCGAGTCTGGAGGACGGTAACGAGCCTTTCATGAACACGACGGACAAAGGCGCATTGACGAAGGCCGAGAACGATGCGCTTTATCTGTCAGTGAAAGGAACCATTTATACCTTTAATAGCCCTGCGACTTATCTTGCGGGAGGCTCAATCTACTCTGTTCCTGTTTACCTCACTTCATCGCCATTCTAATAGCATAGCCAGCTTTGGTGCTGGCTCTTTTCTTTCAATCTATGTCGCATCTTCAGGTCGAAACGACGGCCAAAAGTATGCGGTAGCCTACAGCCTTCACCTGATATGTGCTCAACGGATCGTGACGCTGCTATGACATATCTCATTCATTTAGAGTTGAGTACAGCGCCATAAGTCTTTGTCGTGCGTTTGACCCTGGATATCCAGGCACCTTTTATCCCTGAGCGTTGAGTTATTCATGGTGGTTGCCCAAAAACATCTGATTATCAGCCTGGTACTGAATTAAATAATTAAAAAATTCGTTTCAATAGTGCTGTTTTTTAGCATTAAATATGCTGATAAAATATTACAACTAATACGCTTAAATGCTTTTTATACAGTCTGTGTAATTTAATTTTGAAATGGATGCATAACATTGCAATGATTATGGTTATATAGGGTCGTTCCATAGAAAAACATCAGAAAATCCTGAGGTGCCGTTTGCCGCCAGTCCCTTTCCCTGACTGTGCGGCATTTTTTACCTCAACAGCTTTAAGCGGTTTGTTTCTTTACGGGAGGTTAATATTGTATCTTCTTGCTGTAATCATCCTGATAGTCTTGACCTGTCTCTCTGCATACTGCATGTATTCATGTATTCATGTATCAAGGATAGCTCGTGGGGAACATCCATTCATCCGGACAAGTGAGCGGGAGAGGCTGTGGATGAATGAGCCAGCGGGAAAGAGCAAGACAGAGAGGCCCGGCGGTTTCACCTCTAAATGCTGAAGGGGTGCCAATAACGGATGATAAAGCCCCGATTCGGGTATCGGTTGATTACAAGGAACCATGCCCAAAGCCCCCGGGAGTCAGAACTAAAATTAATATTTAATATGAAATTAAACATCAATACCTGGTGAGCTTAAAGAATCGAAAAACAAGAGCTGGTTATTAGCAATTCAATAACAATTCAATTTGGTTTGGTTGTGCGAATGTTTATTTTGCAGAAGTTATATTGCTCTGTATGTTTATTTTAAATATGGCTGGGTATGCTTCGCTTCATTAAAAAACGCTTCGCAGCGCTTGTCTTACTCGTATGGGGCATCCTCTATCTGTCAGTGATGGTAGAATGCTGGAACTTTATTTCTAACCATTACTGGTTGTTTTTTAGTTGATAACATCATGAGGTAAGCAATTTCACGGCAAGATCATATTCCGGTCTTTGTGGACGAAAACTCTTTGGCAACGGTCATCCTGCATATAAGAACGCCTACAGATCACGGCAATCGCCAGGCGGCCATGACCTGTCTTATTCCGCAGGCTCTGCCTGCGTCTTAAACGTCTTTAATGCGCCACAGGCAAAGCAATGACACCGCGCCCATGCCGAGGGCAATCCAGAAAACAGCGTGATAGCTCCAGATTTCTGCCACCACGCCCGCCAGCGAGCCGGCGATAATCCAGCCGACGCGGGTGGTATTGGTATACAGCGTGGTGGCAGCGCCGGCCTGGCCGGGCATCAGATCCTGGAAATAGAGCATGCCAATACCTGCCAGAATACCGATGAATATCGCGTTCAGCGCCTGCAGAGCCAGCAGTAAAGCGGGCGTATGCACCAGCAGCATCCCCACGTAAAACAGTATTCCTGCCGCCGCAGCGAGGCGCATCAAAAAGCGCTTACCAAAGCGTCGGGCATAATAGCCGGCAATCAGCATCGTCGGGATTTCCAGCCCGGCGGCGGTCCCCATCATCAGCCCGGCCAGCTTCTCTGATAAATGCAGCTCATTAATGATATAGAGCGGCATGTTAATGATGTACAGACTGTTGATGCCCCACATTAATGTACAGACGCTGAACAGCAGCAGCGCATCGCGGCGGTTAGTGCGCGGCGCTTCCAGATGACCTGCCGCCGCCAGCTTCTCTTTGCGCATACTGGGCAGAAAGAACCACACCATCGCCCCGCAGACCACAAAGGCGACCGCGGCGCAGAGATACATCACGGTAAAGCCGAACCCCATTGCCAGCGCGTAGGCCAGCGGCGGGCCGATCACCCACGCCAGCGAGACCTGGGCACGCAGAATGGAACTGAACATCACCGCTTCGCGGCCGGTTTTATCGGCATGCTCGCGCGCCAGGGCGAACATCTGCGGGTTGGCGGTGGAGCCGAAGCTGCTGAGGAAGACCCCGACGAAGAGCAGAATAAAGTAGTTGCGGTTCCAGGCGAACAGCAGGCAGGCCAGAACCCCAAGCAGGCAGCAAAAGACAATCAGCTGCTTGCGATCGCCCTGGCGGTCCGAGCGCCCGGCGAGAAACTGACTGACCAGAATACCGATCACCGCGCTACCGGTAAAAAAGAAGCCGACCATCGCCGGGCGCACATGCACTTCATTGGTTAAAAACAGGCTCAGGGTCGGCGTTTGCAACGCGCCGGCAATGCCCGTCAGGAAGGCAACGATCAGGAAAGCAGAAGAGGTTAAATCGAACCCGCGTCGGGGGAGGGCGGCGCTACTGTTTTGCATGGGTGGCTATCTGTAATTGTCTGAGCAGCGGAGTTTACGCCGTCACTCAGAAAATGAACAGTAGTATGGTATGGAAAATTAAAAAGCAGTTTCAAATTAGTGGTTTCAGCAAAAAGCTGAAGCCGGGCTGAATGCGAACGTCGGACTTCAGCAAAAATGTGCTGCACCTCTAATTTCCGTTATCAGGTTGATAACAGATCTTGCGCAGTGGATAAGAAAGGTACAGACTCATTGAAACGTTTCAGCGTCATCGGGAGTTTCTCCATCAGGAAGATGACGCCTTTTTTCGCAAAATAGCTGAAACGATTCAATACAGCAGGAGAGGAGAACCATGTTCCAGTTATCTGTGCAGGATATTCATCCCGGCCAGCAGGCCGGTAATAAAGAAGAGGCGATTCGTCAGGTTGCCGCCGCGCTGGTTAGCGCGGGCAACGTGGCGGAAGGCTACGTTAACGGGATGCTGGCTCGCGAGCAGCAAACCTCCACATTCCTTGGCAACGGCATTGCCATCCCGCACGGGACTACCGACACGCGTGACCAGGTGCTGAAAACCGGCGTTCAGGTCTATCAGTTTCCGCAGGGCGTGACCTGGGGAGAAGGGCAGACCGCGTACGTGGCCATCGGCATCGCCGCCAGCTCGGATGAACATCTGGGGCTTCTGCGTCAGCTGACCCACGTCCTGAGCGATGATTCAGTCGCTGAACAACTTAAATCAGCAACCACGGCGGAAGAGCTGCGGGCCCTGTTGATGGGTGAAAAGCAGAGCGAAGCGCTGAAACTGGATAATGACACGCTGAGCCTGGATATCGCTGCCAGCGACCTGATGACCTTACAGGCGCTGAACGCTGCACGTCTGAAAGAGGCTGGCGCCGTTGACGCCTCCTTCGTCAGCCGCACCATCAATGATAAGCCGCTGAACCTTGGGCAGGGCATCTGGCTGAACGACAGCGCGGAAGGCAACCTGCGCAGCGCGATTGCGGTCAGCCGTGCCGCCAGTACATTTACCGCCGATGAGCAGCCGGTCTCGCTGCTGATTACCGTCGCGATGGCAGATGAACAGCCTACCGCGGTACTGAATCGCCTGAGCAATCTGCTCATTGATAAAAAAGCTGACCGTCTGCTGAAGTCTGATGGCGCGACGTTGCTGGCGCTGCTGACCAGCGACGAGGCTATCGCCGACGACGTGCTGAGCGCCGAGTATGTGGTGCGCAATGAGCACGGGCTGCATGCCCGTCCGGGCACGATGCTGGTGAACACCATTAAACAATTTTCCAGCGACATTACCGTCACCAACCTGGACGGATCCGGCAAGCCGGCAAATGGCCGCAGCCTGATGAAAGTCGTGGCGCTGGGCGTGAAGAAAGGTCACCGTCTGCGCTTTACCGCGCAGGGTGAAGATGCGCAACAAGCGCTGGATGCGATTGGCGAAGCGATCGCCGCAGGCCTTGGGGAGGGCGCATAAATGAGCAGACGTGTAGCAACGATTACATTAAACCCGGCGTATGACCTGGTGGGTTTCACACCGGAAATTGAACGCGGGGAGGTCAACCTTGTGCGGACCACCGGTCTGCATGCCGCCGGGAAAGGTATCAACGTGGCGAAGGTGCTGAAAGATCTCGGCATTGACGTCACCGTTGGCGGTTTCCTGGGGAAAGATAACCAGGATGGTTTTCAGCAGCTGTTCAGCGAGCTGGGGATTGCCAACCGCTTCCAGGTGGTGCAGGGGCGGACGCGCATCAACGTCAAGCTGACGGAAAAAGATGGTGAAGTGACCGATTTTAACTTCTCCGGTTTTGAAGTGACCCCCGCCGACTGGGAACGCTTTGTGAATGACTCCCTGAGCTGGCTGGGCCAGTTCGACATGGTGTGCGTCAGCGGCAGCCTGCCGTCCGGCGTTAGCCCGGAAGCCTTCACTGACTGGATGGTTCGCCTGCGTAGCCAGTGTCCGTGCATTATCTTTGACAGCAGCCGTGAAGCGCTGGTCGCCGGTCTGAAAGCCGCTCCGTGGCTGGTGAAGCCAAACCGGCGCGAGCTGGAGATTTGGGCGGGCCGCAAACTGCCGGAAATGAAAGACGTGATTGATGCGGCGCATGCGCTGCGCGAGCAGGGAATTGCCCACGTGGTTATCTCGCTGGGCGAAGAAGGTGCGCTGTGGGTTAACGCCTCGGGCGAATGGATTGCGAAACCGCCTTCAGTAGAAGTGGTCAGCACCGTCGGTGCCGGGGATTCGATGGTTGGCGGCCTGATCTACGGCCTGCTGATGCGTGAATCCAGCGAGCATACGCTGCGTCTGGCCACTGCCGTCGCCGCGCTGGCGGTTAGCCAGAGCAATGTAGGTATTACCGATCGTACCCAGTTGGCCGCCATGATGGCGCGTGTCGACTTAAAACCCTTTAATTGACAGCAGGAGAGGCATAATGAAAACGCTGCTGATTATTGATGCCGGACTTGGACAGGCGCGCGCCTATATGGCGAAAACCCTGCTGGGTACCGCAGCGCATAAAGCGCATCTTGAACTGACAGATAATCCGAACGACGCTGAACTGGCGATCGTTCTTGGCGCCGCTCTGCCGGCGGATAGCGCGCTGAGCGGTAAACAGGTGTTCCTCGGCGATATTAATCGCGCCGTTGCGCATCCGGAGCTGTTCCTGAGCGAAGCGAAAAGCCATGCCGCGCCGTACGCTGCTCCGGCAGCTGCGGCACTGCCGGCCGCGACCGGTGGTGCAAAACGCATCGTGGCGATCACCGCTTGTCCTACCGGCGTTGCTCATACCTTTATGGCGGCAGAAGCCATTGAAACCGAAGCCAAAAAACGCGGCTGGTGGGTGAAGGTGGAAACTCGCGGCTCGGTCGGAGCAGGTAACGCCATCACGCCGGAAGAGGTCGCGCAGGCGGATTTGGTGATTGTGGCTGCCGATATTGAAGTCGACCTGGCAAAATTTGCCGGTAAACCGATGTATCGCACTACCACCGGTCTGGCGCTGAAGAAAACCGCTCAGGAGCTGGATAAAGCCGTGGTTGAAGCGAAACCGTACCAGCCATCCGGTCAGAGCGGCCAGCAGGCTGATGCGGCGAAGAAAGAGGGCGGCGGTGCCTATCGTCACCTGTTGACCGGCGTCTCTTATATGCTGCCGATGGTCGTTGCCGGCGGTCTGTGTATCGCGCTCTCCTTTGCCTTTGGTATCAAAGCCTTTGAAGTGAAAGATACCCTGGCCGCGGCGCTGATGCAGATTGGCGGTGGTTCAGCCTTTGCGTTGATGGTTCCGGTACTGGCAGGCTTTATCGCCTTCTCCATTGCCGACCGTCCGGGCCTGACGCCGGGTCTTATCGGCGGGATGCTGGCCGTCAGCGGCGGTTCCGGTTTTATCGGCGGGATTATCGCCGGTTTCCTTGCCGGTTACGTTGCTAAACTGATCAGCACCAAATTGAAGCTGCCGCCGAGCATGGAAGCGCTGAAACCGATTCTGATCATTCCGCTGGTCTCCAGCCTGATCGTCGGCCTGGCCATGATCTATCTGATTGGTAAACCTGTTGCCGGTATTCTGGCAGGGCTGACCCACTGGCTGCAAACGATGGGAACGGCGAACGCCGTACTGTTGGGCGCAATTCTCGGCGCGATGATGTGTACCGACATGGGGGGCCCGGTGAACAAAGCAGCCTATGCCTTCGGCGTCGGTCTGCTGAGTACCCAAACCTACGCACCGATGGCGGCGATTATGGCGGCCGGTATGGTGCCACCGCTGGCAATGGGTATCGCCACGCTGGTTGCCCGCCATAAGTTTGATAAAGGCCAACGGGAAGGGGGGAAAGCGGCGCTGGTTCTGGGTCTGTGCTTTATCTCTGAAGGGGCGATTCCGTTTGCTGCCCGTGACCCGATGCGCGTCCTGCCATGCTGTATCGTAGGTGGCGCGGTGACCGGTGCTATCTCTATGGCTATCGGAGCGAAACTGATGGCGCCGCACGGCGGTCTGTTTGTGCTGCTGATTCCTGGCGCGATTACACCGGTGGTGGGTTATCTGCTGGCGATTGTTGCCGGTACCCTGGTGGCCGGTCTCTCCTACGCGGTGCTGAAACGTCCGGAAGGACAGATCGCAGAAAAAACGGCCTGAATTATCCTCCGCAATAGAGCGTCTTAACGCAACAAAAGGGCCGAATATTCGGCCCTTTTCTATTCTACGTATCTACATAGCGGTACGTTTCACCCGGCCGGCGTCAGGCCGAGGCCTCTTCCGTTTGCTGCGCCCGCAGCCAGGCAATCTCTTCGGCCCAGATATCCGGGTTAATGGTTTCCAGAATCAGCGGGATACCATCGAAGCGGCTGTCCTGCATGATCCAGCGGAAAGCGTCGTGGCCGATATTGCCTTCGCCCAGGCTGTGGTGGCGGTCAACGCGGCTGCCGAAGGCGCTTTTGGCATCGTTGAGGTGCATGCCGCGCAGATAGCGGAAACCGACAATGCGTTCGAAGTCGGCGAAGGTTTTCTCACACGCTTCTGCGCTACGCAGGTCATAACCGGCGGCAAAGGCGTGGCAGGTATCAATACAGACGCCGACGCGGGATTTGTCCTCCACGCCGTCAATAATGGCGGCCAGGTGTTCAAACTGAAAGCCGAGGTTGCTGCCCTGGCCGGCGGTATTTTCAATGACTGCGGTCACGCCTTCGGTTTTAGCCAGCGCAATATTAATGGACTCGGCAATACGCGCCAGGCACTCGTCTTCCGGTATCTGCTGCAGGTGGCTGCCGGGATGGAAATTGAGCAGCGTCAGTCCGAGCTGCTGGCAGCGGCTCAGTTCATCAATAAAGGCATCGCGCGATTTTTCCAGCGCCTCCTCAACCGGGTGGCCGAGGTTAATCAGGTAGCTGTCGTGCGGCAGGATTTGTCCAGGACCAAAGCGGTATTTTTCGCAGGCGGCTTTGAATTCAGCAATCGTTTCGTCGCTGAGTGGGGCAGCTCGCCATTGCCGCTGGTTCTTGGTAAACAGCGCGAAGGCGGTGGCGTCGATTTCCGCGGCGCGAATGGCTGCATTGGCCAGTCCGCCGGAGGCGCTGACGTGCGCTCCAATGTATTTCATAAAAAAGCTCCAGTTAAGCCGCTGGGTGGAGAGTAATGATAGCGGCTTAACTGCAGAGTTACATCAACGAATGCGGGCGTTCACACGAGCGGGTTAGGCCATCAGGCTGTGAATCACCAGGTTGATGGCGCCGCCGCCGACGATCAGCCAGACGAACAGGACCAGGGCCATCAGCAGCGGTTTAGCACCGGCTTTTTTCAGCGCGCTGACGTGAGTGGTCAGCCCCAGCGCGGCCATCGCCATCGCCAGCAGGACGGTATCGAGCGTCACCAGCATGTCGACGACCGGTTTTGGCAGCAGGTGGAAAGAGTTAAACACCGCCACCAGAATGAACAGGATGGCAAACCACGGAATGGTGATTTTGCTTTTTTCTCCCTGGCCTTCTGGCGCCAGCTGTTTGACGCGAGCGGCCATAAACAGCAGGAACGGAGCCAGCATCATCACGCGCAGCATTTTCGCAATCACCGCGGCGTTTTCTGCATCCGGGCTGATAGCATGTCCTGCGGCCACCACCTGCGCCACCTCATGCATCGTGGAGCCCATATAGATGCCATAGGCTTCCGGGGTGAACCAGTGCGCCAGCATCGGGTACATCGCCGGATAGAGGAAGATAGCCAGGGTACCAAAAATCACCACCGTGGCCACCGCGACGGTCACTTTACTGGCTTCCGCCTTGACGACCGGTTCGGTAGCCAGAATCGCGGCGGCGCCGCAGATGCTGCTACCGGCGCCAATCAGCCAGCTGGTATGTTTGTCGAGGCCGAAGACCTTCTGCCCGAGGTAACAGGCGATAAAAAAGGTGCTGGTCAGCGTCAGCACGTCAATAGCGATACCGCTGACGCCGACATCGGCGATTTGGGCGAACGTCAGGCGAAACCCGTATAAAATAATGCCGAGTCGTAACAGATGCTGTTTGGCAAAGATCACGCCGCCATCACAGGATTGCCAGAGCTTAGGGTAAAGCGTGTTACCGATGACCATACCGAATAAGATGGCCAGCGTCAGTGCGCTGAAGCCGGCGCCGGCGATAGCGGAAAAGCTACCAGCCCAAAGCGCAGCGCCGGTCAGAACGGCGGTCAGCGCAAGTCCCGGGATAAAATGCCATAGGGTGCGATGTTTAGTCGGTAAAGTGAGTGCTGTCATAACCTTCTCCTTTGTCTGTGTAAAGATTACGACGTGCTGGTTTAAATATAAAATTGATTATATATTTATAACCAATCGAAATAAGTGGTATACCCGGCATACTTCAAGCTGCATGCAGCCTTGGCTGCGCGCACTTGCCCCAGTAAGCGCCAGGGACTCGCTCTCTGGCCGCATGACGCTGTTTGGGGCCAGCGCAAGCGCTGGGCAAAACGGTTAACCGTTTTGTCCTGCAACTCGAATTATTCAGGGGATATGCGAAAATTTTCGCGTTTTGGGTGGCATTCCCACGATCGGCGGGTTGTCGGAGAATCACGCTGCATACAAATGAAGGCAGGATGAGTTATGCATATCACGCTACGGCAGCTGGAAGTGTTTGCTGAGGTGCTTAAGAGCGGGTCCACGACCCAGGCGTCACAGATGCTGGCGCTTTCACAATCAGCGGTCAGCGCGGCGCTGACCGATCTGGAAGGGCAGCTGGGCGTGCAGCTGTTTGACCGCGTCGGCAAGCGGCTGGTAGTGAACGAACATGGCCGGCTTCTCTACCCGCGGGCGCTGGCATTACTGGAGCGCGCGCTGGAGATTGAACAGCTGTTTCGCGGCGATAATGGCGCGATCCGGGTGTATGCCAGCAGCACTATCGGCAACTATATCCTGCCGGAAATTATCGCCCACTATCGCCGTGATTTTCCCGACCTGCCGCTGGAGCTGAGCGTGGGCAATAGCCAGGACGTGATTAATGCGGTAGCCGATCTGCGGGTGGATATCGGGCTTATCGAAGGGCCGTGTCATGCGGCAGACATTATCGCCGAACCATGGCTGGAAGATGAACTCGTGGTGTTCGCTGCGCCGGATTCGCCGCTGCTCGAAGGGGAGGTGACGCTGCAACGGCTGGCGGAAGCGCCATGGATCCTGCGTGAACATGGCTCCGGCACCCGCGAAATCGTTGACTACCTGCTGCTGTCGCACCTGCCGGCGTTTCATCTGGGCATGGAGCTCGGCAATTCGGAAGCCATCAAACACGCCGTGCGTCACGGTCTGGGCATCAGCTGTCTCTCCCGGCGGGTTATCGCCGAACAGCTGGAGGTGGGATCGCTGGTTGAACTGCCGGTCCCGCTGCCTAATCTGACCCGCACCCTGTGGCGGATTCACCATCGGCAAAAGCATATTTCCAAGGCATTACAACGTTTTCTGCACTACTGTCAGGTGTAAATTATCGGCGGTTAGCAAGGGTATTATCGTGAGAGATCAGCATATTATGACTGGCATTTCCGGGGATTAGTGCTTTACTAATAATCCATTGTCGATCATGAAGCTCTCTTATAACTTCGCATTTGTACCGGATAGAACCCGGATCGTCTGCTACAATCGCGCCTCGTTTTTTGGATGGATAGCATTTTCACATGGTTTCGGATACTAAAACCACAGAAGCGCCCGGCCTACGCCGTGAACTGAAGGCGCGCCACTTGACCATGATCGCTATTGGCGGTTCCATCGGTACAGGTCTTTTCGTTGCATCTGGTGCAACTATTTCTCAGGCAGGCCCCGGCGGCGCACTGCTTTCCTATATTCTGATCGGTCTGATGGTCTATTTCCTGATGACCAGCCTGGGCGAACTGGCGGCGTATATGCCGGTATCTGGTTCCTTTGCGACCTATGGTCAGAATTATGTCGAAGAGGGCTTTGGCTTCGCGCTGGGCTGGAACTACTGGTATAACTGGGCGGTGACCATCGCCGTTGACCTCGTGGCGTCTCAGCTGGTAATGAGCTACTGGTTCCCGGATACGCCGGGTTGGATCTGGAGCGCCCTGTTCCTCGGTATTATGTTCCTGCTGAACTGGATCTCGGTTAAAGGCTTTGGCGAAGCGGAATACTGGTTCTCGCTGATCAAAGTGGCCACCGTTATCATCTTTATTGTTGTCGGCGTGATGATGATCGTCGGTATCTTTAAAGGCGCGCAGCCTGCGGGCTGGAGCAACTGGGCCATCGATGACGCGCCGTTTGCCGGTGGTTTCTCCGCGATGATAGGCGTCGCAATGATCGTCGGTTTCTCATTCCAGGGCACCGAGCTTATTGGGATTGCCGCGGGCGAATCCGAAAATCCGGAAAAGAATATTCCGCGCGCGGTACGGCAGGTGTTCTGGCGTATCCTGCTGTTCTATGTGTTCGCGATTTTGATTATCAGTCTGATCATTCCGTATACCGACCCCAGCCTGCTGCGTAATGACGTCAAAGACATTTCCGTCAGCCCGTTCACCCTGGTGTTCCAGCATGCGGGTCTGCTGTCTGCGGCGGCAATCATGAACGCGGTTATCCTGACGGCGGTGCTGTCGGCGGGTAACTCGGGAATGTATGCGTCAACGCGTATGCTCTATACCCTGGCCTGCGATGGCAAAGCCCCGCGCATCTTCTCGAAGCTGTCCCGTGGCGGCGTGCCGCGTAATGCGCTGTATGCCACGACGGTGATTGCCGCGCTGTGCTTCCTGAGCTCAATGTTTGGTAACCAGACCGTTTACCTGTGGTTACTGAACACCTCCGGGATGACCGGTTTCATCGCCTGGCTGGGGATCGCCATCAGCCACTATCGTTTCCGTCGCGGCTACGTGCTGCAGGGCAACGATCTGAACAATCTGCCGTACCGTTCAGGGTTCTTCCCGCTGGGGCCAATTTTTGCCTTCGTGCTGTGCCTGATTATCACGCTCGGCCAGAACTATGAAGCGTTCCTGAAAGACACCATCGACTGGGGTGGCGTGGCCGCAACCTATATCGGTATCCCGCTGTTCCTGGTGATCTGGTTTGGTTATAAGCTGGCAAAAGGTACCCGTTTCGTCCGCTATAGCGAAATGAAGTTCCCGCAGCGATTTAAAGGCTGACGCTTGTTTTAATCGTTCCCGTAAAACCCTCTTTTAAAGAGGGTTTTTTTATATCTGTATCTCTTACAAATTGATACAGTTCTTCATAATTTTATTGATAATCAAAATCATTATCTTTATCATCCTCATCAAAATCAGGATGAAGCCAATCTCCCTGTCTTGCCGGTCGTGAACAACCAGCAAGGGGCGACCAGCCACGTCAACTGTAAAAAAAGACCGCGCGTACCGCCAATGAGCGGTGCGCCGACAGTACGTGTTAATTGCACCTTTTGTTTGATTCGTTATAGACCTCATGGAGATATGGAATGTTCAGGTTAAACCCTTTTGTCCGGGCGGGATTGTGCGCATCCGTCGTATCGCTGGCGTTTCCGGCCGTAGCCGAAGTGAATGAAGAAACGCTGGTTGTCACCGCCGCGGCGACTGAACAGAGCGTAAAAGACGCTCCTGCCAGTATCAGCGTGATTACTCAGCAAGATCTGCAGCGCCGCCCGGTTCAGAACCTGAAAGACGTCCTGCGTGACGTGCCAGGCGTGCAGCTCACCAACGAAGGCGATAACCGCAAGGGCGTCAGCATTCGCGGCCTCGACAGCAGCTATACGCTGATTCTGGTCGACGGCAAACGCGTCAACTCGCGCAACGCGGTCTTCCGCCATAACGATTTCGATTTAAACTGGATCCCGGTCGATGCCATTGAACGCATTGAAGTAGTCCGCGGCCCGATGTCCTCCCTCTATGGTTCCGACGCCCTCGGCGGCGTGGTGAACATCATCACCAAAAAAGTCGGCCAGAAGTGGACCGGGACCCTGAGCGCCGATACCACGATTCAGGAACATCGCGATCGCGGTGATACTTACAACGGTCAGTTCTTTACCAGCGGCCCGCTGATTGACGGCGTGCTGGGGATGAAAGCCTACGGCAACCTCGCAAAACGCGCGAAAGACGACCCGCAGTCCTCCAGCAATGCCGCCGGCGAAACGCCGCGAATTGAAGGCTTTACCAGCCGCGATGGCAACGTTGAGTTTGCCTGGACGCCGACCGATAACCAGGACATCACCGCCGGCTATGGCTTCGATCGTCAGGATCGCGATTCCGACTCCCTCGACCGCAACCGTCTGGAACGCCAGAACTACTCCCTGAGTCATAACGGCCGTTGGGACGTGGGTAATAGCGAACTGAAGTTTTATGGCGAAAAAGTCGATAACAAAAACCCGGGCCAGGACGGCACGATCACCTCTGAAAGCAATGCCGTTGACGGCAAGTACGTGCTGCCGCTGGGGATGATTAACCAGCTGCTGACCTTCGGTGGGGAATGGCGCCACGATAAACTGAAAGATCCGGTCAATCTGAGTAGCGGCGGGAAATCCACCTCAGCCAGCCAGTACGCGCTGTTTGTTGAGGATGAGTGGCGGATTTTCGAACCGCTGGCCCTGACCACCGGTATTCGTATGGACGACCATCAAACCTACGGCGATCACTGGAGTCCGCGTGCTTACCTCGTCTATAACGCAACCGATACGGTCACCGTAAAAGGCGGCTGGGCTACGGCCTTTAAAGCGCCGTCGCTGTTGCAGCTGAACCCAGACTGGACCACCAACTCCTGCCGTGGCTCGTGCAGCATCATTGGTAACCCGGACCTGAAGCCGGAAACCAGCGAAAGCTTCGAACTTGGCCTCTACTACCGCGGTGAAGAGGGGCTGCTGGATGGCGTAGAAGGTAGCGTGACCACCTTCCAGAATAACGTCGACGATATGATCGATATCCTGCGAACCTCCAGCGCCAGCGAAGCGCCGGGCTACCCGAACTTTGTTGGCTGGAAAACGGTAAACGGTAAACGCGTACCGGTCTTCCGCTACTTCAACGTCAATAAAGCGCGCATCAAAGGGGTGGAAACCGAAGTCAAAGTGCCGTTCGGCGATGAGTGGAAGCTGACGGTGAACTACACCTATAACGATGGCCGCGATCTCAGCAACGGTGGCGATAAACCGCTGCAATCGCTGCCGTTCCACACCGCCAACGGGACGCTGGACTGGAAGCCGCTGGATGACTGGTCCTTCTACGTCACCGCGAATTATACCGGCGAGCAGCGCGCTGTCAGCGCAACCTCGAAAACCCCGGGCGGCTACACCATGTTTGATATCGGTGCGGCCTGGCAGGTGACGAAGAGCGTGAAGCTGCGTTCAGGCGTGCTGAACGTGGGGGATAAAGATCTGAGCCGCGACGACTATAGCTATACCGAAGAAGGCCGTCGCTACTTTATGGCCGTGGACTACCGCTTCTGATCGACGCAGAAAGAGGGCAGATGGCAACGTCTGTCTGCCCCTGGATAAACGTCTGGCCGGCTTTGCATCATGATGGCCAGACCTTATGCCGCCGTCGGTGTTACCTGAATGCCGACGGTTATCTGTTTTTGCGGATGTTTTTCAATACGCTGGCGCCGCTATCGCCCAAACAGGCGCGGCGCGAAATGGCGTATACACTATAGGGAGAGACGCTCCCATTCTCTATCAGGATGGATGACTTCCTCAGGTTTGTTCAGAACTGAAATTCGACGGTGAGTGGTAAAATTCACCGCTTATTTCCGCGGGTGTCCGGGACACATTCAGAGGGCAGGGTAAAGATTGAGAACATGACTGGCGTCATGGCGCTCGATGGGGAGCACGTCGAGGTTATTCATTAATCGCATCTCCATTGGCAGAGAACAATAATGCGCAATGTCATCCTCCCTGTTTTCGTTGCTCTGTTTTTTATCCTCGTCGGCGTGTCTATTTTGAATATGCAGCTGTGGTACTCCGCAAGAATCAATAGTGCCAATGCCGCACGTCATGCCGCGAAAAGAATCGACGCCATTCTTGAGGAGGCGCGCCAGGCGACAACGACCGCGCTGGATGTGGCGAGCAAGGGCTGCACGCCGGAAGGTCAGTTTCAGCTTGGGACGGAGGCGGCGCTCAAACCGCACCTCAGAACAATTTTGATTATTAAAGACAATAAAATCTGGTGTTCTTCACTGCCGGGAAATCGGGTCCTGCTGTTGAATTTCAACGATATGTCGGACTCCCGGTTAATGCTGGTTCCGGCAAGAAACACCGTGAACAATCGGCCGATCCTTGCCTGGCAAACGCGTTTTCCGCTCGGAAAAACCGTCATCAGCATTAGCGATGTGCATATTCGTGATGCGTTAAGCAGTAACATACAGAATACGCAATTTGCCTTAGTGGTGGGTGAGCGGACTATCGGAACTTCAGGTGATGTCAGAAACACCGACTTAACCAGCAGTTCCAGCGCCCGTTTCCGATCGGCCGAATTTATGTTTGATATTGAATACAATCTGCCGGCGGTTTTTAGTGTTAAACGAATGATTAATCAAGGGGCTGGTTTGTTGATCTTTATTCTGTTCGTGGCATGCATCCTGGCCTGGATCCTGCTGAAGTATGCGAACAAATACACGACCCCCGAGGATAACTTACGTAAAGCCATTGCGAACGGGGAGATCGTGCCTTTTTACCAGCCGGTGGTAAATGGTCGCAGCGGGGCCATCTATGGCGTCGAGGTGTTGGCCAGATGGAAGCACCCGCAACTTGGCCTTATTTCACCGGTAACATTTATCCCCCTCGCGGAACGAACGGGACTGATTATTCCCTTAACCCAAAGCCTTATGGCGCAGGTGGTGGCGCAGATGAACAACATCGCCAGCAAACTGCCCGATGGTTTTCATATTGGTATCAACTTCAGCGCTTCACATATCAGCTCGCCTCAGTTTATGGATGACTGTCTGAAATACCGCGATGGTTTCCACAAGCCAAATTTAACGCTGGTGCTGGAAGTCACCGAACGTGAACCGCTACACGTTGATGAGCAGCTGATCGCCAATTTGAACACCCTGCACGCCCGCGGGTTTACGATTGCGCTGGATGATTTTGGTACCGGGTATTCAGGGCTGTCTTATCTTCATGATTTGAAAATTGACTACATAAAGATCGATAAAAGCTTTGTCGGTCGGGTGAACGGCCTCGATGAATCGACGAAGCTGCTGGACTGCGTGCTTGAAATGGCGCGCAAGCTCTCATTACGTATTGTGGCTGAAGGCGTTGAAACGGTAGAACAGCTGAATTATCTCAACCGGAAAAATATCACCCTGTTACAGGGCTATTATTTTTTTAAACCGGTTCCCTATATTGAGCTGATAAAAATACTGCTGTCGAAAAATAAAGAAACGGTGATTGTTGAATAACTCATGTCTTGCAACGGCGGCCGGGCGAGCGGGAAACGGTGTGCCGCGACCGAGGCGGCGGCATACCGGCAGGAAATCAGGCCTGCAGATAGCGGGCATGAAAACGCAGATGATCTTCGATAAATGAAGCAATGAAATAGTAGCTGTGATCGTAGCCGGGCTGAATTCGCAGGGTTAACGGCCACGCTTTCTGCCGCGCGCACTCCGCCAGCACCGCCGGCTGCAGCTGCAGCGCGAGGAATGTGTCGCTATCGCCCTGGTCTATCAGCGTCGGAATGGCGTCATCGGGCTGGCTGGCCTGCATTAATGCGCAGCTGTCCCATGCCTGCCAGGTCGACTCATCGGCACCCAGATAGGCGGTGAAGGCTTTTTGCCCCCAGGGAACCTGCGCAGGGTTAACGATAGGCGCGAAAGCGGAAACGCTGGTAAAACGGCCCGGGTTTTTCAGCGCCATGATCAGCGCGCCGTGTCCGCCCATCGAGTGACCGCTGATTGCGCAGCGCTCGCTGACGTTAAACTGCGAACGGATGAGCTGCGGCAGTTCGTCACGCAGGTAGTCGTACATATGGAAATGCGCAGACCACGGTGCTTCGCTGGCATTCAGGTAAAAACCTGCGCCTTTGCCCAGATCCCAGCCGGTATCGTCGGCGACATCATCGCCGCGAGGGCTGGTATCCGGCATCACCAGCACAAGGCCGAGTTCGGCGGCGACACGCTGGGCGCCCGCTTTGGTGGTGAAGTTTTCATCATTGCAGGTCAGGCCTGACAGCCAGTAGAGCACCGGCGGCGGAGTCTCATCGCGCAGGGGAGGTAAAAAAATACTGAACGTCATTGCACAGTTCAGGGTACTGGAGTCGTGCCGCCAGCGTTGCTGCCGACCTTCATAACAGCGATGCTCTTCAAGCAATTCCATGCAGGGCTCCTCAGGAAGGTAAATGCGGGTGTCAGGTCATAATACAGATATTTCATCTACCTGTGAGCAACTTTCACTTCCTCCCTTGAGGAACATATTGCATCATTAATGCAACTTTTAGCCAACATGCCCGCCCGCCGGAAACGGCGCAATACCGCGTAGCGGTAAGCGGCTGAGTGAAAGGCGGACAGGGCGAGTTTAATCAGCGGCAGGCGGGGCCCGTCGCGAGGGATCAATAGCTCACGCAAATTTCAATAATTATCGTTTCGGCTACTAGATTATGTGCGCCACCTCACGCACAATGAATGCAAACTTTGCCCGCAGAAGAGCAAAGAGCGCCACACCTGCAGGAGAACCTAAATGTCAGCACTGAGTAAAGAAGCCATACTCGTTCATGAAGCGCTGGTCGCTCGTGGGCTGGAGACGCCGCTGCGTCCGCCAGTACAAGAAATTGATAATGAAACTCGCAAGAGCTTGATTGCCGGACACATGACCGAGATTATGCAACTGCTGAATCTTGATCTAACTGATGACAGCCTGATGGAAACGCCACGACGCATCGCGAAAATGTACGTCGATGAGATTTTTTCCGGGCTGGATTATGCCAGGTTCCCAAAAATCACCGTTATCGAAAACAAGATGCAGGTCGATGAAATGGTAACCGTGCGCGATATTACCTTGACCAGCACCTGTGAACACCACTTTGTCACTATTGATGGGAAAGCGACGGTAGCCTATATCCCGAAAGATTCGGTCATCGGCCTGTCGAAAATCAACCGTATCGTGCAGTTCTTCTCTCAGCGCCCGCAGGTGCAGGAGCGACTGACTCAGCAGATTTTAACGGCGCTGCAGACGCTGCTGGGCACCAGCAACGTTGCGGTATCCATTGATGCGGTGCATTACTGCGTCAAAGCGCGCGGTATCCGTGATGCCACCAGCGCCACGACGACGACCTCACTGGGCGGCCTGTTTAAATCCAGTCAGAATACTCGCCAGGAGTTCCTGCGCGCCGTACGTCACCACAACTAAAAATACGGAGCAGGGCAGATGGAGCGAAATGTCACGCTGGACTTTGTGCGCGGCGTCGCCATCCTCGGGATCCTGCTTCTCAATATCAGCGCCTTCGGCTTGCCGAAGGCCGCCTACCTTAACCCGGCGTGGTCCGGGAGCCTTTCCCTCAGTGACGCCTGGACCTGGGCGATTCTCGATCTGTTTGCGCAGGTCAAATTCCTGACGCTGTTTGCCTTGCTGTTTGGCGCCGGATTACAGATGCTGCTGCCTCGCGGCAAGCGCTGGATCCAGTCGCGCCTCACGCTCCT
Source organism: Klebsiella sp. YJ (assembly GCF_002108615.1). Lineage (NCBI taxonomy): Bacteria > Pseudomonadati > Pseudomonadota > Gammaproteobacteria > Enterobacterales > Enterobacteriaceae > Klebsiella > Klebsiella sp. YJ. Next base: position 253,834 of record NZ_MTEG01000005.1, read on the forward strand.
GGCGCTGCTGGGTTTTATCCACGGTCTGTTTTTCTGGGATGGCGATATCCTGCTGGCCTATGCGCTAGTGGGGCTGGTGGCGTGGCGCATGGTGCGCGATGCGCATCACATCAAATCGCTGTTTAACACCGGCGTCGTGCTCTACGTCATCGGTGTTGCGGTACTCGTGCTGCTTGGTGTGATTTCTGGCGATGCGCCAAACCGTTCATGGGTGCCCGATGCGGCGAATTTACAGTATGAGCAATACTGGAAGCTGAACGGTGGGCTGGAGGCGGTCAGCAACCGTGCCGATATGCTCTCTGATAACCTGCTGGCGCTGGGGGCGCAGTACGGCTGGCAGCTGGCGGGGATGATGCTGATGGGCGCGGCGCTGATGCGCAGCGGCTGGTTAAAAGGGCAGTTTAGCCTCAGCCACTATCGCCGCACCGGCGCACTGCTGATTGTCGCCGGCATGGTCGTCAATCTGCCGGCTATTTTTGCCCAGTGGCATCTGGGGTGGAATCCTCGCTGGTGTGCGTTCCTGTTACAGGCTCCTCGCGAGCTGGGGGCGCCGCTGCAGACAATAGGCTATGCCTCGCTGGCATGGGGCTTCTGGCCGCAGCTGTGCAGGCTGCGGCTGGTGGGGGCTATCGCCTGCGTCGGGCGGATGGCGCTTACCAACTATCTGCTGCAAACGCTGATCTGCACCACTATTTTTTACCGTTTTGGCCTGTTTATGAAGTTTGACCGCCTGCAGCTGCTGGCTTTCGTTGTCCCGGTCTGGGCGGTAAATATGACCTTCTCTCTCTTTTGGCTACGCCATTTCCGTCAGGGGCCGGTGGAATGGCTGTGGCGTCAGTTGACCCTGCGTGCGTCGGGGACATCACTAAAAAACACATCCAGATAACGATCTCGATCACAATCATTAACAAAACGGATGTAACCGTTTCCAGGCTTGTGACATCACTCACGTAGCGTGCAGCACGTCGCTGCCAGAATAGCCACCTTGCTGAACACAGGAGGTGGGTGTGACGTATTGCAATTCTCTTAAGGGCGGTAAGCATGATCACCATTCGTGATGTCGCCCGTCAGGCGGGCGTTTCCGTGGCGACCGTCTCGCGCGTGCTGAACAACAGCGCGCTGGTGAGCCCGGATACGCGGGAAAATGTAATGAAAGCGGTAACGCAGCTGGGCTACCGGCCGAACGCCAACGCGCAGGCGCTGGCGACACAGGTCAGCGACACCATTGGCGTGGTGGTGATGGATGTGTCGGATGCCTTTTTCGGCGCGCTGGTCAAAGCGGTGGATACGGTCGCTCAGCAGCACCAGAAATATGTGTTGATCGGCAATAGCTACCATGAGGCGGAAAAAGAGCGTCATGCCATCGAGGTACTGATTCGCCAGCGCTGTTCCGCGCTTATCGTACATTCCAAAGCCCTCAGCGATGAAGAGCTTGGCGACTTCATGGAGCATATCCCGGGGATGGTGCTGATTAACCGCATTGTGCCCGGCTACGCGCACCGCTGCGTGGGGCTGGATAACGTCAGCGGGGCGCTGATGGCCACACGGATGCTGCTGAACCACGGCCACCAGCGAATAGGCTACCTCTCCTCAAACCATGGCATTGAAGATGACGATATGCGCCGGGAAGGGTGGATTAAGGCGTTACAGGAACAAAACATTATCGCGCCAGACAGCTGGATCGGCTCGGGCACGCCGGATATGCAGGGCGGAGAAGCGGCTATGGTTGAGCTGCTGGGGCGCAATTTAGGCCTGACCGCGGTCTTTGCCTACAATGACAGCATGGCGGCCGGGGCGCTGACGACGCTCAAAGATAACGGCATTGCGGTACCGCAGCATTTGTCGCTGATCGGTTTTGACGACATCCCGATTTCTCGTTACACCGACCCACAGCTGACGACCGTGCGCTATCCTGTTATGTCAATGGCGAAGCTGGCAACGGAGCTGGCGCTGCTGGGGGCGGCAGGCAAACTGGATCATGAAGCGCGTCATTGCTTTATGCCAACGCTGGTGCGCCGTCATTCGGTGATGCCGCGGCAAATTGCGGGGCCGATCACTAACTGATGATGTGCCTTATGTAACCGCTTTCAATCTGTGAGTAAATTCACAGTATATTAACATTCAACTGATTATGATGGCCTCGTTTACCAGTCTGAACCACTATGTCACGGTGATTAATCACTTTTACCGTAGGAATAAGGCGCTAAACGCTTAATTAAGTCGTATTTCTGGAGCGTTACCCTACACGGAAGACAGAATTTACAGTCGTGAATGTTGTTGTGCGGTAACACTAATGTAACAAGTCCCCGCCAGCTATTTTCACACCAACGACCCTGCATAATAAAACCGGAGATTCCATGAATAAGAAGGTGTTAACCCTGTCTGCTGTTATGGCTAGCATGTTATTTGGCGCCGCGGCACACGCAGCGGATACCCGCATCGGCGTAACCATTTATAAATATGACGACAACTTTATGTCGGTCGTGCGCAAGGCGATTGAGAAAGACGGCAAATCAGCGCCGGACGTTCAGCTGCTGATGAATGACTCGCAGAATGACCAGTCCAAACAGAACGATCAGATTGACGTCCTGCTGGCAAAAGGGGTGAAGGCGCTGGCGATTAACCTGGTGGACCCGGCAGCGGCTGGCACCGTTATCGAAAAAGCGCGCGGCCAGAACGTACCGGTGGTGTTCTTTAACAAAGAGCCATCCCGCAAAGCGCTGGACAGCTATGACAAAGCCTTCTACGTCGGTACTGACTCCAAAGAGTCCGGGATTATTCAGGGCGACCTGATTGCCAAGCACTGGAAAGCCAATCCGAACTGGGATCTGAACAAAGACGGTCAGATTCAGTATGTCCTGCTGAAAGGCGAGCCGGGCCACCCGGATGCTGAAGCGCGTACCACCTACGTGGTGAAAGAGCTGAATGACAAAGGTCTGAAGACTCAGCAGCTGCAGATGGACACCGCGATGTGGGATACCGCTCAGGCGAAAGATAAGATGGATGCCTGGCTGTCTGGTCCGAACGCTAACAAAATTGAAGTGGTTATCGCCAACAACGATGCGATGGCAATGGGCGCGGTTGAAGCGCTGAAGGCCCACAATAAGAGCAGCATTCCGGTATTCGGCGTCGATGCCCTGCCTGAAGCGCTGGCGCTGGTAAAATCTGGCGCTATGGCCGGTACGGTGCTGAACGATGCTAACAACCAGGCGAAGGCGACCTTCGATCTGGCGAAAAACCTGGCCGATGGTAAAGAAGCGGCAGCGGGTACTAACTGGAAGATTGAGAATAAGATCGTCCGCGTACCTTATGTTGGCGTAGATAAAGACAATCTGAGCCAGTTTATCGGTAAATAATTATTGAGTTACGGGCGTGAGTTCTCCCGGAACAGGTCGGGTTGCCGAAAAGCGAAGGCGGCGGCAACCTGAAATATCCCGGATATTCACGCCCGATTATTCCTGATACAGAACCCGACCCTGATGGCGACGCGTATGCGTCGGTAGGGGTGTGCATGAACGCAGCCAGGTATAACTATGGTCAGCAATAATAGCGAACGGTCAGGCGAATTCTTGTTGGAAATGAGCAATATCAACAAATCGTTTCCTGGCGTCAAGGCACTCGATAATGTCAATCTGAAAGTCCGTCCTCATTCTATTCATGCATTAATGGGAGAGAACGGTGCAGGTAAGTCGACATTATTAAAATGCCTTTTTGGAATCTATCAAAAAGATTCCGGTAGTATTCTTTTTCAGGGAAAAGAGATCGATTTCCATTCAGCGAAAGAAGCGTTGGAAAACGGTATTTCTATGGTTCACCAGGAGTTAAACCTGGTATTGCAACGTTCGGTGATGGACAACATGTGGCTGGGGCGTTATCCCACTAAAGGCGTGTTTGTCGATCAGGAAAAAATGTATCGCGATACCAAGGGGATATTTGATGAACTGGATATTGATATCGATCCGCGCGCCCGCGTCGGCACGTTATCAGTATCGCAGATGCAGATGATTGAAATCGCCAAGGCATTTTCTTATGACGCGAAAATTGTCATTATGGATGAGCCTACGTCATCACTGACGGAGAAAGAAGTTAATCACCTGTTTAAGATTATCCGTAAGCTGAAAGAACGCGGCTGCGGTATTGTCTATATTTCTCACAAGATGGAAGAGATCTTCCAGCTGTGCGATGAAATAACGATTTTGCGTGATGGTCAGTGGATTGCCACCCAGCCGCTGGAAGGCCTGGATATGGATAAGATCATCGCCATGATGGTGGGGCGCTCGTTAACCCAGCGCTTCCCGGAGAAGCACAATACGCCGGGTGAAACCATTCTGGAAGTGCGCAACCTGACCTCGCTGCGTCAGCCATCGATTCGCGATGTCTCCTTCGATCTGCGAAAAGGAGAGATCCTCGGTATCGCCGGGCTGGTGGGAGCGAAGCGTACCGATATTGTCGAAACACTTTTCGGGATCCGCGAAAAATCAGGCGGCACGATTACGCTGCACGGCAAGAAGATCAATAACCATAGCGCGAATGAAGCAATTAACCATGGTTTTGCGTTAGTCACCGAAGAACGCCGTTCCACCGGTATTTATGCTTATCTGGATATCGGCTTTAACTCGCTGATCTCTAATATTAAGAAATATAAAAACAAGGTGGGTCTGCTGGACAATTCCCGCATGAAAAGCGATACCCAGTGGGTGATTGACTCGATGCGCGTGAAAACCCCCGGCCAGCATACGCAAATTGGTTCGTTGTCCGGTGGTAACCAGCAAAAGGTTATTATTGGTCGCTGGCTTTTAACCCAGCCGGAAATTCTGATGCTTGATGAACCCACGCGCGGGATTGATGTTGGCGCGAAGTTCGAAATTTATCAGCTGATTGCTGAGCTGGCGAAGAAAAATAAAGGGATCATCATTATTTCCTCCGAGATGCCGGAGCTGCTGGGTATTACCGACCGTATTCTGGTTATGAGCAACGGTCTTGTTGCCGGAATTGTTGAGACAAAAACTACTACGCAGAACGAAATTTTACGTCTTGCGTCGTTGCATCTTTAAGAGCAGGGGCTTCTCATGAGTGCGTTAAATAAAAAAAGTTTTCTCACGTACCTGAAAGACGGTGGGATTTACGTTGTTCTTTTGGTTTTGCTGGCGATTATTATTTTCCAGGACCCGACGTTCTTAAGTTTGCTGAACTTGAGTAACATCCTGACTCAGTCTTCGGTGCGTATTATTATCGCGCTCGGCGTTGCCGGGCTGATTGTGACCCAGGGTACCGACCTCTCTGCCGGTCGCCAGGTCGGGCTGGCGGCGGTTATCGCCGCAACCATGCTCCAGGCGGTCGATAATGCCAACAAGGTGTTCCCGGAGATGGCGACCATGCCGATTCCGCTGGTGATCCTGCTGGTCTGCGCGATCGGTGCGGTTATCGGGCTGATTAACGGGATCATTATCGCGTATCTGAACGTGACGCCGTTTATCACCACCCTCGGTACGATGATCATTGTCTACGGCATCAACTCCCTGTACTACGATTTTGTCGGCGCATCGCCTATTTCCGGCTTTGACAGCCACTTCTCGCACTTCGCGCAAGGGTTTATCGCGCTGGGATCGTTCCGCCTGTCGTACATTACGTTCTACGCGGCGATTGCGGTGTTCTTCGTGTGGATCCTGTGGAATAAAACCCGTTTTGGTAAAAATATTTTTGCCATCGGCGGTAACCCGGAAGCGGCGAAGGTTTCTGGCGTGAACGTGGCGCTGAACCTGCTGATGATTTATGCCCTGTCCGGTGTGTTCTATGCTTTTGGCGGTCTGCTGGAGGCCGGGCGTATCGGTTCGGCCACCAACAACCTCGGCTTTATGTATGAACTGGATGCGATTGCGGCCTGCGTCGTCGGCGGCGTGTCGTTCAGCGGCGGTGTGGGTACGGTGCTTGGTGTGGTGACCGGGGTGATCATCTTCACCGTTATCAACTACGGCCTGACCTATATCGGCGTAAACCCCTACTGGCAGTACATCATCAAAGGGGCGATCATTATCTTCGCCGTGGCGCTGGATTCGTTGAAATACGCGCGCAAAAAATAATCGTCCGTTGTTATCCTGCCCGCGCCATTGGCGCGGGCTTTTTTTCGTCTTTTGATCACGGCCTGGGCGACAGTGGGAGATTGTTGCCGCGGCCTCAGTCCGGTTGTTGGGGGACATGTCGTAGAGTGCGCTTAGCCCAAACTACCGTTTACCTGAACCAGGCTACGATAAACGGCTTACCGCGCAAGGCGGCATTCTGCAGAAGGGGATGGCGAACGGGCCGGGGGAAAGCATACCGTCATCAACGACCGTCACTTACTCTTTTGCAGTTCCAGCAGCTGTTCTGGCGTGACGGCAGGATAGGACTGCGCTCCCTCAGGCACTTCCTGCAAAGTTGGTATCGGTATCAGCGGCCCTAAAAAGCGGGGTTCGCGTTTGAACACGTATAAATCTGCCAGCGCGCCAAACCGGGCGCCAAACTCGCGTAAACGCACGTTCCACATATCTTTCGGCGAAGGTACGGCGTAACACTGCGCCTGGATCCCCATATGCAGGGCGATAAACAGCGCTCGTTCGCAGTGGAAGCGCTGGGTAATGATAATAAAGTCGTTGGTATCGAAAACCTTGCGGGTGCGCACGATAGAGTCGAGGGTACGGAACCCGGCGTAATCGAGCACGATATCGGCGGGGTCGACGCCGCCTTTGATTAAATCGCGGCGCATGGTCATCGGTTCGTTGTAGCTTTGCAGCGCATTATCGCCGCTGAGCAGCAGGTAGTTCACCTTGCCGCTATTGTAAGCGTTCAGCGCCCCCTGAATACGATAGCGATAATACTGATTAATCACTCCGGTGCGATAGTACTTGGCGGTGCCGAGCACCACCCCCACCTGGCGGTAGGGCAGATCCTGGAGTTCATCATAGATATAGGGAGCGGTTTTCCAGCTCATCCAACGGTCAAGACCCAGCACGGTCAACAGCAGCAGGCCGAACAGGACTAACAGGCTGTATAACACACGCTTTAACATTCACCTGACTCATGTGGACAATGGAGCTATCAGGCTACTTTACCCGCCGGGCAAGAGCAAGAAACCATCGTTTAATTGCGGGGATTTTCAACAATGCGGGCCGATGGAGCCCGCATGGCGGGTCATTTAGCCGAGCAGGACGCGATCAATATTGTGACAACCCAACGCTTTCAGCGTTGCGACGGTTGCATCCCACTGAATCAGCGCCGCATCGGCTTTCTCAGCCAGAATGGCGCGCTGAATATCCGGATAGTCATATCCGTTGAGGCTCAGCAGGTTGAGCGCTCCCTGCAGCGGCGGCAGCGTCGGGTTAAACGCCGCGTTTTCCGCATAGCTACCGGCGAAAATGGTGCCGTCTTTCAACTCCAGCGCCACGCCGGAAGGTGAGTGGCTGTAGGGCATATGGCAGCGGTTGGCTGCCTGAATGGCCGCCTGCGCCAGAGTGTCGCCGGTCAGCGGGAAACCATGATCCTGTTCATCCATCAGCAGCGTTTTAATCTCGAGATCCTTCGGACCGAAGGCATCCGGCAGATAGTGCTGCAGCGAATGCGCTTCGCGACCCGGCAGATGAATACGCAGGACCTGGCTGCTGTTCAGCTCATTCATAAACTGACGACAGTGACCGCAGGGGGTGTAGTTGACGGTAATGGCATTCAGCGACTGTTCGCCGCGCAGCCACGCGTGGCTAATGGCGCTTTGCTCGGCGTGCACGGTTTGCTGCATCGTGGCGCCGAGGAACTCCATGTTGCCGCCAAAATACCAGCTACCGCTAATGCCGCGAGCGATGGCGCCCACGTTAAAATGGGAGAGGTCGGCGCGCGCACAGGCCGCCGCGAGCGGCAGCAGCGCAAAGGCCAGCGCGTCTTCATCAAGGCCCGTTGCGTTCCGCAGCGTCGCGACTTGGCTGGCATCCAGCAAAGCCGGGAAGTGCGGGTCGATCAGCATTGGTGCGATGGCCGCTTGCAGGTCTGCCGCCAGAAGGGGAAGAGCAGCTTGAAAACGTGGGTGCATGGCGTTGCCTCATAACAATGTAATGGGAATCTAGTGTACGGGCGGGGGTAGCCCGTATATGTGATTAATATCTCATTGTTTATGCAACATGTTTATGTTGCACCAATAAATGTGATGTAAATCACATTTATCCCACGATAGCCAGAATCAGCGGGAACAAAAAGGGGGCCACCAGCGACGTGATAATCCCGCACAGCACCAGCGCCAGGGAGCTGAACGCCCCTTCCTGATAATCCAGCTCCGCGCAGCGGGCGGTTCCCAGGGCATGCGATGCGGTCCCCATTGACAGGCCGCGCGAGGCTTTGGTGCGAATGCGCATCAGGTTAAGCAGGCTGTGGCCAAAAACCGCGCCGAGAATCCCCACGAAAATAACGCACACCGCGCTGATGGCCGGAATACCGCCAATGCTCCCGCTGACCGCCATAGCAATCGGCGTGGTGACCGATTTCGGCATAATGGACGCGGCGATTTGCGGTGTCGCCCCGAGCAGCAGCGCAACGGTGGTGCCGGTCACCATCGCGACGACGCTACCGATAAAGCAGATCGTAATGATCGATTTCCAGCGGGCGCGGATCTGGTGCAGCTGCTCATACAACGGGAAGGCCAGCGCCACAACCGCAGGCTGAAGTAAATCGTTGAGAATTTTACTGCCCTGAAAATAGCGATCGTAGGAGATACCGCTGAGTAACAAAAAGGGGATGATCACGACCATCGCCACCAGCAGAGGATTTAGCAGCGGAAATTTAAACCGCGCGGCCAGCTTGCGGGCGAGGAAAAAAACGATCAGCGTCAGCGGCAAGGACCACCAGATTTCATGCATCATCTTTGACGTCCTCTGTTTGACCGACCACTTTACGCTCGCCGTGAACCAGATGTGAGCTCCAGCTCACCACCAGGAAGACCACTAATGTACTGATCGTGCAGGAGATTGCCACCGGGCCAAGCTGCGCACGCAGCAGATCCCAGTATTGCATGACGCCAACGCCGATGGGCACAAACAGCAGCGCCATATAGCGAATCAAGATGTTGCAGCCGGGGTTGACCCATTTCGGCGGCATAATCTGTAGCGCCAGAAGAACGAACAAAATCAGCATGCCGATGATGCTGCCGGGAATGGTAATGGGCAGCAGGGAAGCAATAAAAATCCCGGCGTATAAACAAGCATAGATCAGGACAAAAGCCCGCAGGTACTGCCAGATAATATTCAGCGATTTACTCATGGTAATAACCCTTGATGAACCGTATTCATCATACAATTAAACCTTGAAATGTGCTACCGATCACATCATGAATTCCAGGCATAGATTGAATAGAGTAATGGAACCTTCGGGCATGCGGAATGCATGTTGATGAATCCTGCGATAAATAATAGTGAAAACAGCTCAGGGAGAGCGGGGGGACCGCGCTTTAGCCCCGCCGCTCCGGCACAACCCTGCTGTTCGCTGCGCGGCAAATTAAGCCTGATACGCATGGCGCTATCCCTGCCTTATCGCACGTTTCGACCGGTAAGTGCAGCCGAGCCACATTGAGATCTTTCAACCGACGCACAGAGGCGCTACCATAGCGCCTCTTTTTTTTCCGGGTAACAATATGCGTGTATTACTGGCGCCGATGGAAGGCGTGCTCGATTCGCTGGTGCGCGAGTTGCTGACCGAGGTTAACGATTACGATCTCTGCATCACCGAGTTTCTGCGGGTGGTGGATCAGCTGCTGCCGGTAAAATCGTTCTATAAACTGTGCCCGGAACTCCATCATCAAAGCCGCACGCCTTCCGGCACCCGCGTCCGGGTGCAGCTGCTGGGACAATATCCGCAATGGCTGGCGGAAAATGCCGCGCGGGCGGTGGAGCTGGGCTCCTGGGGCGTCGACTTGAACTGCGGCTGTCCGTCAAAGCTGGTGAACGGCAGCGGCGGCGGGGCGACGCTGCTTAAAGATCCGGAGCTTATTTATCGTGGCGCAAAAGCGATGCGTGAAGCGGTACCGGATCATCTGCCGGTGACGGTCAAAATTCGCCTGGGCTGGGACAGCGGCGCACGCCAGTTCGAAATTGCCGATGCGGTAGAGCAGGCCGGCGCGACGGAGCTCGTGGTTCATGGACGCACGAAAGAAGACGCTTATAAAGCGGAGCGGATCAACTGGGCGGCGATTGGCGAAATCCGCCAGCGGCTGTCAATTCCGGTTGTCGCTAACGGCGAAATCTGGGACTGGCAAAGCGCACAGGAGTGTCTGGCGGTCACCGGCTGCGACTCGCTGATGATTGGTCGCGGCGCGCTGAACGTGCCAAATTTAAGCCGGGTCATCAAATATAATGAACCGCGCATGCCGTGGCCGCAGGTCGTGGAGCTACTGAAAAAATATACGCGTCTGGAAAAACAGGGCGATACCGGGCTGTATCATGTTGCGCGAATTAAACAGTGGCTCAGTTATTTGCGCAAAGAATATGATGAGGCGCTGGTCGTGTTTAATGAAATACGCACGCTGAAAACCTCGGCGGACATTGCGGGAGCCATTGCCCGTTATTAGGAAAGATTGTTAAATCGCTCACACTTTATTACTTCGGGACCATCTGCTGATGGGAATTTCTGTCGCTGAGTGATATCGTGCTAATCATATATTCAGGGTTGCTACTGATACAGGCAAAACCTAAGCACTTCCGCCATTCGTGGCTGGAGTGCTTAGGTTTTTTTTTGCCTTTTATTTTTGAGGAATAAAATGGTTATTTAAAACAATAAGTTATGACCTGTCCGGTTGCTTCAACAAAGCAGTTGAATGGCTGGCGGGCCAGGTATTGAAAAAATAAATATAAAGACCAAAAACGGGCGGGTTTATTGCCTGGGGCCAGCTATTACCCTTATTCAGTCACAACGGATATCATTATGCACAACAAAAAAATAAATCACCTCCTGTTGATAGTGACATTTTCTCTGTTAACTCCCGGCGCTTTTGCCGCGGAAACGGAAAAATGGAACGGTACGGTATTAGGTTTTGAGAACCCGCAAAAAGGTCTGCTCGGAGAGATGTCAGGGATTCGTCCAATCCTTGAAGATAACGGATTTAATTATAATCTCGGTTACCTCAATGAAATGGGTTACAACGCCGGTGGCGGATATAATCATGACAAACAGCTGGCTTATATCGATCAGGTCGCTCTGACCTTTACGCAGGACCTGGAGCGCTGGACCGGGATCCCGGATGCACGCATCGAGGGAAATATCGTTAACCGTAACCACGATGACAACCTGACCACCCAGCGGTTACAGGATCCGCGGGTTAATTTTAACGATCTGGCGCAGGAGAGCTGGGGAGGTCAGTCGATTACTCGTCTTGGCTGGCTGACCTTTGCCCGTAGCTTCGATGACCGCCGTCTGACGTGGCGTATCGGCATGATGAATAAGGTGCAGACCTTCGATCAGATTATCCCCTGCGATTTCCAGCTGCTTTCACAGTGCGGCGGTAAGTCCGCCAACTCGATGACCTGGAACAACTGGAACGTCCATACCTGGGGAACGACCGTGGAATATAAGCTGACCCCGACGCTGACGCTGAAGGGCGGTGTCATGGAGCAAAACCCGGAGGCCTCCTCCCGCAGCCACGCGTGGAGCTGGTCGACAAAAGGCAGTAAAGGCATTCTGCTGCCGGTAGAGATTGAAGCGCGGCCGGTAATCAACGGCCTCTCCGGCGCGTATAACCTCGGTGTGCTCTACACCAACGCGCCGCAGAGCGATCTGTATACCGGAAAATCCGGCGGCCCCGGAGCCACTGACCCACAAGGATATGCGCAACACGATAGCACCTGGTTTCTGTATGCCGGGATGAACCAGCAGATAACCCGCCATGTCGACGACCCTGACCGCGGGATGAGCGTCTCGCTGAGCGGCAGCTATAGCGATCAGCGCAGCAACTACATCCATACCTCCGTGGCCGCATCAATGCGCTATCGCGGCCTCTTTGACGCCCGCCCGCAAGACTGGCTGGGCTTTGGCCTGACCTGGATGGATATGAGCAACCATTATGCGCGCAACCAGCAGTATATGAATGAGGTCAGCGGAGCTACGGACTACTACGCGGCGAACTATCAGCCGGTGGCCGGGCATTCGGTGAATGCTGAACTGTACTACCGCCTGCGTCCGGTTTCGTGGCTTGAGCTGCAGCCAGGCCTGCAGTACTGGCATCGCCCGGGCGGCGTCGCTCAGACTCAGGATGCCTGGGTAATCGAGTGGAAAACCGTGGTGACTTTCTGAATCGACGGGCCGACGGACATCTGCCCGCCGTACGGGCGGGTGTTATCCGACGCGTCGGTTATCCAGACGGTCGCGAAATTCCAGCGGCGTGCAGCCGAGGTGCTGGCGGAAGCGTAAACAGAAATAGGCGCTATCGGTAAAGCCCGCGGTTTGGGCTACATCAACGATTTTTAGCTGGCTGGAGGTCAGCAGTTGTACCGCCACCTTGAGCTTACGCAGAAAAATATACTCTTTGAACGTCATGTTAAACAGCTGCTTAAACATGCGCGAAAAGTAGGACTTCGATACCTGGCACCGCTGCGCCGCCTCCAGCGTGGTGGTCTCCCAGGCTTTATGCTCTTCAATCTCATACACTAATTGCCGCACTCTGCTCACAAAGTCACTGCCGGGAGCATGGGGGAACGTCTCATCATCGTGGTCCAGGGAGAACACGAACTCCATCAGCAGAGCGATGCTTTTCAAAAATACCGCCTGGTTATCCGCTTTCTTTCCCAGACTCACGGCCCAGTCAAACAGTGCCGTCAACTGCCCGCCGGTCGCGGGATCCGGATACAGAACCCGGATGCGATCCTTTTGTCGGGAAAAATGGCTCACCGCCAGCGGATTGAGAAAATCAAATTCAAACTGGAACAGATAGCGGTTGTGATTGTACTCGGGGGTCAGGTACATCGCATGGGGGATCAGCGCCGGAACGAAAATCAGCGTGCCGTTTTTTATCGGGATCTGCCGATCGTTGATGCCAAAATAACCACAGGAACGATCGAACCACATTAATTCATACATAAAGTGAAAATGTGTCTTTACATCATCGCCAGAATACTCGGGGAGCTGATATTGCTGCAGGTAGTAGAGTTCTTGGGTCAGCGTAATGATATTTTCATATGTTACCGGGTCATCATGCATAAAACGCCTCCTTTTTTATACTATATGCCGATCGGCAAATAAAACAAAAAGCGTTCTTAATGTAAATGCGATAGCCATCACAGGGCAGGTTCACTTTTATTATATAGCTATCCTCTATTTATACATATTGAGGGAGGCGACGGGACTACAATGGCCTTGTCAGCAGCAACAACCTTTCTTTGTATGGGGCTATCATCAATGAACAGAATAATGCCATTAAACTGGTATCAGAAAATGGGCTATGGACTTGGAGACACCGCCTGTAATTTGGTATGGTCATCCATCATGTTATTTATGGCCTATTTTTATACGGATATATTTGGTTTGTCACCGGCGCATATGGGGACGATGTTTTTAGCCGTTCGGGTAATTGATGCTTTTTTTGATGTGGGGATCGGCGCGGTGACTGACCGCACGCGCACTAAATATGGCCAGTTTCGTCCTTATTTGCTGTGGTTTGCGATTCCGTTTGGCGTAATGTGCATGCTGACCTTTTACACGCCTGATTTTTCCTATACCGGCAAGCTGATTTACGCCTATTGTTCTTATACCCTGCTATCGCTGTTATATAGCGCCATTAATGTTCCCTATTGCGCGATGATTAACAATATCAGCCAGAGCTCCGTCGAACGGGTATCGTTGCAATCCTGGCGCTTCGCCATGAGCTCCGCAGGCGGGCTATTAGTCTCAGTGGCCGCGCTTCCTGCGGTGGCATGGCTGGGGAAAGGAAATATCCAGAATGGCTATTTTTATGCCATGGTGCTGATTAGCAGCCTGGGCATTATTTTGTTTTACCTCTGTTTCTTCCTGACCAAAGAGACCTCGATCGCGACAATCGATGCCAATCGCGGGAGTCTGTTGCAGGATCTGCGTATATTATTGAAAAACCGGGACTGGCGCATCCTCTTTACGCTTAACGTCGTCAATCTGGTCGCGGTTATCTTTAAAATGGGGATCATTATTTACTTCTGTAATTACGTTTTGCGACGCAGCGATCTGAGCAGCATGATGATCACCATATCAATTGTTTCCGGGTTGGCCGGGACCATTTTATCGGTCTATATTTTTCGTGGCATGGATAAGGTTCGGGGATTTAAGCTGGCGATGTTGCTCGAGGCGATATTACTGGCGCTGCTCTATTTCTTTTCCCAGTCGTCGCTAATCATTATTTTTGCTTTTATTATTGCGATTAATTTTATTCAACTGGCGGCCACGCCATTGCAGTGGGCGATGCTTTCGGATGTCGTTGATGCGATTGAAAGAGATACCGGTAAGAAAATGAGTGGTATCGTTTTTTCAACCAATCTTTTTGCCATCAAATTAGGTATTGCAATCGGCGGTGCGCTGATGGGCTGGCTATTGTCATGGAGTGATTATATCGGTGGCGCGGCGCAGCAACCGCAGGCGGCAATTCTGACAATTAAATTAATTTTTACCATATTACCGGCGGTTCTGGTGCTGGCGTTGGTGCTCATTATGCGCCGTTATTCTTTATCCGATCGCTCGCTGGCGATGGTGGAAAAAACCAGTACGTTATAATTTAAAAAGGACGTGGTTAATGATTAAAAATCCAGTATTAGGTGGTTTTAATCCTGATCCGGCAATCTGTCGGCGGGGCGCTGACTATTATATTGCCGTTTCGTCATTCGAATGGTTTCCCGGTATTCCGGTCTATCATTCCACCGATTTAGAGAACTGGACGTTACGCACCCATGTGCTCAACGATCCGCAAACGTTGGATCTGCGCAAACTGCGCTCCGCCAAAGGTATCTGGGCGCCGTGTCTCACTTGGTGTGAAGCCGACCAGCTCTTTTACGTGGTTTACGGCATCATGAACGCCATGAATGGCCGCTATTTTGATGTCGATAACTATCTGGTCACCGCCGCGGAGATTAGCGGTCCATGGAGCGAGCCGGTCTATATCCACTCCGTGGGCTATGACGCCTCTGTTTTCCACGACGATGACGGTAGAAAATGGATCGTCGCCGTCGATTGGGAGACCCGGGATGACTATAGCGGGGCGATCTCGATCGTGGAGTACGATCCGCTGGCGAAAGCGCCGGTTGGCTATCCGCAGCGGATCTGGCAAGGGGTGTATGGCATGGCGGAAGGGGCGCATATCACCCGGCGCAATGGCTATTATTACATCATGTGCGCCGAGGGCGGCACTGGCTACGGCCACTGCGTAACCCTCGGACGGGCGCGGCATATTCTGGGCCCTTATGAAAAAGATCCGCAAAGCCCGCTGCTAACCTCGGCGCGAGCGGAGGATTTGCAAAAGCCGGTGCATATCGAGAAAACCTCCGCATCGGCGTTTGATAAAGACTATCTGCGGCGGGAGTGTTTTAATCCGGCATCGGCGCTGCAAAAATCCGGTCACGCCAGCTATGTCGAAGATGATCATGGGAATGTCATCGTAGCCCACCTGTGCGCCCGACCGCTGCTTCCGGAACTGGCTTGTACGCTGGGACGAGAGACCGCACTTCAAAAAATGCGCTGGACTCCGGAGGGGTGGCTGCGCCTGAGTGCGGGCGGCAACCTGGCGCAGGAATATGTCGAAATAGGGCCATCGACCGCGGTTGATGAGCAGGCTGAACGGGTTGAGCAGGTTGATTTTTCTGCGCAGGGATTGTCGCCGGAGTGGTATGCGCCGCGCATTCCGGCTGCGGACTTCACGCGCTATGCGCCCGAAGAAGGGTATCTGTCGCTACGCGGTCAGGAGTCGCTGTGTTCTGAGAACCGCGTCAGTCTGCTGGCGCGGAAACTGACCTCGGTGTACGCCACGCTGACGGCATGCATGGATTTTCAACCCGAGGTGTTCCAGCACAGCGCCGGACTGGTGCTGTACTACGACAACATGAACTATCTGTTCCTGCAGAAAACCTTTGACGATCGGCAGCGCTGCTCACGTTTTTATATTATTCATGTCGATAACGGTCTGAAGCGGGAAGATCATCTGGCAACGGTGTCCGGCGTGGATGGCCCGGTTTATCTGCGGCTGGCGATTGACGGAAAGTCGACGCGGTTTTTCTGGTCGCCAGACAATCAGACCTTCCACGCCATAGGCCAGACCTACAGCACCGCCTTGTTTTCTGATGAATACAGCCGCTATGGCGAATTTACCGGCGCGTTTGTCGGTATTGGCTGCGTGGATTCCGCCTACCATCGGCGACAGGCGTCGTTTTATTCGCTGGAATACCGCGCCTTTGAGCAGCGCTCGTTACCACAACCGGAGTAGATAAGTGGATTAGTCGCGATCCGTATCACGTTTTTCTGCTTCGCGGGTTGAGACGGCGGAAGAAATTGCTACAGTGCGGGTGTTGGATTGCTACTGCTTCGGCAGGCAAAACCTGATTTCCCGGCATTTGTCGGGGGTCAGGTTTTTTTGTTTCTGGGGTTCATATGCAAATCGCCAAAGTTCTTAATAATAATGTGGTGGTTGTTTTAGATGAGCAGCGACGCGAACAGGTGGTGATGGGGCGAGGGCTAGCCTTTCAGAAACGCGTCGGCGACTCACTGGACGAAAGTAAAATTGAAAAGATCTTCGCGCTACAGAGCGATGAACTGGTTGGCCGTTTAGGTGAATTACTCAGTCAGATACCGTTAGAAGTGATGACCACCTGCGATCGGATTATTGAACTGGCGCGCGGGCGGTTAGGTAAGTTGCAGGAGAGCCTGTATATCACCCTGACCGATCACTGCCATTTTGCCATTGAACGGCAAAAGAATGGGGTGACGATCCGCAACGTACTGCTGTGGGAAATTAAGCGGCTTTATCCGAAGGAATTTGAGCTCGGACAGGAGGCGCGGGCGATTATCGCCAGGCGGCTCGGCGTTGAGCTCGCCGAAGATGAGGCCGGGTTTATTGCGCTGCACCTGGTCACCGCGCAGCTCAACAGCGAAATGCCGGAAGTGATGCATGTCACCCGGGTAATGCAGGAAATCCTGCAGCTGGTGAAGTATCAACTGCAGTTGAACTATGACGAAGAGTCGCTGAGCTACCAGCGCTTTGTCACTCACCTGAAGTTTTTCGCCCAGCGGATGCTGACGCGCACGGTGGTCGCAGATGATGATGTCACCTTGCACAGTGCGGTGAAAGATAACTACGCCAAAGCGTGGAAATGTGCAGAAACCGTCGCGATTCATCTACAGAAAAGCTATCAGCGGTCGCTGACGACGGAAGAAATTATGTTTCTCGCCATCCATATCGAGCGGGTGAGAAAAGAAGGGCGTTAACTCCCTTTATCTGAAAACTGGATTGTTACTGCATAACGCAGGCAAAACCTGAGCGCGACGCCATATCCGGCGTGGTTCTCGGGTTTTTTTTATTTTTATACTCAGTCACGGTTGCCTGCGGGCAGCGGAAGTAAGGAAAACAGCATGGAATATAAAGCACTCGCGCAGGATATTCTTAGCCGGGTTGGTGGCAAAGAGAATATCGTGAGTCTGGTTCACTGCGCCACACGGCTGCGCTTTAAGCTCAAAGAGAACAAGAAGGCGGACGCGGAAGGACTGAAGACAAACCCTGGCGTCATCATGGTGGTGGAAAGCGGCGGCCAGTTTCAGGTGGTGATCGGTAACCACGTCCACGATGTCTGGCAGGCGGTACGCAATGAAGCGGGTCTGACGGACGACAGCGAACCGGTGGCCAGTTCCGGGGACAAAACCTCGGTGCTTGGCCAGGTGATTGATGTGGTTTCCGGCATTTTCACGCCGTTTATCGGCGTACTGGCGGCCTCGGGGATCCTGAAAGGGCTGCTGGCGCTGGCGGTGGTTTGCGGCTGGCTGACTCCGCAGCAGGGGACCTATAAAATCTGGTTTGCCGCCAGCGACGCGCTGTTCTTTTTCTTCCCGCTGTTTCTGGGCTATACCGCCGGGAAAAAATTCGGCGGTAATCCGTTTATTACCATGGTGATCGGCGGGGCGTTGACCCATCCGATGATGATTCAGGCTTTTGATGCGGCCCAGCAGCCCGGCTCGGAGGCGGCGTACTTTCTCGGCATTCCGGTGACCTTTATCAACTACAGCTCCTCGGTGATCCCGATTATCCTCGCATCGTGGGTGAGCTGCTGGCTGGAGCGCAAAAGCAATGCGCTGCTCCCTTCAGCAATGAAAAACTTCTTTACGCCGCTGTTTTGCATCGCCGTAGTGGTTCCGCTGACCTTCCTCGCTATCGGTCCGGTGGCCACCTGGCTAAGTCAACTGCTGGCCCACGGCTACCAGATTATCTACACGGTCGCGCCGTGGCTGGCGGGCGCGGCGATGGGGGCGCTGTGGCAGGTATGCGTTATTTTTGGCCTGCACTGGGGGTTGATCCCCTTGATGATTAATAATCTGACGGTGCTGGGACAGGACTCGATGCTGCCGATGCTGCTGCCGGCGGTGATGGGGCAGGTCGGGGCGGCGCTGGGAATATTCCTGCGCACCCGCGATGCGCGGCAAAAAGTGCTGGCCGGCTCTGCGGTATCCGCCGGGATCTTTGGCATCACCGAACCGGCGATTTATGGCCTGACTCTGCCGCTGCGTCGCCCGTTTATCTTTGGCTGTGTGGCCGGTGCCATCGGTGGAGCCATCGTTGGGCTGAGCGACAGCCACGTCTACTCCTTTGGCTTTGCCAATATTTTCACCCTCGCGCAGATGATTCCGCCGCACGGGATCGACGACACCGTATGGGGCGGAGCGATTGGTATCGTGGCTGCACTGGTTATCTCCTGCGCGCTGACCTTTATCGCCGGACTGCCGGTGAGCCGGACGGAAGCAGCGGACGTTCCGCTTGCCCCGGTATCGGAAAACGATATTCTTGCCCCGATGTCCGGTACCGTACTGGCGCTGGATCAGGTCCCCGATAGCACCTTCGCCAGCGGTCTGCTGGGAAAAGGCGTGGCGATCATTCCCGCCGTCGGCAAAGTGATTGCGCCGTTCTCCGGAGAGGTGGCGTCACTATTTCAGACCAGGCACGCGATTGGCCTGCTCAGCGATAGCGGCATTGAGCTGTTAATCCATGTCGGTATTGACACCGTGAAACTCGATGGCGCGCCGTTTACCGCCCATGTTAAAGAAGGCGATAAGGTCAAAGCCGGTGATTTGCTGCTCGAATTTGATCGCCAGGCCATTCTGGACGCCGGTTATGACCTGGCGACCCCGATTATTATCAGCAACAGCGACGATTATCGTTCCGTAGACATCGAATCCACCAGCGTGGTTGATGCCGGCCAGCCGCTGTTGTCCGTCAGCCATTAATCAGAGGAGAGAAAGATGAAGAGATTCCCGCAGACGTTTTTATGGGGCGGCGCAACCGCGGCAAACCAGGTGGAAGGCGCGTATCTGGAAGATGGCAAAGGATTATCAACCTCAGATGTACAGCCGCATGGCGTCTTTGGCGACGTCGTTGAACGCGTGCCGGGCGATAGCGGTATCAAAGATATCGCGATCGATTTTTACCATCGCTACCCGCAAGATATCCGTCTGTTTGCGGAGATGGGCTTCAACTGCCTGCGGGTGTCGATTGCCTGGACGCGGATTTTCCCCGACGGCGACAATGCCGAGCCAAATGAGGCCGGGCTGGCCTTTTACGACCGGCTGTTTGCTGAAATGGCTCAGCACAATATCACGCCGCTGGTGACGCTATCGCACTATGAAATGCCGTGGGCGCTGGTGAAAAACTACGGCGGCTGGGGTAGCCGCGAGGTGATTGGTTTCTTCGAACGCTACGCCAGAACGGTGTTTGCCCGCTATAAAGACAAGGTCAAGCTGTGGCTGACTTTTAACGAAATCAATATGTCCTTGCATGCCCCGATGACCGGCGTCGGCCTGCCGGAAGGGAGCAGTAAAGAGGCGGTCTATCAGGCCATTCACCATCAGCTGGTGGCGAGCGCCCTGGCGGTAAAAGCCTGTCATGAGATAGTGCCCGAGGGCAAAATCGGCAATATGCTGCTGGGCGGTTTAATGTACCCGCTCAGCTGTAAACCGGAAGACATCTTTGAAACCCTGCAACAGAATCGCAGCTGGCAGTTCTTCGGCGACGTGCAGTGCCGGGGCGAGTATCCGGGCTACATGCTGCGCTACTTCCGCGACCAGGGAATGAATATTACCATCACCGATGCCGACCGCGCGGCGCTGAAAGAGACCGTCGATTTTATCTCCTTCAGCTATTACATGACCGGCTGTGTCACCGCCGACGAGGAGCTGAACAAAAAGGCGCGTGGCAATATTCTCAGCATGGTGCCGAACCCGCATCTGGCAAGCTCCGAGTGGGGCTGGCAGATCGATCCGCTGGGTCTGCGGACGCTGCTTAACGTGCTGTGGGATCGCTATCAGAAGCCGCTGTTTATCGTTGAAAACGGACTGGGGGCGAAAGATACCGTTGAAGCTGACGGCAGCATTAACGATGACTACCGTATCAGCTACCTGAACGACCATCTGGTGCAGGCGCGAGAAGCCATTGAAGACGGCGTGGAGCTGCTGGGCTTTACCAGCTGGGGGCCCATCGACCTTGTCAGCGCTTCGAAAGCGGAGATGTCCAAACGTTACGGCTTTATCTACGTCGATCGCGATGATAACGGCAACGGAACCCTGGCGCGCAGCAAGAAGAAAAGCTTCTACTGGTACAAAGAGGTGATTGCCAGCCATGGCGGCAGCTTAAAAGAGTGATTGCCTGATGGCTTTGGTGGCCAGGCAAGGCGTTAGCGCCCTCCGACAGAGAGGCGAGCACCGTCGCTAAAATCGCCTCCTCACCCCGCACAAGGCGCGGATATTCTCCGGGCCTTGCGCTTATTATGCCGGCTTGCGGGCGCGCAGCAGAAAGATCATCGGCCGCTCTTTTTCCTCATCCAGCCCCGGCTGGGCGGCGATTTGCTCCGCCGTTGGCCCCCATTCATCGAGATGCTCAATCACAAAACCGGCGGCAATCAGCAGGTTTATCCAGCTGGCCAGCTTCCGGTGCTGTTTTTTCACCCCGTCGGCAAACCAGTTGCTGATTCGCTCTCCCTCTTGCTGATAGTGACTCACCGGCCAGATTTTCTGCCCGGCGTCATCTTTCTGCCAGCCCTGGCGTAGCGGGGCGGTGTAGACAGGGTGTTCAGCGGAAAAGAGCAGCGTGCCGCCGGGGGTCAGCGCCTGGTAAATCACGGCGAACAGCGGGGCGACATCGGGCAGATAGTGCAGAGCCAGCGAACTGTAGACCAGCTCGCATGAGTCGGCCGGCAGGGTCAGCCTCTGCAAATCTTCACAGCGGTAGTCAATATCGTCTCCCCGGCCCATTTCGCGCGCGCGGTCGAGCATCCGGCTGGAAAGATCAACGCCGATCACCTGCGCGGCACCTTGTTCACGCGCCCAGCGGCAAAACCAGCCGTAGCCGCAGCCGAGATCGACGACGCGCAGGCCGCGTAAAGGTGGCAGCATACGTTGAATGGCCGGCCACTCCGGCGCGCCGTCAAGCCCTTTTACCGATCGGTCGAGAGTGGCATATCCTGCAAAAAAATCAGGATCATCGTAGATATTCTGGCTCATTATCACTCCATGAATTATTTGATTATTTTTAATTATCCAGGTGTTTAGTCACACACTTTACTAAACGGCTTAATTTCATTTAACTTAGTATAACCAACCTTGTTTAGTTACCTGACCTGTCTAATGAATCTTACTCTGAGAAAAAGCGTATTGGCTGGGTTCCCCCTGGTCATCGCTCTGGCTGGCTGCGCGCCGTCCCATGATATTGGCGCTCCGCCGCAGCAGCAGACACCTGCCTCTCATGTGTCAATGGATCTGCCCGCGGCGGTTAAAAACGGCTGGCCGCAAAGCAACTGGTGGCAGGATTACCACGACCCGCAGCTGAATAATCTGATCCAGCGCGCCCTGGCAAATGCCCCGGATATGCAGATTGCCAATCAGCGTATCAAGCTGGCGGAAGCCCAGGCACGTATGTCGCAAGCCAGTCTTGGACCGGAGATGGATTTCTCTGCCAATGTTGAACGGCAGAAAATGTCGGCGGAGGGGCTGATGGGGCCGTTTGCAACGGATACCGACGGCAATACCGGGCCCTGGTACACCAACGGCACCTTTGGCCTGACGGCGGGCTGGGATCTCGATCTGTGGGGGAAAAACCGGGCGCTGGTGAAAGCCCGCATCGGTGAACTCAAAGCGCAGGTGGCGGAAGAGGCGCAAACCCGCGAGCTGCTGGCCAGCAGCGTGGCGCGACTCTACTGGCAGTGGCAGACCGAAGCCGCGGTGAAAACCGTGCTCCAGCAGGTGAAAAGCGAACAGAATAATATTGTCAGCGTAGACCAGGCGCTGTATCAGCGCGGGATCACCAACTCGGCCGAAGGGGCTGAAAACGATATCAATGTCAGTAAAACCGACCAGCAGCTGGCGGACGTTGCGGGCAACATGAAAGAGATCGAAGCGCGTCTGATGGCGCTGACCAACAGCCAGAGTCAGGCGCTGAATCTGCATCCGGTTAATCTGCCGCAGGTGAGCGCGCAGATGCCGACGGAGTTGGGGTATGAGCTGCTGGCGCGCCGCCCGGATCTGCAGGTGGCCCACTGGTATATCGAGGCCTCGCTGAGTGAGGTTGATGCGGCGAAAGCGGCGTTCTATCCGGACATCAACCTGATGGCCTTCCTGCAGCAGGATGCGCTGCACCTCAGCGATCTGTTCCGCCATTCCGCCCAGCAGATGGGGCTGTCCGCTGGCTTGACGCTGCCTGTCTTTGATAGCGGCAGACTGAATGCCAACCTCGATATTGCCAGCGCGCAGAATAATCTGTCGGTGGCAAAATATAACAAAGCGGTTGTTGACGCGGTGAACCAGGTGGCGAAGACCGCCAGCCAGGTTGAGACTCTGATGGAGAAGAACCAGCAGCAGCAGCAGGTTGAAAAAGATGCGCAGCGGACGGTGAATCTGGCGGAGGCCCGCATGAGCGCCGGGATTCTTCCCGGGTCACGTGTCAGTATGGCCAGACTGCCTGCGCTGCAGGAGCGTATTACCGCGCTGCGCCTGCGCGGCCAGTGGCTGGATGCCAGCATTCAGCTGACCTCAGCGTTGGGCGGCGGCTACCACCAGACCACAAAATAAACTGCCGGCGCAGACCGGCTTCACCCGCGCATCGGGGATACCCCGGTGCGCTTTGTCCGCTGCCGCTACTCTTTCTTTTTCGCCTCGCGGCGTCTGAACCACCAGTGCGCGGCCACCACCAGCGCGACCACCAGAATCAGCCAAATCCAGTGCTTCAGATGCGCATCAAGATGATGCAGCCACGGTCCAATGGCCTCCCCACCCAGATAGCCCAGCGTGGTGAATATCAGCGCCCACACCAGCGCGCCGAGAACATTCAGCGGCAGGAACACTTTGGGCGGCAGGCGGCTGGCGCCGATCAATAACGGCCCGATGACCCGGAAACCGTACATAAAACGGGTCCCAATCACAAACAGATAGGGGCGGCGCTGAATCATGCGCTGCGCTTTGCGTATCCGCGCCTGATGGTGGGAAAAGCGCTTTAGCAGCTTGCCGCCAAAACGTCGGCCCAGCAGGTACAGCAGCTGATCGCCAATCATCCCGCCCAGGGCAACGGAGATAACGACCAGGGGAAATTTTAATAAACCCTGATGCGCGGCCACGCCGCCCAGCAGGGTGATGGTTTCACCTTCCGCCATGCTGCCAATGACCAGCGCAGCGTAGCCATAATGGGAAATCAGGTTATTGATATCCATACAAAAATAAACTCCCTTACCCCTTATGCTTCCGCGCATGTCTGGCGACCAATCGTGCCGGTTGTGCAGCGTGAAGAATCAACGGGATCAATCATCAATGGGTTAATCATACACCCTGGGGCTTAAAACGAGGTTAAGCGTCTCTCTCATCAGGTCGGTTTTGCTCGTCATTTTGCAGCAGGGCAGGGCTCACAACGAACGATGGCGGCCCGAAAGGGGAGCCAGCCGCATCAAATCTCCACGAACTACGCCTACGCTGCGCTTTCTCCGCACTGTCGCCTGCAAACTGCCTGCGCGAATAGCGCATTTTTATTGCTGTACATAAACTAATCGCTCAGGGTGAATTATACTTGGATCAGTGCTGTACGAGGCCGTGACAAGGGGGATGCTATGAACCATGTCTGGGGATTATTCTCTCATCCGAATCAAGAGATGAGCGTTATCAAGAGCGAAAACGAGACGATTTCGCACCACTATACGCACCATGTGCTGGTCATGGCAGCGGTTCCGGTTATCTGCGCCTTTATCGGCACCACGCAGCTTGGCTGGAACTTTGGCGATGGCACCGTGGTAAAACTTTCGCTGATGACCGGTCTGGCGCTGGCGGTGGTGTTCTATGCCGTGATGCTGGGCGGGGTCGCGGTGATGGGGAGGATTATCTGGTGGATGGCCAGAAACTATCCGCAGCGGCCATCGCTTAAACGCTGCATGGTGTTTGCCGGGTATGTCGCCACGCCGCTGTTTCTCAGCGGGCTGGTAGCGCTTTATCCGCTGGTCTGGCTGTGTGCGCTGGTGGGGACGATCGCGCTGTGTTACACCGGCTACCTGCTGTATCTCGGCATCCCGACCTTCCTGAGCATTAATAAAGAGGAGGGGCTCAGCTTTGCCAGTTCCACCCTGGCCATCGGGGTGCTGGTGCTTGAAGTCCTGCTGGCGATAACCGTTATTCTCTGGGGATACGGCTACCGACTGTTTTAATTCTGTTGCTGAGGGTTCAGGCGGCCGTCGCCTGAACCGTTTGATGAGTGAATCTATTGCCGGCATAAATGGATATTTATGCCGGCAATGCAGCATTTGCTCACGATTCTTATTAGTCAGGTCGCGTTCTGCCGGGGTATGATAGGGTTTGCCAGCGTTGCCTGTTTCCCCGGCGACGCAGCGTACGTTAATAACGTGCAAGAATACTTTTCAGAATGCTCACGATGCCGAAATTTCGAGTTTCTTTGCTCAGCCTGACCTTGCTTCTGGCTGTGCCTTTTGCGCCCCAGGCGATAGCAAAAACCCCCGTGGCCGCGACGGCCCTGCAGCCGGAAATTGCTTCCGGCAGTGCGATGATCGTTGATCTCGCCAGCAAAAAGATTATTTACCAGAGCCAGCCGGATCTGGTTCGCCCCATTGCGTCGATCACCAAAGTGATGACCGCGATGGTGGTGCTGGATGCGCATCTGCCGTTAGACGAGATGCTCACCGTGGATATCAGCCACACGCCGGAGATGAAAGGCATCTATTCACGCGTGCGTCTGAACAGCCAAATCAGCCGCCGTAATATGCTGCTGCTGGCGCTGATGTCCTCCGAAAACCGCGCTGCCGCAAGCCTGGCCCACCATTATCCCGGCGGCTATGACGCCTTTATTCGCGCCATGAACGCCAAGGCCCAGGCGCTGGGCATGACCCATACTCGCTACGTTGAGCCGACGGGCCTGTCGATTCACAATGTATCGACCGCGCGCGATCTGACGAAGCTGCTGATGGCCACCGAGCAGTATCCGCTGATCGGTCAGCTGAGCACCACCAAAGAAGACACCGCCACCTTCGCCCATCCGGCCTATACGCTGCCGTTTCGTAACACCAACCACCTGGTCTATCGGGATAACTGGAATATCCAGCTGACCAAAACCGGCTTTACTAACGCCGCGGGCCACTGCCTGGTCATGAGAACGGTGATTAATCAGCGCCCGGTGGCGCTGGTGGTGATGGATGCGTTCGGCAAATATACTCACTTCGCCGACGCCAGTCGTCTGCGTACCTGGGTTGAAACCGGGAAGGTGATGCCGGTTCCGGCCTCCGCGCTGAGCTATAAAAAGCAGCGTGAGGCGCAGATGGCGGATGCGATGCTGAAAGGCGGCGCGCAGACCGCGCAAAACGATTAATGCCTCTCCCCCGACTCGCGCGTGCGGGCGGGGGATTTTTTATTCCGGTATGGTTAAGTCGCCCTCGCCGAGCTGGCGCTGCATAATTAACGTATCCCGCCAGTCGCCCATCTTGTACCCGACGCTCCGCAGCTGACCCGCCACGGTAAAACCAAATTTTTTGTGAATGGCGAGCGAGCCGGCATTGTTATGCCCGTCGCCGATAATCGCCAGCATCTGCCGCCACGGGCCCTGTTCGCACTTTGCAATCAGCTGCGTGAGCAGGGCGCTGCCGATGCCGCGTCCGCCCATGCCGGACTCGACATAAATCGACTCTTCAAGCGTATAGCGATAGGCGGGGCGAGGACGGTAAAACGTCGCGTAGCAGTAGCCGACGATCGTGCCACGCCACAGCGCTACCAGCCAGGGCAGCCCGTTGTCACGCACGGTTTTGATCCGCTTGCGCATTTCATCGACGGTCGGGGGAATATCTTCAAAGGAGGCGCGTCCGTTCAGCACGTGCCAGACGTACAGCGCCGCGATGGCGTGCGCGTCATCGGGCAGGGCTTCGCGGATCTCTAATTCAGCGCCGTGTAACATATCCGCTTCGGACATGATGGGACTCCTTAACCAGGTTTGCCGGAGAGGCGTTTCTCCGGCGTGCAGCGTAATACAGAATCCCGTAACTCGTCACCCCTGATTAGTGCTCTTCAGCGCCGTGACTCCCGTTCGCCTGGCGCTCACCCCAGTACTTGTGCTTACTGGTTTTTCCGAGCCCCGGGTTCATGCTGTTGGTCGGGTCATTCTGGCGGTAGAACTGCTTTAAGCTCTCCGGCGCTTCATAGAGATGGCCGACGTTATGCTCGGCGGGGTACTGCGCGCCGCGCGCTTTCAGCAGTTCCAGCATCTTCTCTTTCAGTTCGTGGGCATCGACGCCTTTTTTGACGATGTAATCCTGATGGAAGACGTGGCACATAAAGTGACCGTAATAGAGCTTATGCACCAGCTGATTGTCTATCTCCGGCGGCAGATGCTCAAACCACTCGGTATCATTACGGCGCAGGGCGATATCCAGCGCCAGGATATCTTCCACCTCGTCGGCGTGTACCGCCTGGTAACGGATAGCGGCCCCTGCGGCGGCAAAGCGGTGAAGAAACGCTTTGCTCCCCTCTTCCGGGGTGCAGGCAAAGAAATCGCCCTCGGCATCGCGGAAGTATTCCGTCAGCCAGGTCTGGGCTTCTTCGATGCCATCGCCGGCCATTTTCAGCAGCAGGTGATGTTCATATTTATCGCGCCAGCTTTTCATCCGCTCCGGTAGATGCGCCGGGAAGACGTGTCCGAGCTTTTGCATGAAGCGGTCGGTAAAGTGGGGCTTAAACAGCGACACTTTCTCCAGCATGGCGTCGGTGCGGCCTTTCATGGTGAAGAAGAACGGCATTTTGTCGGTGCCGAGCTTATCGATCATCAGGAAGGTGTCTTTGCCGTAGCGCTCGGCGATATCGTAGATATCGCGATGCATGTATTCACCCGCCACCGGCAGATGCTGAAACTCTGCCAGAATATGACGACGGATCTCCGTCAGCACCGCCGGGCTATTGCTGCCGATGTAAAAGACCTGCTGGCGTTTTTCCGCCGGGAAGGTATCGAGGCGCGCGGCGAAGACCGCCAGCTTGCCGGCGCAGCCGGAGGATTCAAACAGACGATCCGGGTCGGCATTGTAGCGCGCCGGGGTGTCGGCGTTGACGTCGCGCACGCGAGTGACGTAATCGTGGTCATGGGCGTGGCGGCCATCGTGCTGAATATCATCGTCCTTGATACGGTCGTCGTCGAGGCGGCTGAGGATCTGTTCCGGCGTGGTGCCGAGATCAATCCCGAGGTGGTTCACCAGCCGCAGCTTGCCGTTTTCGTCAATCTGCGCAAATAACGACATCTCGGTGTAGGCCGGGCCGCGTTGTACCAGCGAACCGCCGGAGTTGTTGCAGATCCCGCCAATCACCGAGGCGCCGATGCAGGAAGAGCCGATCACCGAATGCGGCTCGCGACCCAGCGGCTTCAGCGCTTTTTCCAGCGAGTAGAGCGTGGTGCCCGGGAACGCCAGCACCTGTTCGCCTTTATCCAGCAGGTGCAGCTTATCGAGGCGCAGGGTGCTGATGATGACTATCTCGCGGTCATAGTCGTTGCCGCTTGGGGTTGAACCTTCGGTCAGCCCGGTGTTCGCTGCCTGCATCAAAATGATTTTATCGGCGTCGACACAGGCGCTCAGCACGCGCCACAGTTCCAGCAGGGTTCCAGGGAACACCACCGCCAGCGCGTCGCCCTGGCCGGAGCGGAAACCTTTACGGTAACGTTGGGTTTTTGCCGGATCGGTTAACAGATGGGAGGAGCCAACCAGTCTTGCCAGTTCCGCCAGAAAATCAGAATTATTCGATGTTGGTGCCGATGACATGATCCACTCCTTGTGGTGGTAGCGAAAATATCGGGATTAAGCATAGCGCTTTGTATGACAATTTTGTGCATGAATGTGTCGAAAAATCAGAGAAGAACCTTAGCATTGTGCAGGCGTCTTGTTTATATATATGGCAAACTGCGGTTTTTATTATGTTTTGCCGTAACCCCGGCCTGAGAGAAGAGAGATAACAATGAAATGGCTCTGCACGATAGGCGTCGCCGTCAGTCTGGCGCTGCAACCCGCGTTGGCGGATGAACTGTTCGGCAATCACCCTCTAACGCCGCAGGCCCGCGATGCGTTCGTGAGTGAACTGCTCAAGAAAATGACCGTCGATGAAAAAATTGGCCAGTTAAGGCTGATCAGCGTCGGGCCGGATAACCCGAAAGAGGCGATCCGCGAGATGATCAAAGACGGCCAGGTCGGGGCAATTTTCAATACCGTGACCCGTCCGGATATCCGCGCGATGCAGGACCAGGTCATGCAGCTCAGCCGGTTGAAAATCCCGCTGTTTTTCGCCTATGACGTGATTCACGGCCAGCGTACCGTGTTCCCGATAAGCCTGGGTCTGGCCTCTTCCTTTAACCTGGATGCGGTTAACACGGTGGGGCGTATTTCGGCGTATGAAGCCGCCGACGACGGTCTCAACATGACCTGGGCGCCGATGGTCGACGTCTCCCGCGATCCGCGCTGGGGTCGCGCCTCGGAAGGCTTCGGCGAAGATACCTATCTGACCACCGAAATGGGACGGGCGATGGTCGAGTCGATGCAGGGCAAGAGTCCGGCGGATCGCTACTCGGTGATGACCAGCGTGAAGCACTTTGCCGCCTATGGCGCGGTGGAGGGGGGCAAAGAGTACAACACCGTCGATATGAGCCCGCAGCGCCTGTTCAACGACTATATGCCGCCCTATAAAGCGGGTCTCGATGCCGGGAGCGGCGCGGTGATGGTCGCCCTGAACTCGCTCAACGGCACGCCGGCCACTTCCGACGCCTGGCTGTTGAAAGAGGTGCTGCGCGATGACTGGGGCTTTAAAGGCATCACCGTCTCCGATCACGGCGCGATCAAAGAGCTGATCAAACACGGCGTCGCTGCCGATCCGCAAGATGCGGTGCGGGTGGCGCTGAAGTCGGGCATCAACATGAGTATGAGCGATGAGTACTACAGCAAATACCTGCCGGGGCTGGTCAAATCCGGCAAAGTGACGATGGCTGAGCTGGATGACGCCGCCCGCCACGTGCTCAACGTTAAATATGATATGGGGCTGTTTAACGATCCGTACAGCCACCTCGGTCCGCAGGGATCCGACCCGCAGGATACCAACGCCGAAAGCCGCCTGCATCGCAAAGAAGCGCGCGAAGTCGCGCAGCAAAGTCTGGTGCTGCTGAAGAACCGTCTGGAGACGCTGCCGCTGAAAAAATCGGGGACCGTTGCGGTTATCGGGCCGCTGGCCGACAGCAAACGTGACATGATGGGCAGCTGGTCGGCGGCAGGGGTGGCGGATCAGTCGGTGACGGTACTGACCGGCATCAAAGACGCGCTGGGCGACAAAGGCAAGGTTATCTATGCCCGCGGCGCTAACGTCACCAACGATAAAGGTATTGTCGATTTCCTCAACCTGTATGAGAAAGCGGTGCAGGTCGATCCGCGCTCGCCGCAGGCGATGATCGATGAAGCGGTGGCGGCGGCGAAGCAGTCCGACGTGGTGGTGGCCGTGGTCGGCGAGGCGCAGGGCATGGCCCATGAAGCCTCCAGCCGCACCGACATCACCCTGCCACAGAGCCAGCGCGATTTGATTAGCGCCCTGAAAGCTACCGGCAAGCCGCTGGTACTGGTGCTGATGAACGGTCGTCCGCTGGCGCTGGTGAAAGAAGATCAGCAGGCTGACGCGATCCTCGAAACCTGGTTTGCCGGGACCGAAGGCGGTAACGCCATTGCCGATGTGCTGTTCGGCGATGCCAACCCGTCCGGTAAACTGCCGATGTCATTCCCGCGCTCGGTGGGGCAGATTCCGGTGTACTACAGCCACCTGAATACCGGCCGTCCGTACAATGCCGACAAACCGAACAAATACACCTCCCGCTACTTTGATGAAGCGAATGGCCCGCTGTACCCGTTCGGCTACGGCCTGAGCTACACCACCTTTAGCGTTTCCGACGTGAAAATGTCGGCGCCGACCATGCAGCGCGACGGTAGCGTCACCGCCAGCGTACAGGTGACCAATACCGGCAAACGCGAAGGGGCAACGGTGATTCAGCTCTATCTGCAGGATGTGACCGCTTCGATGAGCCGTCCGGTGAAAATGCTGCGCGGCTTCAAGCGCGTGACCCTCAAGCCGGGAGAGACGCAAACCGTCGCCTTCCCGATTGAAATTGACGCCCTGAAGTTCTGGAATCAGAAAATGAAATACGACGCCGAGCCGGGCAAATTCAACGTCTTTATTGGCGTCGACTCCGCCCGCGTGAAGCAGAGTGAATTCGAGCTGTTGTAACAGCGAAAGCCGCGCGTTTCACCGGCCGGGTAAAGCGCCAGCCGCCGCCCGGCAGAAACGCGGAGACAATGTTTAAAACAGCGTCGTCGTCAGTCTCAAAGGCCGAATATTCGGCCTTTTCTTTTTCCGGATGCACTAAATGAACTACGCTTTTCTCTTAAGCTCCTGTTAATGGAGCGCAAATTAAAGAGGGACGCGGGGATGATAAAGGCAAGTATCTGGTCAGGCGCGCTGGCGCTGGTCGCGCTGGTCAGCCTGCCGCTTCAGGCGGCGGAGCCGGTCAAAGTGGGCTCAAAAATTGACACCGAAGGGGCGCTGCTGGGCAATATTATTTTGCAGGTTCTGGAAAGTCATGGCGTGAAAACCGTTAATAAGGTCCAGCTGGGAACCACCCCGGTGGTGCGCGGGGCAATTACGGCGGGGGAATTAGATATTTATCCGGAATATACCGGCAACGGCGCCTTCTTTTTTAAAGACGAAAACGATCCGGCGTGGAAGAACGCACAGCAGGGATATGAGAAGGTCAAAACCCTCGACGCGCAGCAGAATAAGCTTATCTGGCTGACTCCTGCGCCGGCGAATAACACCTGGACCATTGCCGTGCGTCAGGATCTGGCGGAAAAAAATCATCTGACCTCGCTGGCCGACCTCAGCGCCTGGCTGCAAAAAGGGGGCGACTTTAAGCTCGCGGCCTCCGCCGAATTTATCGAACGCCCGGATGCGCTCCCGGCCTTTGAAAAAGCCTACGGCTTCAAGCTCAAGCAAAGTCAGCTGCTGTCGCTGGCGGGGGGCGATACGGCGGTGACCATCAAAGCGGCGGCCCAGCAGACTTCCGGGGTGAATGCGGCAATGGCCTACGGAACCGACGGGCCGGTGGCGGCGCTGGGGCTGCAAACGCTCAGCGATCCGCAGGGCGTACAGCCGATCTATGCCCCAACCCCCGTAGTGCGCGAAGCGGTGCTGAAAGCCTATCCGCAGATCGCGCAATGGCTGCAGCCGGTCTTTGCCAGCCTTGACGAGAAAACGCTGCAACAGCTCAATGCCAGCATTGCCGTGGAAGGGCTGGACGCGAAAAAAGTTGCCGCAGATTATCTGCAGCAAAAAGGGCTGCTGAAGTAGATTATCCGTGGCTATTCGCTGTTATAACCGCGTATCGCTGCTGTTGGCCTGTCTCCTGCTGCTGGTGGTTGCTCTGCCGTTCGTCAACTATGCGCCTAACCGTCTGCTGTCCGGGGAAGGGCGCTGGCTTTGGCAACTCGCGCCGTGGTTGACGGCGGTGCAGGTCTGCGGCGCGCTGCTGCTGGTCCTTCTCTGCTGGCTACCGGGACGCAGGCCGCTGCTGCTCAGTTTGCTCATGCTGGATGCGTTGCTGGCGCTGCTGTTCTGGGGGGCGGGACAGGCGGCGGTACAGCTGGCGCACAGCGGCTCCGCGCTGGCCCGCACCTCGCCGGGAAGCGGCCTGTGGCTGGCGCTGGCGCTGTGCTTACTGCTGGCCAGCGAGACTATCCGGCGTCTGACCAGCCGGGCGCACTGGCGCTGGCTGCTCAATGTGCAAATCTGGTTGATTCCCTGCGTGCTGCTCGGCAGCGGAGCGCTGAATCAGCTCTCGCTACTGAAAGAGTATGCCAGCCGTCAGGAGGTGTTTGATGACGCGCTGCGTCAACATTTGACCCTGCTGTTTGGCACGCTGTTGCCGGGGCTGCTGATCGGGCTGCCGGTGGGCATCGGCCTCTGGCGCCGGCCGCGGTGGCAGGCCCCGGTGTTTACCTTTCTCAATGTTATTCAAACCATTCCCTCGGTGGCGCTCTTTGGCCTGCTGATCGCCCCGCTGGCCGGTCTCGCCCGCCATTTTCCCGGGCTGGCTGAGCGAGGCATTTCCGGCACCGGGATGACGCCTGCGCTGATTGCGCTGGTGCTGTATGCCTTGCTGCCGCTGGTTCGCGGGGTGGTGGCCGGTTTACAGCAGGTACCGCGCGATGCGCTGGAGAGCGCCGCGGCGATGGGGATGAGCGGCGCGCAGCGCTTCTGGCACGTGCAACTGCCGCTGGCGCTGCCGGTTCTGCTGCGCAGCCTGCGGGTGGTGAGTGTACAAACCGTCGGTATGGCGGTGGTCGCGGCCCTTATCGGCGCCGGTGGGTTTGGCGCGCTGGTCTTCCAGGGGCTGTTGAGCAGCGCCCTGGATCTGGTACTGCTGGGGGTGATGCCGACGATTGCGCTGGCGGTGGTCGTCGACGCGCTGTTTGCGCTGTGGGGAGCATTATTGAAAGGAGAGGCGGGTGATTGAATTTAACGAGGTCAACAAATCCTTCGCCGGGCTGCCGGCGGTGAAAAACCTGAACCTGCACCTGCGCGAAGGCGCATTCTCGGTCCTGATCGGCACCTCC
Source organism: Klebsiella sp. YJ (assembly GCF_002108615.1). Lineage (NCBI taxonomy): Bacteria > Pseudomonadati > Pseudomonadota > Gammaproteobacteria > Enterobacterales > Enterobacteriaceae > Klebsiella > Klebsiella sp. YJ. Next base: position 287,190 of record NZ_MTEG01000005.1, read on the forward strand.
GGCTCGGGGAAATCGACCACCCTGAAAATGATTAACCGGCTGGTCGAACATGACAGCGGCACCATCCGTTTTGCCGGGCAGGATATTCGCCAGCAGCCGGTGCTGGCGCTGCGTCGACGGATGGGCTATGCCATTCAGTCTATCGGCCTGTTTCCGCACTGGACGGTCGCGCAGAACATCGCCACCGTGCCGCAACTGCAAAAATGGCCGCAGCGCAAAATTGCCGCGCGCATTGACGAGTTAATGGCGCTGCTGGGGCTGGATCCGACGCTGCGGACGCGCTATCCGCATCAGCTCTCCGGCGGTCAGCAGCAGCGCGTTGGCGTGGCGCGGGCGCTGGCGGCCAATCCTGAAGTCCTGCTGATGGACGAACCGTTTGGCGCGCTGGATCCGGTGACCCGGGAAGCGCTCCAGCAGGAGATGATCCGCATCCATCGGCTGCTCGGGCGGACGATTGTTCTGGTGACTCACGATATTGATGAGGCGCTGCGGCTGGCGGATCACCTGGTGCTGATGGACGGTGGCGAAGTGATACAGCAGGGGGCGCCGCTGCAGATGCTGCTCGAACCTGAAAATAGCTTCGTCGAGACTTTTTTTGGCCGCAGCGAACTGGGCGTCCGGCTGCTGTCGCTGCGCGGCGTGGGCGACTATCTGCGCCGCAATGAGCGGCTTGCCGGCGATACGCTAAACGTCGCGATGACGCTGCGCGAAGCGCTGTCGCAGTTTATTGCCCATCGCCGCGAAGTCCTGCCGGTAGTGGATGAACAGGGGGAGGCATGCGGAACGCTGCATTTTGCCGATCTGCTCGGCGAGGAGGTGCGGCATGCGCGTACTTCGTGATCCGCTGCTGTGGCTGCTGGCGCTGTTTATCGCCATTTTGCTGCTGCTGCCTTACAGCACGCCGCTGTTCAGCGCGCTGTTTCCTGAGCTGCCGCGCCCGGTGTATCAGCAGGAGAGTTTTGTCGCCCTGACTTTCGCCCATTGCTGGCTGGTGGCGTTTTCCAGCCTGGCTGCGACGGTGGTGGGCGTCGGGGCCGGGGTGGCGGTGACGCGTCCCGCAGGCCGCGAGTTCCGTCCATTGGTGGAGACCATTGCCGCGATGGGACAAACGTTTCCGCCGGTGGCGGTGCTGGCGATTGCCGTTCCGGTACTGGGGTTTGGCTGGCAGCCTGCGCTGATTGCGCTGGCGCTGTATGGCATATTGCCGGTCCTGCAGGGGACCCTGGCCGGGCTGAGCGCCGTGCCGCCGGGGGTAGTGAGTATCGCCAAAGGAATGGGCATGACGGGCTGGCAGAGACTGATCGGCGTGGAGCTGCCGCTGGCCGCGCCGGTGATGCTGGCCGGTATCCGGACATCGACCATTGTCAATATCGGTACGGCGACCATTGCGTCAACGGTCGGGGCGAATACGCTCGGCACGCCGATTGTTATCGGCCTGAGCGGATTCAATACGGCTTATGTCATTCAGGGAGCGCTGCTGGTGGCGCTGGCGGCGATTATCGTCGATCGCGGTTTTGAACGCTTGAACCGGCGAATCAGCCGACACCACCGCGTACAATAAACGAGTAACCGGCCAGCATGACGCCGCCGATGCCGCTGATGGCCATGAATAAGAAGAGGGTGATAACCGCAATTTTCGCTGGCTTCATAATAGGCTCCTGATGTTAACGGAGGGATTATACGGTGAAGCACAGGTGTTAATGAAACATTAATTGCTATTTAGCCAGATAACGTGCCCCTGCTGCTGCCAGGCCTCGAGCTGCTCCTGCTGCGCCAGGGTCGGGGTTTCGCCGCACCATACCAGCAAGGTGCTGTCAGGAAACAGATCGGGGCGGATCTGCGTCAGAGAGTGGGGGAGAACGTCGACCCGCCAGCCTTGTTCGCAGGCGATCCAACCCTCCAGCCACAGCCGCGTGGTGTCGTTGACATTCCAGCCGAGCACCAGCGCATGGCTGCCCGGACGTTTCCAGGTGCTGGCGAGGCTGTGCGCGACATGGTTAATGAGAATCCCGTCGAGGACGCTGCGTAACGCGGTAAGCGTCGGCTGCGGGCTGAGCAGGCGGTGGCGTAAGGGGATAAACAGATGGTTGACCAGGGTCAGCGCCGTATAGCTATGGCTGCGCTCTTTGATCCACAGCCGCAAACGGTGGTAGCTGCCGTCGTGGAGATACCCCAGCAGAATCTCCTGCTGCTCCCGCCAGCCGTCTTCTTCTCCACTCGCGCTGTCGTTAAGCAAGGTTTTGACCTTACCCACCTGAACGCCGGAATCAATCCAGCGTTTAATCTCGCGGATACGGTCAATTTCCTGTTCGTTAAACAGGCGGTGCCCTCCGTCGGTGCGCTGCGGTTTCAGCAATCCATAGCGCCGTTGCCAGGCGCGAAGCGTTACGGGGTTGATGTCACAGAGCTGAGCCACTTCACCAATTGTATAAAGCGCCATATATTCCCTCCCGCAAAGTCTCCCCTATAACTGTAGAAGCTGTTTGCGGAAGAGGAAATATTCGTTCATTTTTTGTTCACTTAATCGACGGGAGGCGGGCAAGAAGTGTGATCCTGACCATGATTTGCGATTTTCTTGTAGTGCTTCAAAGAAAGTGATGACCCGGCAGTGTATGTTACGCGCTTTCGAGTGAAGCGTGGTCTGTGGGTATGTACGAGTTTGATCTGGTGTTGTTGCTGCTTCAGCAGATGTGCGTGTTTTTGGTCATTGCGTGGCTGATGAGCAAGACACGGCTGTTCATCCCGCTGATGCAGGTGACCGTTCGTCTACCGCATAAGCTGCTGTGCTACGTGACCTTCTCCATTTTCTGCATTATGGGGACCTATTTTGGTCTGCATATCGAAGACTCGATCGCCAATACCCGCGCCATCGGCGCCGTGATGGGCGGCCTGCTCGGTGGCCCGGTCGTCGGCGGCCTGGTGGGGCTGACCGGCGGGCTGCATCGCTACTCGCTCGGCGGTATGACGGCATTAAGCTGCATGGTTTCGACGATTGTCGAAGGGCTGCTGGGCGGCCTGGTCCACAGCGTGCTGGTCAAGCGCGGGCGGCCGGATAAGGTCTTCAGCCCGCTCACCGCCGGCGCGATCACCTTCTTTGCCGAGCTGGTGCAGATGATGATCATTTTGCTGATCGCCCGGCCGTTTCAGGACGCGCTGCATCTGGTGCAAAGCATCGCCGCGCCGATGATGGTCACCAACACCGTGGGCGCCGCGCTGTTTATGCGTATCCTGCTGGATAAGCGGGCGATGTTTGAGAAGTACACCTCGGCTTTTTCCGCTACCGCCCTCAAGGTGGCGGCCTCGACCGAGGGGATCCTGCGCCAGGGGTTCAACGAAGAGAATAGCATGAAGGTGGCGCAGGTGCTGATTCAGGAGCTCGATATCGGCGCGGTGGCCATTACCGATCGCGACAAGCTGCTGGCGTTTACCGGTATTGGCGACGACCACCACCTGCCGGGCAAACCTATCTCTTCATCCTATACGCAAAAAGCGATTGATAGCGGCGAAGTGGTGTATGCCGACGGCAATGAAGTCCCTTACCGCTGTTCTATTCACCCCAACTGTAAGCTGGGGTCGACGCTGGTTATCCCGCTGCGCGGTGAAAACCAGCGGGTGATCGGCACCATTAAGCTGTATGAAGCGAAAAACCGCCTGTTCAGCTCCATCAACCGCACGCTCGGGGAGGGGATCGCCCAGCTGCTGTCGGCACAAATCCTCGCCGGGCAGTATGAACGACAGAAGGCGCTGCTGACGCAATCGGAGATCAAGCTGCTCCACGCGCAGGTGAATCCCCATTTTCTGTTTAATGCCTTGAATACTCTGAAGGCGGTGATTCGCCGCGACAGCGATCAGGCCGGGCAACTGGTGCAGTACCTGTCGACCTTTTTCCGCAAGAATCTGAAGCGGCCGTCGGAGTTTGTGACGCTGGCGGATGAGATTGAGCACGTGAATGCTTATCTGCAAATTGAGAAAGCGCGTTTCCAGGCCAATTTACAGATTCAGATGCTGGTGCCCGACGCGCTGGCTCACCACCAGCTGCCGGCGTTTACGCTGCAGCCCATTGTTGAAAACGCCATTAAACACGGCACGTCGCAGCATCTCGGGGTAGGGGAAATTACCATTCGCGCCAGCCAGCACCAGCGCTGGCTGCAGTTAGATATTGAGGATAACGCCGGCCTGTACCAGCACAATCCCAACGCCAGCGGGCTGGGAATGAGTCTGGTGGACCGCCGTTTACGGGCGCGCTTCGGCGCCGACTGCGGCATTACCGTGACCTGTGAAGCGGAACGTTTCACCCGCGTCACGCTGCGACTGCCTCTGGAGGAGAATGCGTGTTAAAAGTGTTGATAGTTGATGATGAACCGCTGGCACGAGAAAATCTGCGTGTTTTACTGGAGTCCGCCAGCGACATTGAGATAGTCGGGGAGTGCGGCAACGCGGTGGAAGCGATTGGCGCGGTGCACAAGCTGCGCCCGGACGTGCTGTTTCTCGATATTCAGATGCCGCGCATCAGCGGCCTGGAAATGGTCGGGATGCTCGATCCTGAACACCGGCCTTACATCGTGTTTCTGACCGCTTTTGACGAGTATGCGGTGAAGGCCTTCGAAGAGCATGCCTTTGATTATCTGCTGAAACCCATCGAAGCCCAGCGGCTGGAGAAAACCCTGGTGCGCCTGCGTCAGGAGCGCAGCCTGCAGGATATCTCGCTGCTCGACGATACCCAGCAGGCGCTGAAATATATTCCCTGTACCGGCCACAGCCGCATCTGGCTGCTGCAGATGGAGGATGTCGCCTTTGTCAGCAGCCGGATGAGCGGAATTTACGTCACCGACCGCGAGGGGAAGGAGGGGTTTACCGAGCTGACCTTGCGCACCCTTGAGAGTCGGACGCCGCTGCTGCGCTGTCATCGGCAATATCTGGTGAATATGGCTCACCTGAAAGAGATTCGCCTTGAGGAAAACGGCCAGGCGGAGCTGCTGATGCGGGCCGGGCAAACGGTGCCGGTGAGCCGTCGCTACTTAAAAAGTCTGAAAGAGGCGATTGGTCTGTAAAACGACGGAATCATGGTAGACTTAGCGCCAGCATTTTTCATCATGAAGGCATTATGATCAGTAACGATATCTTACGTAGCCTGCGCTACACCCTGAAAACCAATAATAACGACCTGGTGCGCATTTTTGCGCTGGGCGATTCCGTCGTCAGCGCAGAGCAGCTGGTACCGTGGCTGAAAAAGGAGGACGAAGAGGGCTTCCAGCGCTGCCCGGACATTATGCTGTCGATCTTCCTTAACGGCCTGATCTACGACAAGCGCGGCAAAGATGAGGCGGCTCCGCCGCTGGCGGTTGAGCGCCGGGTGAATAACAATATCGTGCTGAAAAAGCTGCGCATTGCCTTTTCGCTGAAGAGCGATGATATCCTCGCCATTCTGACCCAGCAGAAGTTTCGCGTGTCGATGCCGGAAATCACCGCCATGATGCGTGCGCCGGATCATAAGAATTTCCGCGAATGCGGTGACCAGTTCCTGCGCTATTTCCTGCGCGGTCTGACCGAGCGCGTACACGCTAAGCCCTGAATTACCTGCCCGCTGAACGCTCCCGGCTTGCGCCATGCTTAGCCGGGCCACCACGACCGGGCCGGGCGATGACAGGCGCAATTTTCTGTGTCCGTGTTGCCCGGGTAAGGCTTTTACGCCGCCACCCGGGAATGCTCGCCGGTCTATTTCACTTCCTGAAACCCCTGCTCTTTGAGCAATTTCTCTGATTCCGCCATCGAAACATCCTTGAGCGCGCAGTGGGTCACCATTGAGCCGGGTAGCTTACACAGTTCGCTGATGTTGGCCCGGGTAAAATCCACGCTGAGATGTTCCAGCGCCTCGGTATCTTTGTAATCGATGTTCTGTTCCACGCCTTTAACGTCGAGATAAACGCTTCTCATCGGCTCAATTAATGCCCGCGCCTGCTCCTGATTCGCCGCGCCGATGGTCTGATAGGGAATGGTGTTATTGGCTTCCTGGCGCAGGACTTTGTCGCCGACATAATGGTAGGTAAACACCAGCCCGACGCCGTTTTCCATCCGGGTGAAGGTTTTGCTCTTTTCGTCGGGATTATCGCAGCCTGCGAGGCCGACAATCACCAGCGAAGCCGCCAGAGCGGTCACCATCCTGCGGTAAATATTCATCACGGTCCCTTGGTTGATAGTGAATGGCGTACCGGTTTTTCAATCGGCAGACAGGTTGATTATTGTCAGGATTGCGGTAGCGCGCAACGCACAGAAAAGGCAGGAGAGGGCAGAATCGTCAGGTGGTGGAGGCGCGGAAGGGACAAAAAAAGCGCTGCCGGAGCAGCGCTTGATGCGGGATTATTTTACCTGCTGACCCGGCTGGGCGCCGCTGTCAGGGCTTAACAGGAAGATATCCTTCCCGCCAGGGCCCGCAGCCATCACCATCCCTTCCGAGATGCCGAAGCGCATTTTACGCGGCGCCAGGTTGGCCACCATCACCGTCAGGCGACCGATCAGCACCTGCGGATCCGGGTAGGCGCTACGAATGCCGGAGAAGACGTTACGTTTCTCGCCGCCCAGATCGAGGCTCAGGCGCAGCAGCTTGTCAGAACCGTCGACAAATTCGGCGTTTTCAATCAGCGCGATGCGCATGTCCACTTTGGCGAAATCGTCAAAGGTGATGGTGTCCTGAATCGGATCGTCCGCCAGCGGGCCGGTTACCGGCGCGGCGGTGGCTTTCACCTCTTCTTTCGACGCTTCGACCAGGGCTTCAACCTGCTTCATCTCGATGCGGTTGTACAGCGCCTTGAAGGCATTGACCTTATGCGACAGCAGCGGCTGCTGGATAGCATCCCAGTTCAGTTCGCTGTTGAGGAAGGCTTCGGCACGCGCGGTCAGCTGCGGCAGGACCGGCTTGAGCCAGGTCATCAGCACGCGGAACATATTCAGGCCCATGGTGCAGATGGCCTGCAGATCGGCGTCGCGGCCTTCCTGCTTAGCAACCACCCACGGGGCCTGCTCGTCAACGTAGCGGTTAGCCACGTCGGCCAGCGCCATGATTTCACGGATGGCTTTACCGAACTCACGGCTGTCCCACGCTTCGCCAATGCTTGCTGCCGCATCGGTAAAGGTTTTATACAGCGCCGGATCGGCCAGCTCAGCGGACAGCATGCCGTCGAAACGCTTATTGATAAAACCGGCGTTGCGCGAGGCGAGGTTAACCACTTTGTTGACGATGTCGGCGTTTACGCGCTGCACGAAATCTTCCAGGTTCAGATCGATATCATCGATGCGGGAAGAGAGCTTGGCGGTGTAGTAATAACGCAGGCTGTCGGCGTCAAAATGGTTCAGCCAGGTGCTGGCCTTGATAAAGGTGCCGCGTGATTTGGACATCTTAGCGCCGTTGACGGTGACGTAACCGTGAACGAACAGGTTGGTCGGCTTGCGGAAACCGCTGCCTTCCAGCATCGCCGGCCAGAACAGGCTGTGGAAGTAGACAATATCTTTGCCGATAAAGTGATACAGCTCGGCGTCGGAGTCTTTCTTCCAGTAGGCGTCAAAGCTTTCGCTATCGCCGCGTTTGTCACACAGGTTCTTGAACGAGCCCATGTAGCCGATCGGCGCATCCAGCCAGACGTAGAAATATTTGCCCGGCGCGTTGGGGATTTCGAAGCCAAAGTACGGCGCGTCGCGGGAAATATCCCACTGCTGCAGACCGGACTCGAACCACTCCTGCATTTTGTTCGCCACCTGCTCCTGCAGTGCGCCGCTGCGGGTCCACGCCTGCAGCATTTCGCTAAAGGACGGCAGGTCGAAGAAGAAGTGCTCAGATTCACGCATCACCGGGGTCGCGCCGGAAACCACGGATTTCGGGTCGATCAGCTCAGTCGGGCTGTAGGTCGCGCCGCACACTTCGCAGTTATCGCCATACTGATCCGGTGATTTACACTTCGGACAGGTGCCTTTCACGAAACGGTCCGGCAGGAACATCCCTTTTTCCGGATCGTAAAGCTGAGAGATGGTGCGGTTTTTGATAAAACCGTTCTCTTTCAGACGGCCGTAGATCAGCTCAGACAGCTCGCGGTTCTCGTCGCTGTGCGTCGAGTGGTAGTTGTCGTAGCTAATATCAAAGCCCGCAAAATCGGTCTGATGCTCCTGACTCATTTCGCCAATCATCTGCTCCGGAGAGACGCCAAGCTGCTGAGCTTTCAGCATGATAGGCGTACCGTGGGCGTCGTCTGCACAGATGAAATTGACCTCGTTGCCGCGCATTCGCTGGTAACGGACCCAGACATCAGCCTGGATGTGCTCCAGCATGTGGCCGAGGTGGATTGAGCCGTTAGCGTACGGCAGCGCGCACGTTACCAGAATTTTCTTCGCGACTTGAGTCATAGTGAGCATTACATCTTCTGTTGTAAAAAGGGCTTTTGATATTACCAAAAGGGCACTGGGTGCGCCATAAATGGCTGACCATATATGGATAATCCTCAGCTGTGATAAACTCAATGATTACTGAAAGCCTCTCATAACAACAAAGGAGTCGGGATGAATTCGCAATCCCAGGCCAAATCCCCCGAACGTCTACGTGCGATGGTCGCCGGAACGTTGGCTAATTTCCAGCACCCCACTTTGCAGCATAATCTCACTGCGCTGAAGGCACTGCACCACGTCGCCTGGCTCGACGATACCGTGCATATCGAGATCCAGATGCCGTTCGTCTGGCACAGTGCTTTTGAAGATTTAAAAGAGCAATGTAGCGCCGACCTGCTGCGCATTACCGGCGCGCAGGCGATTGACTGGAAGCTGTCGCATAACATTGCCACGCTGAAGCGGGTAAAAAATCAGCCGGGCGTCAACGGGGTCAAAAATATTATTGCCGTCAGCTCCGGCAAAGGTGGGGTGGGTAAATCCTCCACGGCGGTGAACCTGGCGCTGGCGCTGGCCGCGGAAGGGGCGAAAGTCGGGATCCTCGATGCCGATATTTATGGTCCGTCGATTCCCACCATGCTCGGTGCGGAAGATCAGCGTCCCACCTCGCCAGACGGCACCCATATGGCGCCGATCATGAAATTTGGCCTCGCCACCAACTCCATCGGCTATCTGGTGACCGACGATAACGCCATGGTATGGCGCGGGCCGATGGCCAGCAAGGCGCTGCTGCAGATGCTGCAGGAGACGCTGTGGCCGGATCTGGATTATCTGGTGCTGGATATGCCGCCAGGCACCGGCGACATTCAGCTGACCCTTGCGCAGAATATTCCGGTCACCGGCGCGGTGGTGGTGACCACGCCGCAGGATATCGCGCTGATCGATGCGAAAAAAGGCATCGTGATGTTTGAGAAGGTGGAAGTGCCGGTCCTCGGCATCGTCGAAAACATGAGTATCCATATTTGCAGCAACTGTGGTCATCATGAGCCGATTTTCGGCACCGGCGGCGCTGAAAAGCTGGCGGAGCAATACCACACTCAGCTGCTGGCCCAGCTGCCGCTGCACATCAATTTGCGTGAAGATCTGGATAACGGTAAGCCGACCGTTGTTGCCCGCCCGGAGAGCGAGTTCACCGAAATTTACCGTCAGCTGGCGGGACGCGTGGCGGCCCGGCTCTACTGGCAGGGGGAAGTGATTCCCGGTGAGATTGCCTTCCGCGCGGTGTAGCGTCGGCGGATAGCACAACGCCCTGTACTTTTCTGATCCGCGGCGGACAGCAAAAGGACAGGGCGTTTTTGTTGGTCCGTCCGGCGACGGACCGTCAGCCATTAGTGCTGATAGAAGATTTCGCCGTCGTAAATTTTGACAATTTTACCTTCGGTATCGGTGATCAGCACGTAGCTGCCGCCCATATAGGTGTAGTGAGTACCGGCGTCCGGCGCGGGCAGGTTACGCTGCTGCCACTGTTTAATGGTGTATTCTGGCGTCAGATAAAGCGGCGGTACGGTGTCGCCTACGCGAAACTGCGTGAAGTCTGCGGTGAAACCATCAAGTTCATATTTTTGTACGCCGCTGGTGGAGGCTGCCCAGACAGTACTGGTGCTGGCCAACAGTACGCCCAGAAGCATCATTTTTGTTTTACGCATAATTTCCTCATTATTATCCTGGATTACCCTGGACACAAAATCGCAGCCTCGTATCATTCCTGAAGCATGGCCGGGAAGGCAAGCGTTGGTTGCGTTAAAAATGTAAGAAAACGATGGGCCGGTTGCCGGATTTGGCGCAGAGCGGCGGTTTTGAGAACAATCCTGGTAGCAGGATTCGGGAGTCAATATGTTCAGACTGGAAGATCTGACGTTATTTGTTCGTGCGGCGGCGCTGGGTAGTTTCAGCGATGCGGCGCGGGAGGTCGGGCAGCAGCCGGCGCAGGTGAGTGCGGCGATTAAGCGCCTGGAAACCACGCTCAATATTCGTCTTTTTGCACGCTCCACCCGCAGCCTACGTCTGACGCCCGAAGGGGAAACCTGGCTGCCTTATGCCACCCAGATGCTTGATACGCTGCATGCCGGGCTGCAAAAAATTCAGGTGCCGGATGACGAGGTCCGCGGGACGTTGCAAATTGCGGTACCCTCCGATCTGGGGCGCAATCTGCTGCTGAACGTCTTTCGCGCCTTTCGCCAGCGGCACCCGGCGCTGAAGCTGCGTATTCTCTTTTCCGACCATCGGACCGATGTGTTTAAAGATCCGGTCGATGTTGCCTTTCGCTACGGTGACAACGACGATGCCTCGTTTATTTCGCTCCCCGTCGCGCCGGAAAACCGGCGGGTGCTGGTGGCTTCTCCGCAGTGGATTGCCCGGCACGGCTCTCCGCAGACGCCGGAGGCGCTGGCGCAACACCCTGCGCTACTGTACGTGCTGCGCGGCAGGCAGTTCGATCGCTGGACCTTAAGTCTCAACGGGGTGGTTGAACATATGCAGGTTTCCGGCGCCATCATCAGCGACGACGCCGAGGTGATTCGCCGCCTGGCCATTGCGGGGGAGGGCTTTGCCTATAAGTCAGCGCTGGATGTCAGCGATGATATTCGGGCCGGGCGCCTGCGGGTGCTGCTGCCGCACTATCAGGGCGACAGAGTCCCGCTCAATATGATTTGTCCGCACCGCAAGCAGCTTTCTGCAGCGGTGCGGTTACTCTATGAAGAGGTCAGGGCGCACTGTGAAACGGTGCAGGCCGACGCGCTACGCGGGCCTGTGGACGTTTAGTGCCTCACCAGGGTGGCGAAATAGTAGACCAGCGGAACGGCGAGGATCCACAAACCCAGCGGGATTTCTCGCCACTTGCCGGCAACCGTTTTAATCATGATGTAGAACAGCAGTCCGCCGGCGATACCGGTGCCGAAGCTGTTGGCGATCAGGGTGATCATCACCATCATTAATACCGGCAGCCCGTCGGTGAAGCTGGAGAGATCGACTTTGCGCAGGCCGCTGAACATGTTGAGGCCAATCAGGATCAGCGCCGGAGCGGTGGCCTCTTTTGGGATCATCAGGGCGACCGGGGTAAAGAGCAGCATCAGCAGGAACATCACCGCCGCGGCCAGCGCCGTGAGCCCGGTTTTACCGCCCGCTTCGGCGGCGGCGGAAGACTCGATCAGCGCGGTCGCCGCCGGGATCCCCAGCCACGGGCCGATAGCTGCCGCAATCGAGTCGACCATAAACGGCCGGTTGATGTGCGGCATATTGCCCTCTTCATCCAGCAGTCCCGCTTCGCCGCCCACCGCCAGCGTGGTCCCCATGGTGGAGAAAAACTCTGAGGCGAAAAAGACAAACAGGAACGGCAGGAAAGCAATGTTCAGCGCGCCCAGCATATCGACGTGGCCGAAGACCGGCGCCAGCGAGTGCGGCAGCGCGATAAAACTGTCCGGCAGACGGGTGACCCCCGCCGGAATCCCCACCAGGGTGGCAAACAAAATCGCCCATAAAATGGCGCCCGGGATGCGCCGCGCCTGCAGCGCAATCGCCAGAAACAGGCCGCACAGCGCCACCAGCGCACCGGGAGACAAGAAATCACCCAGCATCAGGGCATTGGTTTTGGCATTCGCCAGCACCAGGCCGGCATTGCGAAAACCGAGTACCGCCACGAACAGACCGATTGAGGCCGTCAGCCCCAGCTTGATGGACTGAGGAACTGAACGGGTGACCACTTCACGCAGGCCGAATTGGGTTAACAGAAAGAACAGAATACCCGACCAGCAGGCGATGCCGAGGCCAATTTGCCAGCCGATCCCTTCGCTACCGGCCAGGGTGACGCCCACCAGCACCGAGCCGCCGATGCCTGGGCCGACGATAAACGGCAGGTTAGCGTAAAACGCCATCAGCAGCGTCGCGGCGACGAAGACCAGAATCGTTCCGGTGGTGGCGGCGCCTTTGTCCATGCCGCCCACCGCCAGCAGGCCGGGGATGACCACCAGCAGATAGGCGGCCGCAAGAAAGCCGGTGATCCCGGAAAGGCACTCGGTACGCAGCGTGCTGCCGCGGGAGCGCAGGGCAAAACGGCGCTCCAGCCAGCTTCCTTGTGTGGAGGTATGCAGTGTGTTGTCGGCCATGCTCAGGCTCCCCGGAGATTATTGTTGTGAGGGTCGGTGGCCGGGGTTTCCCGGCAGTCTATCAGCGGTTCGACAATCTGGCGGGTGATGCCGTCGGTCAAACCTAAATCGGTCAAATGTGGTCCGGCATTGCAGGCGAGGCAGGTGCCTTCGATAGCCTTAAATACCCGGTAAGGCGGCTCCCAGTCGGCGATTTCTGCGCTCAGGTCGCGTAATTCGCCGAACTGACGCGCGAGTTCTGCCGCCGGCAGATCGGAGAGCATGCCGGCAATCGGCATCGCCACGTGGGCGAGAATATCCCCCTGACGGGAGAGCGCCATCCCGCCGCCGGAGGCAATCAGCCGGTTGGCGGCCAGCGCCATATCCTCAGCGCTGCGTCCCAGCACCACCAGGTTGTGTGAATCGTGCGAGTAGCTGGTGGCGATGGCGCCGCGCAGCTCGCCCCAGCCTTCGAGCAGGGCGATTTGCGGCGTCGCCTGATGGCGGCCGTGGCGATGCTTCACCCAAATCAGGCTAAATCCGGCGGGCAGCTGAACTTCGCCGTGGCGCACCTGCACCTCGACTTCTCCCCACTGCGTAAAGCGCGCGCCGCGAATATGCCGCAGGCGGGCAACGCCGTGAACAATACCGGGGATCCGCAGCACAAAATCGTCCGCATTCAGCGGCGCCAGACGCAGCGTGTTGCGCGGCGGGGTCACCCCCTCTGCGGCTGGAATGGGCTGGATCAGCGCGCCGTCGCGGGCGACCAGTTTCCCGGCGACATACACTTTGCGGGCCGCGAGCTTCTCCAGTGAATCAAACACCACCAGGTCGGCGCGGCGGCCAGCGGCAATCAGCCCTGAATCGTGACGCTGCAGGCGAATGGCGGCGTTGAGGGTGGCGAAGCGCAGGACGTCGGTGGCGGCGAGACCGTGTTCAATCAGCAGGTTGAGCAGGGCGATAATGCCGCCCTTTTCCAGCAGCATATCCGGGGGGACATCGTCGGTGCACACCGTGATCTGCGAGGAGAGATGCGGCAGGGTTTTCAGGGCCTTGACGATATCCGGCAGCAGATAGGGGTGCGAGCCGCGAATTTCGAGGGTCAAACCGGCGCGCAGCTTTTCCAGCGCGTCTTCTGCGGAGGTCAGCTCATGATCGGAGGTGACGCCCGCCGCGAGGTAGGCCTGGAGATCGGCGCCGCTCAGCCCGCGGGCGTGGCCTTCAATCAGCTTGCCGCTGTCGAGACCGGCCTGAACAATCTCCTGCATCCGGGTGCTGCCGTTCAGCACGCCATGCATGTCCATCACTTCCGCCACGCCGCGCACTTCCGGCCATGCCAGCATGGTCGCCATCTCCGCTCCGGCAAAATCGGCGCCGGACATTTCCAGCCCCGGGGTCGAAGGGACGCTGGAGGGGGCGGCGACCATTACCTGCAGCGGCAGGTTGCGGCTGGCGGCGACGGCATAGCGCACGCCTTCGACCCCGAGGACGTTGGCCAGCTCATGCGGGTCCCAGAAGACCGCGGTGGTTCCCTGGGCGAGGACAATTTCCGCGTAGCGTTCGGGAGGGAGGTGGGAACTCTCGAGATGCACATGGGTATCCATCAGCCCCGGCGACAGGTAGGCGCCATCCAGCGCATGGCGTTGGTGGGCATCGGCGCGGCTGCCGCGCGGGTGCACGCTGGCGATCATCTCGCCGGTGATGCCGACATCGGCTTCGCGGATTTCGCCGGTGACCATATCGACTATCTGCGCCCCGGTTAACAACAGGTCAAAAGGTATTTCGCCCCGGGCGGCCATGACGGCGCGGCGGCGGTTTTCAGCATTGCTGGACATAACAACTCCGGCACAAGGATAATGGGGGTACTCTAGGGGCACAGCAAACGTTTGCCCAGATGAATAAATTTATCGCCCGATAAGCTCGGGTTATTCTGCCCGATTACCCTTAGCGAAGAATAAGATGACCGAACCGTGGCAGCGCCTGCCTGCGCTTTCTCTTAAACAGCTACAGTACTTTGTTACCCTGGCGGAGCTGCGTCATTTTACCGATACCGCCAACCGTCTGGCTATCAGCCAACCGGCGTTGAGCAGTGCCCTGCGGCAAATCGAAACGGTGCTGGGCGGCAAGCTGGTCAATCGCACCGCCTCGTCGGTCACGCTGACCGAACTGGGCGCCGCCATTCTGCCGCACGCCCGGCGCGTGCTGAGCGTGGCCCAGCTGGCGTTTCATGACATGGAGCAGATTGTCGCGGCCGGCGGCGATGGTACCGTGCGTATCGGTCTGGTGCCCTCGGTGAGCTCGCTGCTCTTTCCGCTTCTGCCGCAGGTGCTGGCGCAAACCTTTCCCCGGCTGCGGGTCGAGTTTCACGATCAGACCAATGATGCGCTGGTGCGTGAGCTGCAAAGCGGGCAGATTGATTTCGGTATCGGTGCCATCGACAGCTCGCTACCCGCCGCGTTACAGATCTACCCGCTGCGTGAAGATCCGTTTGTGGCGGTGCTGCACGGTGACGATCCGCTGGCAGACCAGCCGCACCTGCCGTGGAAACTTCTCGTCGGACGCGATATTGCGGTGTTCTCGAAAGGGAACATTCAGCGCCTGGTGGGCGCGCTGGCGGAAAGCCATCGCCTGACGCTGAACACGCGGTTTCAGGTGGACTATATTGAAACGCTGTATGGCCTGGTGCGCTCGCGTCTGGCGATTGCCATTCTGCCTGAGCTGTATACCACCCATCTGCAGGATCCGGTACTGAAAATCGCGCAGCTCCAGCAGCCGGCGCTGGCGCGGACGGTGGCGTTAATGCGCGGACCGCAGCCGCTGCCGCCGATGATTGAGCAGTGCTTTACGCTGCTGCTCAATTCGCTACGCGAGTCGTCCGCGCGGCTCAGGGCAGATGCCTGATCAGCACGTCTATCGTCAGATGATTAATATACTCCAGCGAATGAGATGCCATGACTCCCAGCAGGCGGTTGTGATGCCCGGCGATAATCAGATCAATCCCCCGCTGGTTTACGCAGGCTTCAACATCTGCAAAACGGCGGGTGGTGACCAGCGACAGGGTTTGCACCGGTAGCGAGACGCTGGCCGCCAGCTCATTGAGCAGTACTTTCGCCTGGAGCACCTCCTCAGATACATCATCATTCAGCAGGCTGTCGGAAACGTAATTCAGCGCCCGATAGTCGGTGCTGATATGGGCGAGGGTGATGCGCATAGCGTTCTCTTCCGCCATTCTGGCCGCATGCTGGAGCAGCGGAACGCCGTCCTGGCTGCTGTTAATCAGCACCAGGGCATGGTGATAAACGGGCATAGCCTACCTCGACGAGTGGAGGGACCGGGAACGTCGCTCCCTGACGTTCATTTTGTGCCCGCCGCAGTGGGAATGCAAATGGCGCGGGAGAGCGGGCGCCGGTTCGGTAAAGAGATATGAAGGTTAATGCCACGAAGGCCCCACTGCCGAAGACCGTGGGGCCTTCGTGGCGGAGCGCTTGCGTCAGGCGTCGGCTTCCCGTAACCTGCCTGCAGAGAACGTTTATATCTTCTCGATGACTCGGGGTGCCCTTCCTGGTGAAGGCTGAGAAAGACCCGTACCACCTGATCTGGATAATGCCAGCGTAGGGAAGTCAGAGACCAAAGGGTCGTTGCTTCTTCATCGCCTGGCTGGAGCAAACGATGCAAGCTGAGCCTCTCAATCCCGCGCATATTGCGCATCTGCAACATCTTTTTCGCCGTCATTCCCCCCTTGTTCACTGCATGACTAATGATGTGGTACAGACCTTTACTGCCAACGTCCTGCTGGCGGTCGGCGCCTCGCCCGCGATGGTGATTGATCCGCAGGAAGCGAGCCAGTTTGCGGCGCTCGCGGATGCGCTGTTGATTAACGTCGGAACCTTAACCGTCGATCGTGCGCAGGCGATGCGCGCCGCGGCGCTCAGCGCGCAAAACGCAGGCAAACCGTGGGCGCTGGATCCGGTAGCGGTCGGGGCGTTAACCCTGCGCAGCGCGTTTTGCCATGAATTGTTGAGCCTGCAACCGGCCGCCATTCGCGGCAACGCGTCGGAGATTATGGCGCTGGCCGGAATGAGCGCCGGCGGACGCGGGGTCGATACCACCGATACCGCGGCGGCGGCGCTGCCCGCCGCGCAGGCTCTGGCACGACAGATCAATACCATTGTCGCGGTGACCGGCGAAGTGGATTACGTCACCGACGGCCAGCGTACGCGTGCGGTCACCGGCGGCGATTGCCTGATGACCCGGGTCGTGGGGACCGGCTGTGCGCTTTCGGCGGTGGTGGCGGCCAGTACCACCATGCCTGGCGATCGCCTCGAAAACGTCGCTGCCGCCTGCGGCCTGATGAAACAGGCGGGCGGTGCGGCGGCGCACGGCAGAGGGCCGGGCAGTTTTACCCCGGCATTTCTTGATGCGCTGTACGGGGAGAACAACGGATGAAACGAATTAATGCGCTGACTATCGCCGGTACTGACCCCAGCGGCGGCGCGGGGATCCAGGCCGACCTGAAAACCTTCTCTGCCCTCGGGGCCTATGGTTGTTCGGTGATCACCGCGCTGGTGGCGCAAAACACCCGCGGCGTGCAGTCGGTCTATCGCATCGACCCGGATTTTGTTGCCGCGCAGCTGGATTCGGTATTCAGCGACGTCCGTATCGATACCACCAAAATTGGCATGCTGGCGGAAACGGATATCGTGGAAGCCGTGGCGGAGCGTCTGGCGCGCTATCAGATTGGCAACGTGGTCCTGGATACGGTCATGCTGGCGAAAAGCGGCGATCCGCTGCTCTCGGCTTCGGCGGTGGCGACGCTACGCACCCGCCTGCTGCCGCAGGTTTCGCTGATCACGCCGAATCTGCCGGAAGCGGCGGCGCTGCTGGATGCGCCGCACGCGCAGAGCGAAAAAGAGATGCTGGAGCAGGGGCGGGCGCTGCTGGCGATGGGCTGCGGCGCGGTGCTGATGAAAGGCGGTCATCTCGACAACGCGGAAAGCCCGGACTGGCTGTTTACCCGCGATGGCGAGCAGCGCTTCACCGCGCCGCGGGTCCAGACTAAAAATACTCACGGAACCGGCTGTACGCTCTCCGCGGCGCTGGCGGCGCTGCGCCCACGCCATCGCGACTGGGGAGAGACGGTTGCCGAGGCGAAAGGCTGGCTCTCTGCGGCGCTGGCGCAGGCGGATTCGCTGGAGGTGGGCCACGGTATCGGGCCGGTTCACCATTTCCACGCGTGGTGGTAAGCCTGATATACTGGCCTGAGAATTCTGCCAGGAAAAGATAAATGGAACAGGCGCATACCCGGTTAATTACCCAGCTTGTTGAACGGATTGCGGCGTCGGATAACGCGCCGCTCTATCTGAAGTTTGCCGACACGATCAAGGATGCCGTGCGCAGCGGCTGGCTGGAAAATGGCAATATTCTTCCCGGTGAACGCGATCTCAGCCAGCTGACCGGCGTGTCGCGCATCACCGTCCGCAAAGCGCTCCAGCTGCTGGAAGACGAAGGCGTGGTGACCCGCTCGCGGGGTTACGGGACGCAGATCAACAATATCTTTGAATATTCGCTGAAAGAAGCGCGCGGCTTTACGCAGCAGGTGGTTTTACGCGGCAAGAAGCCGGATACGCTGTGGGTGAACAAACGCGTTGTCAAATGTCCGGAGGAGGTTGCCCGGCAGCTGGCAATCGCGGTGGGCAGCGATGTGTTTATGCTCAAACGCATTCGCTATGTTGACGAGGACGCGGTCTCGCTCGAAGAGTCCTGGGTGCCTGCACATCTGATCCATGACGTCGATGCGATCAGCGTCTCGCTGTATGACTACTTTCGCAGCCAGCAGATTCTGCCGCAGCGGACCCGTTCGCGCGTCAGCGCCCGGATGCCGGACGCCGAATTTCAGTCGCATATTAAGATGGACAGCGCCATCCCGGTGCTGGTGATCAAACAGGTTGCCCTCGATCAGTACCAGCACCCCATTGAATACAGCATCAGCTACTGCCGCAGCGATCTATACGTTTTTGTGTGCGAGGAGTAGCGCTTCGCGGTGCGGGGCGCAATCGCCGCCCCGATGGCCCACGACCCAGGCCGCAACGGCATTCCCCAGCGTAACCGCTTCCCCCAGGCTCCAGCCGGCGGCCAGCCCGGCAAGCGTACCACCGGCGTGACTGTCCCCGGCGCCGATCGTATCGACGACCGCGGTCGGGAAAGGGGCGGCGAGACCGCTCTCCTGCGGGCTGAAATACCAGGCGCCTTCTTTATCCAGACGCACAATCAGCGGTGCGGCATATTTCTTCAGCCAGGCGGCGCCAAATGCGCTGACCTCGGGCGAAAATCCGTGCGCTTCAGCCGCGATGGCGGCTTCCTGGCGGTTGACGGAAACCAGTGGTTTCAGGGCCATCAGGCGCGCCATCAGCGTTTCGGGAATATCGGCAATCCGCGGGCCAAAGTCGATAAAGGCGCTCGCCTGCGGCTGCCGTTCCAGCCAGGAGGCCAGCCGTTCGCCGCTGGCGGATGCCAGCTGATAGCCGGAAAGATAGACCAGGCTGTCGGCGGGGGCATGCAGGCGTTCGAGCCACGCATCGCACCACTGATTTTCCACGCCGCTGAAGGACATAAAGGTCCGCTCGCCGTCCGGCTCTACCAGCGCCAGGCACCAGCCATTGTCGCCATCCGCCTGACTGATGACGCTGGTTAACCCCTCTTTGGCGAGGCGCTGGCGGATAATTTCCGCCCACACGCCCTGGCCAATCGGCAGCGCATTTTGTGCGTCGATCCCCAGCCTTTTTAAGGTCACGGCGATGTTTAACGCGCAGCCGCCGACATTGACGCTCTGCTGCTGCAGTTCGATATCACACCCGCGCCAGGGCAGAGCATAGGCGTCGGCGATCACGTCAATCACCGCGGCGCCGAGGACGGTGACCGGGCGTTGCGCCTTCAGCGTGGCCAGTTTATCCGTTAACTGTTGGGCATTCATTCGGCCTCCCGCTGCTGGCGATAGTGCATCAGGGCATCGGCGTAGCGGGTGAAGTCCAGCTTGTTGACTTCGTCCAGGCGCGCCTTGAAAGCGCCATCGATGGCGGAAACCCCGTGTAAAGCGCCGCAAATCGCCGTCGCCATGGCGCCGATGGTATCGGTATCGCCACCCAGGTTGGCGCAGAGAATGGCGCAGCGGTTTGGGTCGGTAGCGGCCAGTTCCACCATCGCTATCGCGCACGGGACGGATTCTATGGTGCTGGTTCCGGCGCCAATCAGCTGATAAAGCTGCTCGCTGGCGGACTCCAGACCGTCGGCCCGGCGTACGGTGCGTAACGCCAGCTCAATACGCAGCGCCAGCGAGGCGCTAAAGGTGGTGGTCTTCTGCTCCTGCGCGTGGCGCGCCACGGCCGGCAGGGCGTCAACAATCGCTGGCCAGCCGGCGCCGTCAACGGCGCGGGAGATAGCCCAGGCGATCACCGTCGCGCCGGCGATGGCTAAATCCGATTTATGCGTCGGGCTCGAGGCCGCGGCCACGTCGCTGATAAACGCATCAAGATTGCCGCCCGGCAGCAGACAGCCCAGCGGCGAGGCGCGCATCGCCGCGCCGTTGGTCACCCCGTTATTATCCAGTTCGCTTACCGGTTTGCCGTGGCGAATCGCGTTGAGAGCAATTTTCGATGTTGGTCCTAAGACGTTTTTATTAAATGCATCAAAACCTTCTGCCCACCGCAGAATATGTTGGCCAATGACATCCGGGACGATCTGCCCGTCGCATTCGATAATGGCGTCAGCGAGACACAGGGCCATCGAGGTGTCATCGGTAAATTCCGCCTCGGCAAAGTAGCAGGCGGCGTTATTCTCCGCCGGGCCCGGCAGGAAGCGGTCGATCCAGCCAAAATGGGCCTTCACCCGCGATCGTGGCCATAGCTCTGACGGCATGCCCATCGCATCCCCTAACGCCTGCCCGTAAAGAGCACCGAGAATACGTTCTGCTTTCATTTCACTTCCCCTTGTTTAAGCTCAGCATTTTGTGGTTCGACGTCGATGGTCGTAATTTCTTTGTCCGATTCGCGGAAAAACACCATGAACAGCACGGCGATAATCGCAATCATGATGGCGCCGAACGTCCACATGCCCGCCCAGTTGAAGGTGAATCCGTTAACGGGTTGCGGGTAGGCGAACATTTTTTCCATCATCACGCCGCCGAGGCGGTAGCCGAGCAGGCTGCCAAAGCCCTGGCAGCAGAGCGTAATTAACCCCTGGGCCGCATTACGCATCGATACCGGCGCCTTCTTATCAACGTAGATATAGGCGGTGACGTAGTAAAAATCGTAGCTGACGCCGTGCAGCAGAATGCCGAGGAACATCAGCGTATAGGTGAAATAGTTCTCCGCGCCGCCGAAGACAAAAAAGCCATAGCGAATGGCGGCGGTAATCAGACCAAGCAATAGAACCTTTTTAATACCAAACCGTTTAGTAAAGAACGGCAGAGCCAGCATAAAGAAGATTTCAGAGAACTGGCCGAGGGTCATCCATCCGGTGGCGTGCTTCATGCCGGCTTCGGTGAGGTAGCCGTTGGCGAAGATGTAATAGAAGGCCAGGGGCATGGCAAACAGAAAGGAGCAGAAGAAAAAGACGAGGAAGTTTTTGTCGCGCAGCAGGATTAACGCATCCAGCCCCAGCATCACTTTCAGGTCCAGTTTTCCACGGCTTTTCGGCGGCGTATCTGGCAGGAACAGGGCAAAGACGCCGAGCAGCGCAGAGCTGCCGGCGGCAATCAGCAGCGGGATATTGGTGGGCGAAATGTCGCTCAGGCCGAGCATCTGCGGTAAAAATCCGCATACCAGACCGGAGCCGATCCAGCCGATCGTCCCCATCACCCGAATCCGCGGGAAATCGCGCTCAACGTCCGCCACGTTAGAAAAGGCGATGCTGTTGGTCAGCGCGATGGTCGGCATGTAGGTTAACGAGTAGGCGAGCAGGAGCGGGAAGAAGCCGGCGAAGGTCGTCTGCTGCGCGGCGAAGTACATCAATATCGCCCCGGCGAACATCAGCACCGCCAGCACTCTCTGCGCGGAAAAGAAGCGATCGGTCAGCGATCCCACGAGGATCGGCGAAAGAATCGCTGCGATGGCGGTACAGGCGTAGGACCAGCCGATTTCACCGGCGCTGAAGCCGCTCTTACTCAGCCACAGCCAGAGAGGGACAAACCAGGCTCCCCAGATAAACCATTCAACGAACATCATGAACGACAGCTTTGCTGTAGTTTTCATCTTTAGATCCTTCATGACAGGTAGGGTACGCCTTTAAGATACCATTTGATAATACCTTTAAAATACCTTTGTGCGGATTGTTTGAGCAGGCTAACACTTTTTGTCCCTGAATCGTGCCAGCTGAAATGGCTGAAAAATGCGATTCCGGCTGGAAAATATGCTAAGACGGTACCAGGCTTAACCTGCCCAAATAAGTGGGTCAGGATAATACATGCCGGCTGCGGCCGGCACTTACGGGAGCATAGCTATGACTGATATTACGCAGTTGCTTGGCAAAGATGCCGACAGCCTTTTACAGCACCGTTGTATGACCATTCCAGCCGACCAGCTTTATCTGCCGGGGGCGGATTACGTTGACCGGGTCATGGTGGATAACAATCGTCCGCCGGCGGTGCTGCGTAATATGCAGACCCTGTACAATACGGGGCGCCTGGCCGGAACCGGATACCTCTCCATCCTGCCGGTAGACCAGGGCGTGGAACACTCGGCGGGCGCCTCTTTTGCCGCCAACCCGCTCTACTTTGATCCGAAAAATATCGTCGAACTGGCTATCGAAGCCGGTTGTAACTGCGTAGCGTCGACCTATGGCGTGCTGGCCTCGGTATCGCGTCGTTATGCGCACCGCATTCCCTTCCTGGTGAAGTTAAATCATAACGAAACCCTGAGTTACCCGAACACCTTCGACCAGACGCTGTACGCCAGCGTAGAGCAGGCCTTTAATATGGGCGCGGTGGCGGTAGGGGCGACTATCTATTTCGGTTCAGAAGAGTCGCGTCGGCAGATTGAAGAGATCTCCGCGGCGTTCGAACGCGCGCATGAACTGGGGCTGGTGACCGTGCTGTGGGCCTATCTGCGCAACCCGGCGTTTAAGAAAGATGGCGTCGATTATCACGTGTCGGCCGATTTGACCGGGCAGGCTAACCATCTGGCGGCCACCATTGGCGCCGATATCGTGAAGCAGAAAATGGCGGAAAATAACGGCGGCTATAAGGCGGTGAACTTTGGTTACACTGACGATCGCGTCTATAGCAAGCTGACCTCGGAGAATCCTATCGATCTGGTCCGTTATCAGCTGGCGAACTGCTATATGGGACGCGCCGGATTGATTAACTCCGGTGGCGCGGCGGGCGGTGAAACTGACCTGTCGGATGCCGTACGTACCGCGGTTATCAATAAGCGTGCGGGCGGGATGGGGCTGATTCTCGGTCGTAAAGCGTTTAAAAAATCAATGAGCGACGGCGTGAAGCTGATCAACGCCGTGCAGGATGTTTATCTCGATGGCAAAGTGACTATTGCCTGATCCTGAATGCGGTGACAAAACCCCTCTCTGTCGGGAGGGGTTTTTTTATGCTCAGGAGACGCTCGTTTTCAGCGCTACGGCAACGGAGGAGCGGGTCAAGCCCGGCTGCTCGACGCGAATATAGGCGCAGAGGAAAAAGGCCAGCACGTACAGCGCGGTATACGCCACCACCACCCCAATCGTACTGAAGTACGGCAGCAGCACCACCGCAATCGCCGGCGCCAGGAAGTTGGACAGCCCCGCCGACAGGTTGTAGACCGAGATCGCCGCCCCTTTATGCTGCGGCTCCAGCGCCGGGAAGACCGCCGCCATCGGCACAAACGCCGCCACAAAAATCCCCAGCGCAATCGCCGGCACCAGCGCCATGGCAAAGTTATGCCCGAAGTGCTGCGGGATGTAATAAAACGCCAGGCTCGACAGCGCCATGCCGATGCAGCCAAACCAGCGAATCACCTTCATCCAGCCCATCTTCTCCGCCACGATCCCCCAGAAAACGTTGGAGAAAATGGTGGTGAAGAAGAAGGCCGCCCACACCTGGAGCCACTCGGAGGTGGTAAAGCCCAGCTCATCGACAAACATCATCGGCATGATCACCGCAAAGCCGAACAGCGACAGGGTGTTAATGATGCGCACCATTCCGGAGAGCAGGATATTGCGGTTGGTGTAGAGCAGGGTGGCGGCGCGCCCCAGTTCGGCAAACTTCTCGCGGGTGGTGAGATTCTGCATATGGCGCGGCGTCTGAATATGGCGCAGCGACACCAGGGCGATAATGCCGCCGGTGACGCAGAACACCAGCGCCAGCCACAGGGTGCCCATCTCGCCGATATGCGGGATGGTAAAGCTCGGGATATAGCTGCCGAACACGCCAATGCCGACCGAGTAGACCGCCCAGAACCAGCCCAGCGCCGAGCTGGCGCTGTCGCTTTTCACGTTGTGCACGATGGCGACGATAAAGGAGTAGAGGAACAGCGGGTAGGCAAAGCCGCGAATGCCGTAGAACAGCAGGATCAGCGGGTAGTTAGCGTGGCCGAGGCCGAAAATCAGGAACAGCACGTGGAACACGCACCACAGCACGAAGCCGATCAGCAT
>NZ_MTEG01000054.1:0-12693 GCF_002108615.1 Klebsiella sp. YJ
TCATCGAGGCGCGGGAATAAAATCCCATTCAGACGCCGGATAGATTCAAGCAAGCCAATTTATCGTCAAAATCGGTGTTGCAAAAACGGGAGTGACCATAGATTCCGCTTTCATCGACCATTATCCCGCTACTCGCATACGTTTGGTGATGAGTGGTTTGCCCTGAAAGCTGAAGCATTCGCCCGTTTTTTTGGTACACCGACGTTTTTGGTGGCACAGACGGTCATTGTCGTTGTCTGGATCCTTATCAATATTATCGGATGGACCCGGTTTGACCCTTATCCCTTTATTTTGCTTAATCTGGCATTCAGTTTACAGGCAGCCTATGCGGCGCCGCTGATCCTGCTGGCGCAAACCCGACAGGCAGAGCGCGATGGGGCGCACGCGTTAGCCGATGCACAGCACCGTGAGGAGCTGGCGGAAGATATAAGCCAGAGACAGGGGCTCGCACAGCGGCAATCTGAACAGTTGATGATTTTATTGCAGCAAAATACCGAATTAACGGACCTGACGCGGCAAATGGCTGAACGCATTGAGAAATTAACGCTACAGCTCACCCAACATCAGAATATTAAATAAAACAAGCAGGTGGACGGGGAATCATGGACAATAATCACTCAGCGAACCACAGGACATCAGGAAAGCTCATACTGGCAGGAGGAGCGCTGGGGGTGGTTTTTGGTGATATCGGCACCAGCCCACTGTATACGTTAAAAACGATACTTCTGTTATCCGGCGATAGTCCCACTCCCGACGTCATTCTGGGTTTATTATCGCTTATCATCTGGACGCTTATTCTGGTTACTTCAGTTAAATATGCCATCTTCGCCATGCGTATGGATAATAATGGCGAGGGCGGAATCATGGCCCTGATGTCATTGCTGGTACATAAAGGTAAAGATAGTAAGTGGGTGACATTTTCTGCGTTGACTGGTGCGGCGCTGATATACGGAGATGGCGCAATTACGCCGGCTATTTCCGTGCTTTCCGCCCTTGAAGGGCTGAATATTATCTTTCCTGAGGCGCACTCTTTTATACTGCCTGCCACGGTAGTGATTCTGGTTACCTTATTCGCCATTCAACCCTTTGGCACCGCTAAAATAGGTAAAATCTTTGGTCCGGTGATGACATTGTGGTTTGTGGCAATTGCCGCGCTGGGAATATCGGGTATCGTCCAGTATCCGGCAGTGCTGCTGGCGATTAATCCGGCTTACGGTGTCTCCTTTTTACTCTCAAATGGTTTCAGCAGCTTCCTGGTATTAGGCGGTGTCTTTCTGTGTGTCACTGGAGCTGAAGCACTTTATGCGGATATGGGCCATTTCGGCAGAAAACCAATCTGGATGGCCTGGTTTGGCCTGGCGTTTCCGGCGTTATTACTCAACTATGCAGGCCAGTCAGCGATAATTCTTGCAGGTGCGGACATTTCACAGAATATCTTCTTCCGTCTTTGTCCACCGTTCCTGCAAATTCCACTAGTTATTCTTGCCACTCTGGCCACCATCATTGCCAGTCAGGCCATTATTACCGGGGCGTTTTCAATGACCCGACAGGCAATTCAGCTGGGTTGGTTTCCGCGCTTGCATATCAAACAAACCACCGCGGAGAGCTACGGGCAAATCTATATCGGCACGATTAACTGGCTGCTGATGGTCGTTACCGTTGGTCTCGCAATTGCGTTTAAGTCATCGGAGAACCTCGCCGCAGCCTATGGGATCGCAGTGTCGTTGACGATGTTGATGACCTCCGGACTGCTGTTCATGGCTATGCGGCAAATCTGGGGCTGGAATCTGCTTGCCAGCACTCTGGTGGCCGTCAGTTTTCTGCTGATCGACAGCAGTTTTCTGATTGCCAATCTGGTGAAAGTGATGGAGGGCGGTTATATCCCGCTTATGCTGGCGGCGATCGTTTGCGGCGTTATGCTTATCTGGAACCGCGGTGTGAAGGCCACGTCTCGCGCGATTAATGAGAAAGTGATGGCTGTCGATGAGTTCTTCAATAAAATCAACCGGCTGCAGGTTCCTCGCGTTCAGGGTACTTCGGTGTTTTTAACGCGTAGTCAGAATGGTGTGCCGCCGGTCATGCGCTGGCACGTCGCGCGCAATCGCGCTCTGCAACAGCAAGTCATCTCGTTGACCATTGAAGTACAGAACATCCCTTATGTGGAAGCGGGGAGGCGACTGGTGCTTACCGAGCGGGCACCGGGTTATCTGCAGGGCGTTGCGCATTATGGCTTTATGGAGCAACCGCATATTCCAGAGCTTCTTCATAGCGTCCCAGGACTGGCGGTTCCGTTTGTTCCTGAAGAGATCACCTGGTATCTGGGGCACGAGACGATCATCGCGCTTGAGGGGCATGGCATGGTCGCGTGGCAGCGTAACTGTTTTGCGTTTATGGTGAGAAACAGTACCCACATTACCAATTACTATCGCTTGCCGGGCGATCAGGTGGTGGAAATTGGTCGGCGGGTAGCAATTTAGCGCGGTAGTAGAGAAATGGCGTTCATCCGGCGGCGGTTTTATCGGCTTCGGAGTCAGCGTTGGAGCAAAATTAGCATATTGTCAAAGCTCAGTAAAATTGTCTAATCCGTGGCTCATTAGAAATGTAGCCATAATTTTCAGTACTTTAGTCAATGTGAGGGTGTATGGATAATGCGCAATATAAACCGGATGGCCGTAAACGATATACCACATGGTGGTGGTGCGGAAGTTTGTATTTGGTTACATGGTACTGTTCTGCGGATGAAATAAACCTGTACTCAATAAATACGGGCTCATATGTTTATCATTTAACGCACAATCACGGGCAGTATACTGAGAATTTTGAAAATAACTTCATCTCCGTGGAGCGAAAATTCTCGGATGATTCAAAATATAGTTTTGTGCTAGGCACGATGAAAAACAGCTTTGATGACAGATGCCTGGCTGCCGGCGTAAGAAGGGATTGGGCAGGTTGGGATAACGGCTGGGTTTTTAAGGGAATATATGGATATGTAGGTGAGTTTTTCTTTGATGCTTTCAGTGATTGCGGCGATCATGGTTCATACCATGATTTTAAGAAAGCGACAGGAATAGGCTTTTCCCCCTATATCTATCATGGGTTTCAGTATAATTTTACGTCTTATTTTGGGATGGATGTTGGCATTATCATACCGTCAGTATTTGTCATTACGGCACAGTGGAGTTTTAGATAAATTTGACAGCAGTGACAGGAGATAAGGAAACGAAGATGCGAGATGCTGCATCGGAGATTTAATATCCAATGACATCTCCGGTAAGGCAGCACCGTGGACGTGGCGGATGTACACGCGGTGGCAGTTTTCTGGGGATCCGTGAATCGTCCCGGGTCATAAAGTTTACGTGCGGTCTCATTGGCCAGAGGCAGCTCATTATTGCTTGGTTTTCCGCGACGACGGCTAGCCATACCCAGTGGACCAGATTCACAATAACGCGAAAGAAGACGACATCGACACTGACGATCGGAGATACCCAGGCGCTGCGCGGCCGTCTGTGTTGTCAAGCGCCGGTCGACAACATCCTGACTGGTTTTGAGTCGGTTAACTTCATCCAACGTGAAAAACTCGCCGTCATCAGAATCCCTTGATGGTTAACTTAGTCCTGGTCGGATACTACAATTTTGCTATCACATCATTGGTGCGCATAATGTATATTATGTTAAATTGTATCTGGAGGGCACTGAGTGCATCACCACACGTAGACCTGCCTCGGTCATATACATCCCCTTCCTTCAATTAGTTATCACAGGTTTCCATTATCTTCAGGAGCTCAGGCGCCAGCATGCTTTGCTGCCGGGCACCTGAAACGAAATCTTTGCCGCGGTGTTCACGTACCTGGCTTAAAACCGTTAAGAGAGTTAACGCTTCAGATGTTTCTCAAGAAACTGGAAAACTTGATCCAAATTCTCTTTCGCCTCAAATTCGGCTGTACCGTGTCCTGCTCCCTGGAGCTGAACGTAGGTAACTTTATCTTCACCAATCACGGCTTGTAACGCTTTCGCAAAATTTTCACTTTGTTGGGTTGGCACGATTGGGTCTTCCGAACCGTTCATCAGAAAAAATGGTACGCTATCCTTTGAAATATAGCTTTGTGGATTAGCAAATCTAACTAAATGAGGAATTTTACTGATTTGCATCCCCATATATTGTGACTCGCCCGAATCCGCAGCATTGTGAATTTGCAACGACTTTTTACCACTTTCCTTGAATTGGGCGTCCATCGCACTAAAGTCGGTCGGGCCAAAGAAACTGACTACGGCATTCACGCGGCTGCTTTGCTTTGCATTGCCCAGGGTTAAATCTTCCAGCACAGGGATGCCTGCCGTTGTACCAAGCATTGAGGCTAAATTGGCCCCTGCAGAATCGCCCCACGCCACCACCCGATGAGGATCTAAGCCATATTTTTCCGCATTCGCTTTTATAAAACGCACCGCGGCCTTAACATCGTATACTGCCGCAGGGAAAGTCGCCTCGCCAGCCAGGCGATAGTTGATTGACACGACGGCGTAGCCGCGTTTTAGCCCTGTCATCGGAGCATCTACTTCGCTAGTGCCTTTATCGCCGAAAATGAAACCACCGCCGTGAATGGCGATGATAACCGGATATGGCGCCTTGCCTTCACCGGGTAAGTAAATATCTAACTTTTGTGCGTTTGACTGAGTCGCATAAGGTATATCAAGCCATTTATAAGTAACCCCCTGCGTGTTCACCCGAGGCATTTTGCTCATCATTTCACGCAATGAATCCATATTGGCAGACTGTTCTCTTGCCATAACATTCAAACTCCCAAACGCTAATATCCCAACGGTAAACAAAGTCGCTAACTTTTTCATTGCATTGTTTCTCAATTCTACCACCTGTAATCGTTGTTCCATGTTGCCTCCTTTTTTATATTTGGAGCTGGTCATCAGGATAATCAGCTGTTGGCAACCGGTAAATTTTTTGGAAAAGTCAGAGGGAGGCGCCCAAATACGGACTTCGAGTCGTGTATTACCAGTGACATTCAAACAATAAAAAAAGGCGTGCAGAACACGCCTGAAAATAAAATTAAAGCGCTGCTTTTACCGCTACGGCTAAATCTTGTGTTGGGCGACCGAGCAAACGAGAAAGTGTTTTGTCGGTTGAGAATAAGGCCCCTTTTGAGGCATCAACATCCGCCTGAGCAAGTAAGTGTGCCAGTCCTTCTGGCAAACCTGCATTTAACAACGCGCTTTCGTAATCTGCAGCGGGAATATCCACGTAAGGGATCTCTTTACCCGCTTGTTTGCTGATTTCTGCTGCTAATTCTGTAAGGGTATAAGCGTTGTCACCTGCCAGTTCGTAAGTTTGGTTATCGTGCCCTTCGCCGAATGCCACATTTGCTGCGGCTTCCGCATAATCAGCACGCAATGCTGAAGCAATTTTTCCATCTTTTGCCGAACCGTAAAATGCATTTAATGCTAATGCCGCTGGCACAGAAGCGGTATAGTTTTCGGTGTACCAGCCGTTACGTAAAATAGTATAGGTTAACCCTGATGCTTTTAAGGCTTGCTCGGTAGCAATGTGTTCATCTGCTAATAAGCCAACGGTATTTCCACTGGTTGCACCGAGCAAACTGGTGTAGATAATATGCCTTACACCCGCTTTTTTCGCCGATTCGATCACGTTTTTATGTTGTACTTCACGCTGGCCTACCTCGCTACTTGAGACTAAAAGTAGTGTGTCCACACCCTGCAGGGCCTCTACTTGACCTTCAACTTTTGAATAATCAAATGCCCGCGCTTCCGCCCCTGAAATTTTTGCCGGGTTACGTACCAGGGCGATCGCGTTTGCCCCTTTTTCTTGCAGTTTTGCCAGAGCGATTGCGCCGAATTGACCTGTTGCACCTGTTACTGCGATAGTTTTCATTATGTATTCCTTTGAAAAGTATGTTGAATTTCGACCATGGTTGCCGAATCGTTCGGCCTTGATGTGATTCATTATAGGTTAAAACTTACTTTTAGGAAGTACGTACAAAAATGTAAGTATGTGATTAAGTTATCATTATTTTTTAACTTATTGATTTTTAGATAAAATAAAAGTGAGTTTGTTTTATATGAAGCGGAGAAATAGCATCATCAACAGCCCGATCTGGCAATTTTTTTGCATTTTTGGTTGTAGGAGAGACTTAAATTCACTAAACTTACTTTTAGTAAGTGTTTATGTTAAATAGGTTCTATAAATGCACGATCGGCTGGATCAAACTGCGTTGCGCGAGAAAATTCCTGAAGAATTTTTTGTAGAAGACAGAATGCTGGGCAATGTGTTGCTTTCACAATGTCCTTCCCGTGAAATTTTGCACCAAATAACGGGCAAATGGGGATTGCTTGTAATGTTAGTGCTGAAAAATGGCACGAAACGCTTTGGCGAACTTCGCCGGGAGGTGCAAGGCGTGAGCGAACGAATGTTGACCCAAACGCTACAACAGCTTGAAGAAAATAAAATGTTGCTGCGAAAATCGTTCAACACCGTCCCGCCCCACGTTGAATATACCCTCACGCCACTTGGCGAAGAGGCTGCGGGTAAAATTAAAGAACTCGTGGATTGGCTACAATTTAATATTGGAGATATTCTGGTTAATAAAATGACATTAGAGAAGCAGTAAGATCTGCAATGCTTCCCGGCGAGGTCTTAATTTGGCGTCATCCTGTTAAGGCCCCCTCACCGCTAATTTTTACACGGCGGCTTCAAATTATTCGGCAAAGATTAATCCTTGAGTAACGCGTCGGCCGTCGCTGGAAAGAACCGCTTCCGGCAGCGTCACACCGCCGGACTTGAACGCTATATGCGCTGATATTGCTCAGGGAACGCCAGGGCTCCCGTTCTAACACTAGCCAGAAAAATTAACCGAGCATGATCCCGCCATCCACCGCTAGCTGCTGTCCGGTCACAAAATCATTTTTCATCAGGAACAAATAGGCAGACGCCAGCTCGTCAATTTCAGCCGTACGCCCCAGTGGAATAACGCTGGCGAAATGCTGGCGGGTATTATCCACTTGCTCTCTGGACTGTTCTCGCCAGAAAGGGGTAACGGTCCAGGTGGGCGCGACCGCATTAACCCTCCCCTCAGGCGCCATTTCCGCTGCCAGCCCCTGCACCAGTGCCTGGATACCGAGATTACCCACATAGCTCGCACAGGCATGCTGCGCCCGGCCACCGGTACCGGATGTAAAGATCAGCGAACCACCGGAACGGAGCTTCTTGGCAGCCAGCTTCCCGATCACTACGTTGGTAAGAAATTTAGAGTGAATGACATGCTCGATAGTCTCCATGCTTGCTGCCAGAAAACCGCCGCCCATGGCGTCTCCAACCATCGAAACCAGATGATCAAATGGCGCAAGCTTAGCGAAACAGGCTTGCAATGCATCATGATCGTGGGCATCGCAAGCTAGCGTTTCACACACCTTTATATTCTGCGCTTTCAGCATAGCGCGCGCCTCATCCAGCCGTTGTTGGCTACGCCCCATCAGAGTCAGTCTGGCTCCTTCCAGGCCAGCGCGCTGTGCTATCGCAAAGCCGATACCGGAACTTCCGCCAACGATCAGCAAATGTTTATTCTGCAATTCCGCCATGTTTATTCCTTTTCATTCGTTAATGCTTCGACAGCAGCCTACTGCTATCAGCGTATCATTCGCGCCATGAGCGCCGTTGACGCCCACCGCCCCAATCACTTCATGACCAGACCCTTTCGTGCGTACAGGTTGTCATCCGCTCTCCTCTCTAATTTGCTGATGAAGAGGGATCGCCGTCGCGTCGCCAGGACAGTTTTTTGCCGAAGCCAAGCCTATTATCAGTGAATTTCATCTCATCAATGCCGATGGCCCACACCGGGGCAGACATGACGCGTGCTGCCGGAAAGCGTTGGTAATAGCGTTTACGGGCGTCCTCGCCCTCCTGACTTTGCAACTGGCGAAGTTCGCCACGAAATTGCAGGCCGCGAATGTGGATAACCGTCTGCGACTGGTCGCTGACGGTACCCGCGACCAGAGTCCGTTTACCCGCCATCCGACCATGTCGTGACGCGGGACTGGTTAAAAGGTAAAAAGCGACTGCGGCGGGGTCAAAGACATAGAAAGCGTTGGCGCACCACAGCGATACGCCGTCGCTAACGCAGTACGCCACGACATGCTGAACCTTCAGCCACTCGCTGATGCGAGAGAATATCTCCATGGCTTTTCCTTATGCCGTTAGCACCGGCGAGTAAGCGGACAGCTGCGAAGCATATTGCCTGAACCGGTCAATATTCCCAGGCGCACACAGTTGCATCACCAGCCATGGACTAAACAGTTCAGGGAGGTTGTCCACGGCCCCGCTAAGTGCCGCAAGCGGCACCCAACGAGCATCCATAACTTCACTCTGACGAAGCGTAAGCGATGTGGTGACCCGGGCGGCATAGACCGGACAATATTCATTTTCAACAATGCCTGACGGATCGGTCGCACAGTAACCGAAGGTCTCGTCAACGAGCGTAATCCCCTCCACCTCTACCCCAACTTCATAGCGGCAGCGTCGGCGAATTGCGCTCTCGAATGACTCCTGCCACTGCGGGTGGCCGCAGACTGAGTTGGTCCATACGCCAGGCCAGGCTTTCTTATCAAGCGAACGTCGCGTCAGCAGGCAGTCGCCGTCGGAGTTGAATAGCCATGTTGAGAACGCGAGATGCCGCGGGGTGTGCTCATGATGAGCGACCCGTTTCTGTAACGTGCCGACAGGGTTCTGTTCCTCGTCCAGCAATACAACATGTTCATAAGCAGAGCGTAATGTCATTGTTTCACCTCAAGCAGCACAATGCCCGGCATACGCCGGGCAACGGCAGGCGCTAACCAATGAGATGGGCCCATAGCCAGGAGAATGGCATCACCAACACCAGCGCGGGTAGCATGTTGGCGACCGGGAACATCTTGATATTGCAGATACGTAAACCGGTCGCAACCATTAACAGGCCGCCGGCACAGGAGAAATCCGCCATCATATCCGCCGAGAGCAGCGGCAGGATCATCGTGGCCAGCATCGCGAGCGCCACCTGGATAACTATCAGCGGCAAACCAATAGTCATCACCGCAAACCCCAGCATGGTGGCGAAAATCCCGGCGGTGAAGAGATCGAGGACCGTCTTGATATAGAGAATCGACGGGTCGCCGGTCATGCCTTCATGCATAGCGCCGAAAATACCCGTACCGCTGGCGCAAAACAGTACAAGGATCGCCACAAACTTCTCGGTGAACGCCTCCTGGGTTAATCCCTTCACCGGCGGTAAAAAAGCGTTGATAACTGAACGGGTGGAACCGGCCACCTTGCCGATGCCTCTTTCGACATAAAGGATTTCACCAATAGCGGTGCCGATGATCATCGCCAGTACGACGGCGGGCATAAACGTCACTTTAATGACCAGATTGATCCCAAGGCCAACCGAACATAGCCCAAAAATAAGCGGTAGCGAGGTTTTTACCCTCTCCGAAATAGCACTGCTGGCAAGGGCGCCGAGCAGGCCGCCCACGATGACAGCGCCACCGTTAACATAGGGTCCAATTAACATATTATTTCCTCAGAGCGTGACAGGAACGACGCTCTCCGGCTGTGCGGGTAGCCCCTCTTCCCCCCAACGAGGAATGGCGCGGACATCCAGGCCGAACAGATCCAGCGCGCGCGCCACGCTATGAGTGATAATCTCATCCGGGGTCTGCGGGCGTTGATAGAGCGCGGGCACCGGTGGAAAGATGATCCCTCCCATCTCCGTCACCAGCTGCATATTACGTATGTGGCTCAGGTTGAGCGGCGTCTCACGCGCCATCAGCACCAGTCGGCGGCGCTCCTTGAGGACCACATCTGCCGCGCGCGTAAGCAGATTGTCCGTCATACTGTGGGCAATACAGCCAAGCGAGCGCATGGAACAAGGAGCTACCAGCATGCCAAGCGTCTTAAACGAGCCGCTGGAGATCGCGGCGCCCAGATTACCAGGAGAATGGACCACATCCGCCATCGCCGTGACATCCGCAAGCCGATAGTCCGTTTCCAGTTCGCAGGTTTTTTCCGCGCCTTTCGACATGACAAGATGCACTTCAAGCCCGCGGCCCTGAAGTAACTCCAGCGCCCTGACGCCATACTGAAAACCCGACGCGCCGCTGATGCCGACGATAATGCGTTGTGTGGCCATGCTTTGCTCCTTTATTCGAAATCCGGCAGAAAACGTTTCACGTCCACTTCTTTAAAATGAGAACGTTCAAAATGCGCTTTCAGATGGAACGGCACGGTACAGTCGAAAATCGTTTTGCATGACATACCGTCCTGGGTAATTGACGGGCTGTAACCTGCCGCCTGGGACGGGTCGAGCGGATGACAACGTACGCCTGGAATAAAGAGAGTATCCACATCCCCCTGATACCGGGTCTGCATTGCCCACATCACGTCATCGCTGTCAAAAATGTCCACATCCTCGTCGACCAGAATCACATGCTTGAGCTCCGGGAAAGCGGAGAAAGCAAGTAGCGCAGCCTGGCGCTGGCGCCCTTCGTCAGTGGGCGCTGATTTTTTAAACTGCATGATCGCCAGCAGCTTACCGCCGCCTGCCGAGTGGGCGAAAACGTTCAGCAGTTTGCCCGGCATTGCGCGCTCAACCATTTCCAGAATGCTCGCTTCGGTCGGGATACCGGCCATGTTGACGTGCTCTTCGCCGGGACCCACTGTCGTCCGCCAGATTGGATTGCGGCGATGAGTGACGGCTTTGACCTTGATAACAGGCAGCGCCGCTTTGGCTTCGCCGGTATAGCCTGGGAATTCCGGCATGGCTTTACCGGTGTTGGTATTCTGATCTTCACGTACCCGAACATGGGGTAATAGTTCACCTTCAATAACAATTTCCGCATGGGCGATAGCGCGTTCATTGATGGTTTTACACTTCACCATTTCCACCGCATGACCGCGCAGGGAGCCTGCGATACTCAGTTCATCAAAACCCAGCGGCGTGGTAGGCGGTTCAAAACAGGCGGCTACTTCAATTGCCGGGTCAACGCCGATGCTGATAGAGATCGGCAATGGCTTGCCTGCGGCTTCCGCTTTCATGCGGAACGCGTCTATATGGCGTCCCGGCGTCAGCCACATGGATAGCTCATCCCGGCTCTGAATACACAGGCGGTGAATGGTAATATCCGACTCACCGGTTTGCGGATCGGAGGCGTAACATAACCCCATGGTAATATACGGGCCGGCATCCTCTTCGGTATTGGTCGGCGCGGGAAGCAGCGTACGAAGGTCAAAGTCAGGTTGGTCAGCATAGTGCACCACTTCCTGACAGATGGCGTTCCCCTCGACCAGAATCGGATCGATTGGCGTCTGTACCGAGTTTTTCAGCAGCTGGCCCAGTTTTTCCGGCGCGCAGTTCAGAAATTGGCCGACGCGTTTACGTGAGCCGTTGATACCGATAGCCACCCGGGTCTGTGGAAAACCTTTAATGGTATTGAACATCATCACCGGGCCGTTTTTACGCGTCGGACGCTCGCAGGTGCCGCCCGCGCCCACATAGCGATAAACCCCGGACAACTCCGCCTGCGGATCGACTTCGACGCTGGTTTCAACATATTCACCTGGCGTACGCTGCAGCAGTTCCAGCGCGGAGCGCAAATCATGGATGGTGTTTTCTTTTTCTGGAGGGATATTTTCCATCAGTAAAACCTCTTATGCATAATAAATGTTGCGGTGCAAAAAATATAAGACATTAATAATATGATGGACAAATACCGTTTATGTCATAACGGCCACACTAAAATGGTATGCATTATTTTAATTAACATTAAATGGATATTTATTTAACAAAAAAGACAATGGCATACGCTCTGTAATTATATCCCTGTACGACTTAAGTTTATTGACATCCCGCCCTAACCCTCCTATAACTCGCAAAGCAGTGACTATCAAGGTAAGTATCAGATGGACTTAAAACGCATAAAGTATTTCTGCAAAGTCATCGAGCACGGCTCGATCAGCGAGGCTGCGCGCCAGTTGAATATGGCCCAGCCGCCGCTCAGTAAGCGCATTCAGGAGCTGGAGGACGAGCTTGGCGCGCAGCTGCTGGTCCGCAGCAGAAACGGCGTGGAAATAACCACTGCCGGTAATTACTTTTATCACCGCGCATGCCACATCCTCAATCAGCTTGAAGATACCGTTCGGGAGACGGTAAAAATAGCCCAGCGGGAAAATGCTTTTATCCGTATAGGACTGACTCATTTATTTCAATCTTATTTCCAGCCGCTTATTCTGGAGTTATATCGCCGCAATCCAGATATTGAATTACGCATTACCGTTTCGGACTCCAGTAATTTAGAATCTTTTCTTCATGACGGTCTCATTGATATCGCTTTTATGCAGCGGCCGCACCCGGATGACGCTTTTCAGTGCCATGAATTTCCTCCGGTAGCAACGGTGGCGGTGATTAATAAAAAAATATTACCGGTTGCGCCGCACGAACCGCTGGCGTTATCGCAGCTGGCGTCAATGCCGCTGGTTCTGCTAAGGCGCTACGAGGGGACAGGAATATACGAGAAATTTGTCGACCTGTTTTCGGAAAACGGAATCTATGGTCACTCCCGTTTTTGCAACACCGATTTTGACGACAAGTTGGCTTGCTTGAATCTATCCGGCGTCTGAATGGGATTTTATTCCCGCGCCTC
>NZ_MTEG01000055.1:0-11365 GCF_002108615.1 Klebsiella sp. YJ
AGTCAGGATCGAACACAGAGGGAACTTGAGGATGTCCTCTATTCCAGTCTTGAAGAGTATAACCGGATGACCAAAATGGTCAGCGATATGCTGTTCCTGGCACAGGCGGACAATAACCAGCTTATACCTGACAGGGTCCGTTTTGACCTCAGAGCGGAAGTCATGAAAGTCTTCGAGTTTTTCGAAGCCTGGGCCGAAGAACGCAATATCACGCTCAAATTTAACGGGATGCCCTGCCTGGTTGAGGGAGATCCACAAATGTTCAGAAGGGCGATCAATAATCTGTTATCCAATGCCCTGCGTTATACCCCGGAGGGACAGGCAATCACCGTCTCAATAAGAGAGCAGGAGAGCTTTTTTGACCTTGTGATTGAAAATCCGGGGAAACCGATCCCTGAAGAACATTTATCAAGGCTGTTTGACCGTTTTTATCGGGTGGATCCATCCAGACAACGCAAAGGAGAAGGCAGCGGCATCGGCCTTGCGATTGTGAAGTCAATCGTGGAAGCACATCACGGAAGAGTGCAGGTGGAATCAGACGTACGCTCCACGCGTTTTATCTTATCCGTGCCCAGACTGGAGAAAATGATCCCGGAAACCCAATGCTGAAAATAAAGATGTAAATGACAAAGATGTCATTAGCCTGTCATGCAGCAAACAGAAGCCATTCGATATAATTAGTGCAACTTATCAGGAAGGCTGGATTGCTTCATCAATACCCGGCGTCAGAGTACGCCAGGAAATGAATATCCAGCCCTCTTCCGGAGAAATAAACGCTGCCGAACTTGTTTCAGTTATGGAACTGAAAACACCGGTTGTACTTCCCCGGACATCACTAATTCAGAAATGGAGAGTTATCATGAAAAATATCGTATTAGCATCTTTGCTGGGCTTTGGTTTAATTTCATCGGCCTGGGCCACTGAAACCGTGAATATCCATGATCGCGTCAACAATGCACAGGCTCCTGCTCACCAGATGCAGTCTGCTGCGGCTCCTGTCGGGCTCCAGGGGACTGCTCCTCGTATGACCGGTATGGACCAGCATGAACAGGCCATTATTGCTCATGAAACCATGACGAACGGCTCGGCGGATGCGCACCAGAAAATGGCGGAAAGTCATCAGAAGATGATGGGAACTGGCACCGTTAACGCTTCCCGTCCGGCGACTTCGTTTGCGGCGATGAATGAACATGAAAGAGCAGCTGTTGCCCATGAATTTACGAATAACGGTCAGTCCGGCCCCCATCAGGCTATGGCTGATGCACACCGCCGCATGATCAATGCAGGCTGAATGCGACGGTAGTATCCGTGCTGTTACCCTTTCCCTGATAGATTTTCCTGAAACAACGTTGCTACATTTTTGCCCCCCGTCAGGGGGCTTTTTTGTCTGACTCAGCTAAACTTATCCGGTAACCATCTGAAAGGGTTTATTATATGAAAATCACAAATTCGCTTTTTGTTATACTGATGTTATCCCTGCCAGCGATTTCCGCAGAACATTCAGAAATGAAAATGTCAGATATATCCTCATCGGCATCGTCACAGGAATATATGTCCGGCATGAAAGGTATGCATGACAAAATGATGGCCGCCGTTAATGAATCCAATCCCGATAAGGCCTTTGCAAAAGGTATGATCGCACACCATGAAGGGGCAATCGCAATGGCTGAGACCGAGCTCAAATACGGAAAAGATCCCGAAATGAGAAAGCTTGCGCAGGACATCATTAAAGCTCAAAAAGGTGAAATTGAGCAGATGAATAAATGGCTTGACAGTCATAAATAATGAACACTGGAGTGTTGTCTTGCGCACCCTCTTAGGGTACCCCCGGACACGAAAATATATAGCACTTAACTAATTAAAAACCCGAATAATTTCGGGTTTTTAATGTAACATTTCGGGTTTTAAATGTAACTTTCTTTTCTGAACGGAAATAATAGTCATACAATTTAATTTTCTTGTAATTACTCCTA
Source organism: Klebsiella sp. YJ (assembly GCF_002108615.1). Taxonomy (NCBI): domain Bacteria; kingdom Pseudomonadati; phylum Pseudomonadota; class Gammaproteobacteria; order Enterobacterales; family Enterobacteriaceae; genus Klebsiella; species Klebsiella sp. YJ. The sequence goes on from NZ_MTEG01000055.1 coordinate 1,974, forward strand.
CTTTTAATCAGGTACTGGACGATGGATAACGGCTCCCGCCTGAGAGGGAAAATCCGTCTGGTTACCTGGCGCTATACTTAACCGATTGATCGACATGCCATGCTGATAAAATATTAAAATCCTCCCCCATAAATCTGAACCACATGACAGGATTGATAGTCAGGCAGTATTTCACATTCATTGCTAAAAAAATAAAAATAAGCATGCATCTTCTCGAAGATTAATTACCTTCCATCTTGTAAAAAAGAATCAAATCCTCTAATAATATCTCGATTCCCGCTTTTTTTAATACATCTTTCCGCTCGGCATATATTTTCCTCAACATATCTTCAAACCCCTTGCCAAGATGAATTTGTTTATGGCAGTTGCAACATAGTGATATGATATTCTCTTCCACATCCAGTGAATTCTCAAAATAGTCTTGCTTTGACATCGGGACAATGTGATGAGGTTCTGTGTAATTTAGAGGAGAGTTTCGCCTTCTGAACGTTGGATGGTCGCAATTAATTTCACATTTATAATCAGCTTTGTTAAGCGCATTTTTTGAAACAGATTTACTTCTTGGGTATGAGAGTCCATTTTTGACTTCTATTGCAGCTTTCTTAGGTTTCGCTTTTTCGCTATACTCAAATGTCTGAGTAACGTCAAAGTGATTACTTTCTTCTAGAGCAGTGATCAAATCATTATCTGAGTAAAAATCAATGCTTGAGCTTTCGTTCGTACTAAAAAAATCTAGTTCTTTTATTGCCTGAACAAGTTCTTCACGGATAGTCCATAAATTTCGCTTTGGGTTTCCTTTAATTTCTCTACTTTTCATGACTGTAATGAATTTTGTCCCGGAAGCAATCTTTCCGACTCCTTTAACCTCGAATCGGCCAAGCTGCTTCTGAACTCTTCCACCCAACCCATTGATTACACCATTAGCACTCATACTGTGCAGGTCGTACTTCTTGCCGATATCGAAACATGTACAGGAATGGTCTGGCTCAATGAACCATTTTTTTAACGCTGCAATACTTTTGTCATCAAAAACTTTTTTATCCCTTAATAAAATCTTCCATTCTTCAACGCTAATATCTATATCACAGACGTATTCACCATCAATTACTTCACATATTTTTTCAATCATGTCCATAACTCTCTTGTAACACAGGCTTTGTAATAATGTAAAATCCGTTACACGGCGTTGTATGTAATGTCATTGTCTCTTGGACTCCTACAGTCCAAAACAACTTTGTGTTTTGTTGTCCAAAAACTTTTTGTTGCCGTGAGTTCTCACTGAGATAAATCTCGCCTTGAGCGTATCACATCAGCAGACTTCCTCTCAACCTTATGGACTTAACCCGGTCATTCTTCACGACAAAGAAAGTACGGCATTTTACATGACGAAGAGACGGTCTCAGCTTCACATGACCGGATAACGTTTTTAATGTACTTCATTATTACGGCACGGGTGTTCAACGAGTATTTTTAAATATTAATCATTTTGTTTAACGGGTGGATACCTACAAATTTTAACATTTACTAATCAAGATAGCAGTTATACGTACTTTCCCGGCAAAAATCCTGAGGTTTACAGATTCCCTCACCGTAACAGACCCGGTCATTCCCCTGGTCCTCCGGAGAGTCTGGTACGAGTGATAAACGTGAATTCCTGTACCTGAAGTTCAGCCGCTGGCAGATAAGTCGTGAACTATAATTACACTCAGTCAGATCCAAACACCTTTTCATCTGCATATATACTTTGTACATACCAGGAGATTACATGCAGGCACCCGGTATACCGGAGAATGAAGAACAGAGGCTGAAGTCCCTGTATATTACCGGCCTTCTTGATACCCGTGACGATGAGCGTTTTGAACGCCTGACGCGGCTGGCCCGCAAAGCCTTTCAGGTCCCGGTGGCCCTGATAAGCCTGCTGGATCGCGAGCGCCAGTGGCTCCTCGCCTGCCAGGGCGTCGGCGTGCGCGAAACTCCACGTGATATTTCGTTCTGCGGGCACGCCATTCTGCAGGAAGGGCCTTTTATCATTCACGATGCGGCTGCCGATGCGCGATTTCACGATAATCCCCTGGTTACCGGTGAGCCACACATCCGGTTCTACGCCGGCCAGCCGGTGAGCCTGCCGGACGGCACGGTGGCCGGCACGCTGTGCCTGATCCACACCGTTCCCCGCGCCTTCACGGATGAGGACATTGCGTCCCTCCGGGACCTGGCCTGTATTGTGGAGGACGAATTCGAGGCCATCAGCATGGCCATGACGGACAGCCTGACGGGCATTCCCAACCGGCGCGGGTTTTACCGCGCCGGCGAAAAACTCTTCCGCGCAATGAACCGGCAGGATGCGTCGTTCAGCCTCATCTATTTCGATCTGGACAGGTTCAAACCGGTTAACGATCTCTGGGGACACGCGGAAGGTGACGAGGTGCTGAAGATCTTTGCCGGCTTTTTACATCAGCACCTTGAACCGGGTGAAATAGCAGGCCGCCTCGGCGGGGATGAGTTTGCCGCCCTGATCCGGCGAAACGGTAACACTCAGTCTTATCTGCACGCGCTGAGTGCCAGTCTCGATCATTACAATGACACCTCGGGCAAGCCCTACAACATCAATTATTCCTTTGGCGAACTGATCAATAACGCAGACCATTATACGACACTGGCGGAGATGATCGGTAAATGTGACGAAGTGATGTACCTGAAGAAAAAAAGAAAGACCCTGTCGCGGAAAACAGAACCGTGACGTTCTCCTTCCCGGCTGATCCCCTGACCCGGGGTTCAGCCGGACGGCATGAACAATATATTTAACCGCAGGACGCATAAAGTCATTTATATTTGCTCATGGTGCAATAGTCCACTCATCGCAACAATTACTCGTTTTTTGTGTCCATGCTGCAATAATTCCTCTTCTCCACTTCTGAGATCCGAAAAAAGGTAAAGTCGGATCTCTGTAACACACATGTATTTTCCCCGGAAAGTAACGGACGTATACCAGCGTGACAGCGTCACCTGACACTTTCACACATTCGATTTTCCGAATGTATGGTTGTTTTTTTTGTCTCCGGGCGTATGCTTTACGCAACCGAACAGGAGGAATAATGACCCTTACAGCCCTTAAGCTTTTCAAAAACCTGTCCGATGAAACCCGTCTGGGTATTGTCCTGCTGCTCAGGGAGATGGGAGAACTGTGCGTCTGCGATTTCTGCACGGCGTTGGATGAGTCCCAGCCCAAGATTTCCCGTCATCTGGCAATGCTCCGGGAAAGCGGTCTATTGCTGGATCGCAAGCAGGGGAAATGGGTTCATTATCGCTTATCCCCGCATATTCCTTCCTGGGCTGCTCAGGTGATTGAGCAGGCCTGGTTAAGCCAACAGGACGACGTACAGGCCATCGCCCGTAAGCTGGCATCGGCAAACTGCTCTGGTAGCGGTAAGGCTGTTTGCATCTAAAAAAAATTTGCCTGAACATATGTGTTTTTTCGAATGTATGAGGTATTCAGAATGAAGACGTTAACGGTGTTTGACCCGGCAATGTGCTGCAGTACTGGTGTATGTGGTTCAGATGTCGATCAGGTTCTGGTTGATTTTTCTGCTGATGTGCAGTGGCTGAAAGAACGTGGTGTACAGGTTGAACGTTACAACCTGGCGCAGCAGCCCATGAGCTTTGTTCACAATGAGAAAGCGAAATCCTTCCTCGACGCATCCGGCGCAGAAGGGCTTCCGCTGCTGTTGCTGGACGGCGAAACGGTGATGGCTGGGCGATACCCAAAACGCGCTGAGCTGGCTCGCTGGTTCGGTATTCCGCTGGAGAAGGTAGGGTTAGCTCCCACCAGTTGCTGTGGTGGTAATACTTCCTGTTGCTGAATATGTCAGGAGGACATATGAAATTCTTACAGAATATCCCGCCTTACCTGTTTTTTACTGGCAAGGGAGGTGTAGGAAAAACTTCCATTTCCTGCGCGACGGCTATCCGCCTTGCCGAACAGGGTAAGCGGGTTTTGCTGGTCAGTACCGACCCGGCCTCCAATGTTGGTCAGGTATTCGATCAGGCTATCGGTAACACGATTCGCCCTGTGACAGCAGTTCCTGCACTTTCCGCACTGGAGATTGACCCGCAGGAAGCCGCCCGGCAATATCGGGCCAGAATCGTTGATCCTATCAAAGGTCTTTTGCCTGATGACGTTGTTAACAGTATCAGCGAGCAGCTTTCAGGAGCCTGTACGACTGAGATTGCTGCGTTCGATGAATTCACGGGCTTACTAACAGACGCTTCCCTGCTGACCCGCTTTGATCACATCATTTTTGATACAGCGCCGACGGGCCACACGATTCGTCTGCTCCAGCTTCCCGGTGCCTGGAGTAGCTTCATTGAAAGTAATCCAGATGGTGCTTCCTGTCTTGGCCCAATGGCCGGGCTGGAAAAGCAGCGTGAGCAGTATGCTCATGCGGTAGAGGCTTTGTCCGATCCTGAACGTACCCGCCTGGTTCTGGTTGCACGACTGCAAAATTCTACACTGCAGGAAGTCGCCCGCACTCATGAGGAACTGGCTGAGATTGGCCTGAAAAATCAATATCTGGTGATTAATGGTGTGCTGCCTGAAGCCGAAGCTGAACATGACGCCCTGGCCGCGGCGATATGGCAACGTGAGCAGGAGGCACTGGCAAATCTTCCTGCCGGTTTATCTGAGCTACCGACAGATACCCTGTTACTCCAGCCAGTCAATATGGTTGGTGTTTCAGCATTGAAGGGACTGCTGGATACCCGTTCTGAGGCATTACCGCTCCCGGTAACGAATATCCTGTACACGCCTGAAAACTTATCTCTCTCTGGCCTGGTCGATGATATCGCTCGCAGTGAACACGGCCTGATTATGCTGATGGGCAAAGGTGGTGTAGGGAAAACCACGATGGCTGCTGCCATCGCCGTCAGGCTGGCAGACATGGGATTTGACGTGCATCTCACGACCTCTGATCCTGCTGCGCACCTGAGTACAACGCTGAACGGCAGCCTCAAAAACCTGCAGGTCAGCCGCATCAACCCTCACGATGAAACCGAACGCTATCGCCAGCATGTTCTTGAGACGAAGGGAAGAGATCTGGACGAAGCAGGGAAACGGTTACTGGAAGAGGATTTACGCTCTCCCTGTACAGAAGAAATTGCCGTGTTTCAGGCCTTCTCCCGTGTAATTCGTGAAGCGGGTAAGCGCTTTGTTGTCATGGATACCGCCCCTACCGGACACACGCTGCTGTTGCTGGATGCGACCGGGGCTTACCACCGAGAGATTGCCAAAAAAATGGGGAGTAAAGGTCATTTTACTACCCCCATGATGCAGCTTCAGGATCCGGATAGAACCAAAGTTCTGCTGGTTACGCTTCCTGAAACCACACCGGTCCTGGAAGCGGCAAACCTGCAGGCTGACCTTGAAAGAGCGGGGATTCATCCGTGGGGCTGGATTATCAATAACAGCCTTTCCATTGCGGATACGCATTCTCCGTTGCTTTGTCAGCGTGCTCATCAGGAATTGCCTCAGATTGAGGCTGTTAAGGATCAGCATGCTGACCGTATAGCGCTTGTTCCGGTGCTGGCGTCAGAGCCCGCCGGTATTGAAAAGCTCAGAGAGTTGATGAGCTAATTTTTTGACATATACAGGGCGACAAAGTCGCCCTGTCAGGAGGTTTTATGTTACTGGCAGGCGCTATTTTTGTCCTGACCATTGTTTTGGTTATCTGGCAACCAAAGGGATTAGGGATCGGCTGGAGTGCAATGCTGGGCGCGGGACTGGCCCTGATATCTGGCGTTGTGCATGTGGGCGATATTCCGGTGGTGTGGAATATCGTCTGGAACGCGACGGCGACCTTTATTGCCGTAATTATTATCAGCCTGCTGCTTGATGAGTCCGGCTTTTTCGAATGGGCGGCATTGCATGTTTCGCGCTGGGGTAACGGTCGTGGCCGTTTGCTCTTTACGTATATCGTTCTGCTTGGTGCAGCGGTGGCGGCACTGTTTGCCAACGATGGTGCGGCACTTATTCTGACGCCGATAGTCATCGCCATGCTGCTGGCATTAGGGTTCAGCAAAGGCACGACACTGGCATTCGTCATGGCTGCAGGGTTTATTGCCGATACATCCAGCCTGCCGCTTATCGTGTCCAACCTGGTTAACATCGTTTCTGCAGACTTCTTTGGACTGGGCTTCACCGAGTATGCGTCGGTAATGGTGCCGGTGGATATTGCAGCCATTGTTGCCACGCTGGTTATGCTGCATCTGTTCTTCCGCAAGGATATCCCACCGACTTACGACCTGTCTCTTCTGAAAGCACCGGCAAAAGCGATTAAAGATCTGGCAACCTTCAGAACCGGCTGGATAGTTTTAATACTTCTGCTGGTTGGGTTCTTTGTCCTTGAGCCGCTCGGTATTCCCGTTAGCGCGATTGCGGCTGTTGGCGCTGTGATCCTGTTTGCAGTAGCTAAACGAGGCCATGCCATTAACACTGGCAAAGTGCTGCGCGGCGCGCCATGGCAGATCGTCATCTTCTCATTGGGGATGTACCTGGTGGTCTACGGTCTGCGCAACGCCGGGCTAACCGAATACCTTTCAGGTGTGCTGAATGTACTGGCGGATAAAGGACTCTGGGCTGCGACGCTGGGTACTGGCTTCCTGACGGCCTTCCTGTCTTCCATCATGAACAACATGCCTACCGTGCTGGTTGGCGCTCTTTCTATCGATGGAAGCACCGCAACAGGCGTTATCAAAGAAGCGATGATCTACGCCAACGTGATTGGCTGCGATCTGGGACCTAAAATTACACCTATTGGTAGCCTGGCAACGCTGCTCTGGCTGCATGTCCTTACACAGAAGAATATGACCATCACCTGGGGATACTATTTCCGCACCGGGATCGTTATGACTCTGCCTGTGCTGTTTGTAACGCTGGCAGCGCTGGCGCTACGTCTCTCTTTCACTTTGTAATGAGATACTGATATGAGCAACATCACCATTTATCACAATCCGGCCTGCGGCACGTCGCGTAATACGCTGGAGATGATCCGCAACAGTGGTAATGAACCGACCGTTATTCATTACCTTGAAAATCCACCGTCACGCGATGAGCTGGTCAAACTCATTGCAGATATGGGCATTTCAGTCCGGGCTTTGCTGCGCAAAAACGTCGAGCCTTATGAAGAGCTGGGGCTTGCGGAAGATAAGTTTACTGACGATCAGTTAATCGATTTTATGCTTCAGCATCCGATCCTGATTAACCGTCCGATTGTGGTGACACCGTTGGGAACGCGTCTGTGCCGCCCTTCCGAAGTGGTACTGGATATTCTTCCGGATGCGCAAAAAGGCGCATTTGCTAAGGAAGACGGCGAGAAAGTAGTAGATGAGGCAGGGAAACGGCTGAAATAACCGAAAGGGGGCGATGCCCCCTTTCTCCTGCCTCAGCGTCCGGGTACCGGACTGTCCGGCAGCGTACAGCTCCCTTTTCCCAGCTGACACTGCAGCAACACCGTGTCCAGCCAGCGGCCATGCTTGAAACCGATGTCCTTCAGCGTGCCGATTTCAGTAAATCCGGAGCGAAGATGCAGCGCTACAGACGCGACGTTCGCACAGTCCCCCACAACCGCTATCATCTGGCGGTATCCCTGAGACCGGGCCCATGTTAAGGCATGATCGAGTAAGGCTTTTCCGCCCCCCAGCAGGGCGATATACCAGGGAAATCCACGTGACTGAACGTTTTTCACCCGGGCAAGCATTTCCTGCGTGTTCGGGGGGGCCGTCTCGAAGCTGCCTGTGCCGTGCAGGACATGATGGGCGTAAATACGGCGTATGGCGGGAATGTGCTGCTCTTCAGCATTGATAATGTGCATTGTATGACTCCTGTGACGTTGACTGACACACTACCGGAATTCGCGACGGCAGATTAAGCGCTTCATCTTATGACCTGTATAAGGAAATGTTTTAAGTGGAGGTGGGGCGTCGCCCCACCTGTCAGCCCGCCATTTCAGCCAGCAGGTCCACGCCTACCGGGTCGTCCTTCAGCAGTGGCGTCAGGGCAATGCGCTGTGCATAATGCCCGGCAACGTCGTCGATCAGCGGCAGTTCGCGACGGGCACGGGTGACCAGGAACGGGGAGGACGGCTTCGCGGCCGCGAGGCTGTTATTGATGACCCACGCCCAGGGGTCAATCCCGGCCCGGCGTAAGTCCTGCTGCAGCCCGGCCGCTTCCAGTACCGGCGTGGTTTCGGCAAGCGTCACGATAATGACTCTGGTCTTCTCCGGATCCTGCAGCTGCATCATTGGCGTTATCACGTGATCGTGAGCATGCCCCATCTGGCGCACCATTTCCCGGTGATAGGCCCCGGTTGCATCCAGCAACAGCAGCGTATGCCCGGTGGGCGCAGTGTTCATAATGACAAAATGGTCGTTGGCCTCTTTGATGATCCGGGAGAATGCCTGAAACACGGCAATCTCTTCGGTGCAGGGGGAACGGAGATCTTCCTCCAGTACCGCCAGTCCCTCCGCATCCAGCCCTTTTCCCTGATTTTCCAGCACAAAGCGACGATAGCGCTCAGTCTCTGCCTTTGGATCGATACGGCTAACCTGAAGGCCTGGCAGCGAGCCATCCAGGGTGTAAGACAGGTGGGCTGCCGGATCGGAGGTGGTCAGGTGGACTTTATGACCGCGTCTGGCCAGCGAGACCGCGACCGCAGCCGCCACCGTGGTTTTTCCCACGCCCCCTTTTCCCATTGTCATGACCAGCCCTTTTCCCGCCCGGCTGAGGTCCTCCACCAGGGAGGCAAGCTCCGGTAAATCGACCGTCGTGAGCGTGGCTCCCGGATCCGGCAGAACAGGTGTGCTCTCTGTAAACAGCGCCCTCAGGGCGTCCAGACCAACCAGATTAAAAGGCTTCAGATACAGCATCGACCGGGGAAGATGCGCGAGGTTTTCAGGCATGGCCCGTAAGGCCCGTTCTGAAGTGGTCAACAAAAACTGGCCACCGCGTTAGAGTTTTTCCAGTATCGGTTTTCTGATTCGTTTGGCGGTAACCCACCATTATATTCGTGCGGTCTTAGTGCGCTGTAATATCCAACGATATAGTCCGTTATTGCGTGAGCTGCATCGCTGAAGCTTACATAGCCCGTCGCCGGCACCCATTCGTTCTTCAGACTCCTGAAGAAGCGCTCCATTGGGCTGTTATCCCAGCAGTTTCCACGCCGACTCATACTCTGCCTGATCCGGTATCGCCACAGTAACTGCCGGAACTGCCTGCTCGTATAATGGCTGCCTTGGACGCCCTTCTAAGAGTCAAGCTGTTATCGGGATACTGTTGATCCGCCTGTTTTGATTGCGCAGTAACGTGTAAACTTCGCGGGAGATATATCGCTTTAGACAGC
>NZ_MTEG01000056.1:0-11138 GCF_002108615.1 Klebsiella sp. YJ
CGATTTAGCCCCGACGTATCCCCACTGTTCGTCCATTTCCGCGCAGACGATGACGTCACTGCCCGGCTGTATGCGCGAGGTTACCGACTGCGGCCTGAGTTTTTTAAATGGCGGAAAATCGTGTTGAGGCCAACGCCCATAATGCGGGCGGTTGCCCGGCATCCAACGCCATTCATGGCCATATCAATGATTTTCTGGTGCGTACCGGGTTGAGAAGCGGTGTAAGTGAACTGCAGTTGCCATGTTTTACGGCAGTGAGAGCAGAGATAGCGCTGATGTCCGGCAGTGCTTTTGCCGTTACGCACCACCCCGTCAGTAGCTGAACAGGAGGGACAGCTGATAGAAACAGAAGCCACTGGAGCACCTCAAAAACACCATCATACACTAAATCAGTAAGTTGGCAGCATCACCCAGTTTGCCAGTCGATTTGACTGTGGCGATAAAAGACCCGGCCAGGTGCTCGGGTCTTTATCGAACTAAATATGCTTCAAGCGCGATCAGAAGGGAGCGTTGATATCCACCACGTTGATCAACTTGTGGTTGACGAACTCTTTCAGGCCTAAGTCGATCAGTTCACGACCATAGCCGGAGCGGCGGATGCCGCCAAAGGGCAAATCAGCCTTAACCATGGTGGGGTGGTTGACAAACATCATCCCGGTAGAGACTTGCTTGGCTACCGCCAGACCGCGCTGTTCATCGGCGGTGAACACAGAGCCACCGAGGCCGAAGGGCGAATCGTTGGCAATGGCAATCGCTTCCTGTTCATCCTTTGCCTTGAGGATCATGGAGACAGGGCCGAAGAACTCCCAATAGTAAGCCGGGTTGTCCGGGGTCACATTGGTAAGTATGGTCGGCTGTACAAAAGCGCCTTGCTCCGGCACTTTGGGACCAACTTCGGTAGCTGTGGCACCATGCTCAACCGCTTCACGAATTTTCTGCTTCACTTCATCGGCAGCACCCTGGGAAGACAGGGGCGCCAGAGTCGTGTTCGGATCCATAGGGTCACCGGCTTTAAGCGCGGCTACGCCTTTGGTATAGCCTTCCATAAACTTGTCATAAATGGCTTCCACCAGGATCATCCGTTTGGATGAAACACATACCTGACCGGCATTCCAGTGACGGCCGAATACCGCCCAATCTATGGTTTTCTCAAGCTCGGCATCTTCCAGCACGATAAAGGCGTCAGAGCCGCCCAGCTCCAGAGTGGATTTTTTCAGCGCCTTACCGGCCTGAGAGGCAATAACGGCGCCTGCACCTTCAGAGCCGGTCAGAGCCACGCCATGTACCTTGGGTGAGTTGATGATCTGCTCGACTTGATCCCGGGTAGCATACAGGTTCTGGAAGGCGCCCTGTGGCAGTCCGGCATCCCGCATCAGGCTCTCAAAAGCGGCGGCGCACTGAGGCACATTGGAAGCGTGTTTCAGCAGCAGGGTGTTGCCGGCAGAAAGTTGCGGAGCCAAGATCCTGGCTATCTGGTAATAGGGGAAGTTCCAGGGTTCAATGGCCAGCAAGACCCCAAGAGGTTCATTGACCAGCAGCGCTTCCCCTTCGGCGGGATCGGCCACAGGCAGTTTCTGCGGTGCCAGCAGTCTCTCGGCATGCTCGGCATAGTATTCGAGGATCTGCGCCGACAGTTCTACTTCGGCCTCGGCCTCTCCAATGACTTTACCCATCTCTAGGGTCAGCAGCTCTGCATAGCGGCGCTTGCTGTCTCTGAGCAGGGCTGCAGCCCGATTGAGTATTTCAGCCTTGTTGGCAAAAGAGGTATTGCGCCAACTCAAAAAGGCCTGGTGGGCCGATTCAATTGCCTCTGTGACTTCGGCATCAGTGGCATTGGGAAATTCTTTGATGAGCTCTCCCGTGAAGGGATTGATCGTTGCATATGTCATGTGTTCCTCCCAGCGTTGCAAGTAATAGGGGTCAGTTTGGAGATCGGAAATTTTTGTACGTTAAGCGCATTATTTAACCAATCTTGGTTCGTAAGGGGTTGATTTTGCGTCAGTGGCTATCGCTTTTAAGTTGTCGCTCTTGCAGTATCGCATTTAGGTTATCCGATTAAGGTCAAACCTCTGAAAATGCCGTATAGCGCGGGAGTACACCCTATTGCCATAGGTAAGTCTGTTCAAAAAACAGGCTTACCGTACAATAATTCTCTATATCCAAACTGACCCCTCATCAATCCGTTGTCAGCCCCACGAACAGCTGCAAGCTGCTGAAGAATTGCAGGGCATTCAGCACCTGCATCGAGCGCTTGCTTCTTTTCTTCCGGGCCATGTGGCACTCACCGCTTTTCACTCCAGATAAGCGGGGCCTGACGCCGAAGAGTCAGGCCCTCAACTCATTAGAATTCCTGCACGGTTGGGCGCAGAACGATCTCGTTAATATCCACGTCAGCAGGCTGCTCAATTGCGAAGGCGATAGCTCGAGCGACCGATTCGGCGGGAATTGCATGCTTGTAGAAGTCCACTACGAAATCGCGGCTCTGTTGGTGGGTGCTGCCGAATTTCAGTTCGGAGTCCACGGCGCCCGGTTCGATAGTCGTGGTGCGGATGCTGCCACCGACTTCGTGACGCAGTCCTTCGGAGATAGCCCGCACAGCAAACTTGGTGCCGCTGTACACGGTGCCACCTGGGCTGAACACCTTCAGGCCTGCAACCGATGCGATGTTGATGAAGTGACCACTGTTTTGTTTCTGGAAGACTGGCAATGCAGCCGCGACTCCGTACAGCAGACCCTTGATGTTGATATCGATCATGCGATCCCACTCGTCAGTGCGAGTATCGCTGAGCGGTGCAATCGCCATCAGTCCGGCATTGTTGATCAGTACATCAATGCGACCGAAGGTATCCACGGCACCTTGAATGAGCGTTTTGACCTCTTCCTGAGAGGTGACATCGGTCTGATACGCGATTGCCTGACCACCTGCATTGGTCAGCTCAGCCACCAATGCGTCGAGTTTATCTTTGCGGCGCGCAGCCAGCACTACGCGAGCGCCAAGCGCAGCAAGGTGGCGTGCAGTAGCCTCACCCAGGCCGCTGCTGGCACCGGTGATAACGACAACTTTTCCAGAAATGTTATTGCTCATGCTGAGAACCTCATCGGTGGTTTTATACTTCGCCATGGTTGGTTAACCTGGCAGTGCGCAAACTTTAGACCCATGATTGATCTCAATAAATGAAAATGATTGGATTATGCTATTCCTGAAAATGGAATAAATGGGAGGGGCAACATGCTTAACCGCATGGAGATGGTTAGGATTTTTTGCACAGCAGCAGAGGCAGGTAGCTTCCGCGAAGCGGCAACTCGATTAGGCATCTCCCCACAAGGGGTGACTCGAGCCATTCAAGCCCTGGAAACTGAGCTTGGCGAATCACTGTTCCACCGCAATACCCGCCAGGTGAGCATCACTGCTTTCGGTCAGAATTACGCCAAAGATGCCAGGTCAGCTCTGGATCATTTCGATACGCTATTCCGGTCGCACAGGACGGAGCCTGAGCTGTCAGGTAGGGTGGGGATTACGGCTCCACATGCTATTGGCAGGCGCTTCCTAATACCGTTTCTTCAGCCCCTGGCCGCTGCACATCCTGACCTGCAATTCGATCTCCGTTTGGAAGATCAGATGACTGATGCTGTTGAGGCGCATATCGATATTGGTATCAGGGTGGGGGTTATTCGCGACCGGCGCTACGTTGCACGTGCCTTAGCTCCCGTGCCGTTTTACGTTGTCGCGTCCCCGTCTCTCATAGGCCAAAAGACACCACCTGAATCTTTGGATGCTTTAGCTAAGCTGCCACTTTCAGTCCTGATCGACCGGAAAAATGGCCGCCCTTGGCCTTGGCTATTTGCCGACGGGCAAACGTTCGCGCCCAGGCAGCCAGCGCTTATCTGTGATGATCCAGATACGGAATTGGAAGCCACCCTGGCAGGCATGTGTTTTGGCCAAATTCCTGCCTATCTGGCTGAGCCTCATCTGCGGTCAGGAAAGCTGGTTGCCGTTTTGGCTGATCACGCTCCAGCACCATGGGATCTGTTCATATACCGCCCGCAGCAGGGTCCTGTATCGAAGCGGGTGCGATTGGTGTACGACCACCTTAAGCAGGCTTTCTCAAACCCCAAGCTATTTCCCCAGGGCCTGGGGACATAGCTTGAATACCTGCCAGCAATCGTCCGCTTTTGGCCGATTCTGTTGAAAAAGTAGCGGCCTTCCCATGCCGTTGGCAAAATTGCGTTGTCAGCGAGCGTGGGGGCGAACAGCATGATGGGACAGTTACCGGGAGGACAGCAGCGCTTGTTCTACTCGTTCAACCTGGAAGATCACGTCCCGGCCCAACATCTCCTGCGCAGCATCGACCAGTGCCTCCCGAGTTCGACAGTTAAGATCGCAAGTGCTTGTTTTTGCTAGAGCGCACTTTCAAAAATGCCACTACAACAGCGCTAACTGCTCCGGCGCCGCTGGCTTTTCGATTCCTAATGCATGAAGCACCCCGTTCTGCTCCGTGCTGAGCGTCGACACCCCCGCCACCGGCTCGCCGCCGTTCAGGCGCACGCGGTGATGCTGGATGCGCTGCAGTTGCTCGAGCGCCCGCTCGGGCGTGTAGCCCGCGTCCGCCGCCTTGAGTCGGCTGCGCATCACCCGATGCAGGATCAGCGCCATGAAGCAGATCGACGCGTGGGCGCGAATCCGCTCGGGCAGGCGGTGATACACCGGGCCAATCTCGATCTCGGACTTGAGCACCTTGAAGCCGCGCTCGATGTCGGCGAGCGACTTGTAGCGCTGAAGCACGTTCTGCGCGGCGAGCCCCTCGGCGTTGGTCACCAGCAGCAGCTTGCCGTCCATCATTTCGGCAAGACGCTTCGCCTTGTCGTCGATGTGGTAGCTGAAGAGCTCCTCGCCCAGATCCACCTTGATGATGCGCGACAGGTGCGCTTCGCTGACCGCATGGTAGAAGCGCGCCTTGGCGCCGCTATCCGAGAGCTTGCGCCCCCGGTGCTTCACGCCTTCGTCCTGCTCGGTGAGCTTGCCCGACCATTGGTCCGCCTGGCGGATCAGCGCGTCGATGCGCTCGTTGCGCTGCCCGGTCTTGGCAGCCGCTGTTACCGGGTCGTGCGCGACCACCAGCCGCAGATCGTTCCAGGCGTGCTCCGAAATGACTTCCTGCATGGCGGTGGCGCACTGCTGTTCGTGGAAGGGCTCGAGCAACTCGATGAACTCGTTGTAGCGCCGGCCCGGCACCGCGACGATGAACTCGAGCGGCTTGCCGCTGGCCAGGCGCACGGCTTTCAGCGCCTCCAGATTGTCCAGGCTGAGCAGCCCCCGGTCGGCGACCAGCACCAGGCGCTGCACCGACGGGAAACGCTCGAGCACCTTGGTGAGCGTGGGCAGCAAGGTTCGGGTTTCGGCCGTATTGCCGTCGAATACCTCGTGGTAGATCGGCAGCCCCTCAGCGGTCTGCACCACGCCGAGCATGAACTGGCGGGCGATCAGCCCCTCCTTGGCCATGCCGTACTGGCGCACGTCATCGGCCTGCTGGCTGAGTCCTTCGCTTCGAATCGTGGTCAGGTCGTAGAAGACCACCGACAGATCCTGGTCGATCAGCGGGCGAAGCAGCCCGGCGACCACCGCATCGACCTCGTCCTGATGATCCATCAGCGCATCGAGGCTGCGCAGCAACTGCTGGTGGGTGACCGCCTTCATATAAGCAGCGCTTCGCGGCCGACCTCAAGAAAATGCTCCCACGCATTCCCTTCGCTGAGGACTTCAACGCGTTCTCAGCCGCCGGCCGCCAGCTGGGCGAATGGCATCTGAACTACGAGACGGTCGAACCCTTCCCGCTGACCGAGGAAGCCAAACGCCTGGTGATGGAGCCGGACGACTACTTGGTGACGAAGATGACCTTCGGGAAGAAGGACGGCAAGCCCGACAAGAGCGTCATCGTCTACAACCCGCACCTGGTGCTGCGTGACATTCCGCTCGAGGCCTACGAGTACGTGGTCAACGGCAAGCCGGCGATCGAGTGGATCATGGAGCGCTACCAGGTCACGATCGACAAGGCTTCGGGCATCAAGAACGACCCGAACCAGTGGTCGGAGGACCCCCGGTACATTGTGGATCTGCTCAAGCGGATCGTGCGGGTGAGTTTGGAGAGCGTGCGGCTAATCCGGGGGCTGCCTACGCTCAATGAGCATGTGGCGTAGGCGGGTACCGAAGACACGATGGATGAACTTAGTACCGACCTCGAGAGAGTGCAGTACCTCCAGAATCTGCTAATCGCGCACGCAACTGGGAGTAAGGCCGACGACGGCGAATACCAAACTGTTCGCCGAGCGCTTTTGGATAATCGGGAGGTGGCGGAACAGTTGCCAGGTTTCGTGCGGACATGTCGTGACCTCGCACAGTTCTGGGGTTTCATCAAGTACGAGAAGAGTACGTACGGCGAACGCAGGCAGCTCATATGGAGTTCGTTTGCGCCGTTGCTCGATCACCTCGAGGGCAAAGCCTCGAGGCCCTCTGATGCACCGATTTCCGAGGGACTGAAAAGCTTCGACGCGGACGGAGTGCATGCAGTCTGGGCGAAGGCCCTCGAACGGCGTGAATCGGATCCAGAGGGTGCAATCACGTCGGCCAGGACGCTGCTCGAGACCGTCTGCAAGCACGTTCTCGATGAGGCCGGCGTGGCGTACGAGAAAGGGAGAGCGGACCTTCCGGACCTCTACAGGCTCGTGGCAAAGGAACTGAACCTCGCGCCCGACCAGCACACCCAGGACGTCTTCAAGCAGATCCTCGGCGGCGTGACCTCGGTTGTCCACGGTCTCGGCGCTATGCGGAACCGCTTAGGGGACGCCCACGGCCAGGGGAAGAAACCAGTGCGCCCGGCGCCGAGGCATGCACAGCTCGCAGTGAACCTCGCGGGTACGGTCGCCCTGTTCGTCATCGAAACTTGGCTCGCGAAGTCCGAAGCCGGAAACCCGTAACCGCCAAGGTGAAACTCTGTGAGCACGTGGTTTCTGCTTGCCCTTGGACCGAGCGCGTTCTTCACATCTCAGTTGGCAAGTACCCAGTCCAGGGCCACTTTACCAAGTGCCTTCACGCTGTCGACGGTTAGCTCGATTCCCTTTTCCTTCGCTATCGTCTTGATTCGCTCCCAGACAGCTTTGCTGCGGATGGTGTCCAGCAGCTCATGACCTTGCCAGGTCAATTCGGGAGAGAGGATCGCGTGTCCGCCGTAGGTCGTGATGTCGATGGCGGAGATGAAGCCGGCCTTCCATAGAAGGAGGGCATGCTCGCCTTTTGATGCGCCCTCCGCGGAGTACTCTGGCCCTACTCCATAGGTGAGATTGGTGCGCTCCGATAAGGGGGTTGTCTCGATTTCTGTCAGAACTTCGCGGATCACGTCCCAGTCACGCTTCATGCAGCCTCCGATGCCGAAAGTGTCTCCTGAGGAGACACTACTTTGTCTTTCCTTGGAACTTCACTTCTGCCCATGCTACCAGCCGCTTCCCAAGCATGACGAGTGTCGGAGACAGCACAACAAGTATCGCGGGAGCAACGATCTCAGTGACGAGTTTTTCTGCCATGTCTGGTCTCAAGGTTTGAAACGAGGCGGATGCCGCCTGCGCCTGTAAAACGATCCATCACTAGAGCCAAGGCCCTGTGACTTCCCATCCGCAACGATCCTTTCTTCTAGGGGTGCTCCCCTTGTTGTTGAGCGCTGCACCCGAGAACCTTTCCAGAAGCGCTGGCGCAAAAAAAGGGAAGACACCTGATCGTTGCCACACATCAATCCATCTTGCTGCCACGGCGCAGCACAGTGGTGTGGTCACGACCGCCAAACAGTTGTTGGAGGCCAGTGTGCCGTCACGACCTGTACAAGTTGGAGTAAAGCCCTTTGGGACTTCAGGGCGTCAATTAGTAACAATGGGCGCTTTAGAGTGGGCCAAAATGAAGGGGCGCATTTATGTCATTTTCAGAAGACGACTGCACCAGTTGATTGGGCGTAATGGCTGTTGTGCAGCCAGCTCCTGACAGTTCAATATCAGAAGTGATCTGCACCAATCTCGACTATGCTCAATACTCGTGTGCACCAAAGCGAGGTGAGCATGGCGACGGACACCCCACGGATTCCAGAACAAGGCGTGGCCACTCTGCCTGATGAGGCTTGGGAGCGTGCGCGCCGTCGTGCGGAGATCATCAGTCCGTTGGCGCAGTCGGAGACGGTCGGGCACGAAGCGGCCGATATGGCGGCTCAGGCGCTGGGCTTGTCTCGGCGCCAGGTATACGTTCTGATCCGGCGTGCCCGGCAAGGCAGCGGCCTCGTGACGGATCTGGTGCCCGGCCAGTCCGGTGGAGGTAAAGGTAAGGGGCGCTTGCCGGAACCGGTCGAGCGCGTCATCCACGAGCTACTGCAAAAGCGGTTCCTGACCAAGCAGAAGCGCAGCCTAGCGGCCTTTCACCGCGAAGTCACTCAGGTGTGCAAGGCTCAAAAACTGCGAGTGCCGGCGCGCAATACCGTGGCCTTACGGATCGCTAGCCTTGACCCGCGCAAGGTCATCCGCCGGCGGGAAGGCCAGGATGCCGCTCGTGACCTACAAGGTGTGGGCGGCGAGCCTCCTGCCGTGACCGCGCCGCTGGAGCAGGTGCAGATAGACCATACGGTCATCGACCTGATCGTGGTCGATGACCGCGACCGGCAACCTATTGGCCGCCCGTACCTGACCCTCGCCATCGACGTGTTCACCCGCTGCGTGCTCGGCATGGTCGTCACGCTGGAAGCGCCGTCTGCCGTTTCGGTTGGCCTGTGCCTCGTGCATGTCGCCTGCGACAAGCGCCCTTGGCTGGAAGGACTGAACGTGGAAATGGATTGGCAGATGAGCGGCAAGCCCTTGCTGCTCTACCTAGACAACGCGGCCGAGTTCAAGAGCGAGGCCCTGCGCCGGGGTTGCGAGCAGCATGGCATCCGGCTGGACTATCGCCCGCTGGGACAGCCGCACTATGGCGGCATCGTGGAACGGATCATCGGCACGGCGATGCAGATGATTCACGACGAACTGCCGGGAACGACCTTCTCCAACCCTGACCAGCGCGGCGACTACGATTCCGAAAACAAGGCCGCCCTGACGCTGCGCGAGCTAGAGCGCTGGCTCACATTGGCGGTCGGCACCTACCACGGTTCGGTGCACAACGGCCTGCTCCAACCGCCGGCCGCGCGCTGGGCCGAGGCCGTGGCGCGTGTCGGCGTACCGGCCGTCGTCACACGCGCTACTTCGTTCCTGGTCGATTTTCTGCCGATCCTCCGGCGCACGCTGACCCGCACCGGCTTTGTCATCGACCACATCCACTACTACGCCGATGCGCTCAAGCCGTGGATTGCGCGGCGTGAACGCTGGCCGTCCTTTCTGATCCGGCGCGATCCGCGCGACATCAGCCGTATCTGGGTCCTGGAACCGGAGGGACAGCATTACCTGGAAATTCCCTACCGTACCTTGTCGCATCCGGCTGTCACCCTCTGGGAACAACGGCAGGCGCTGGCGAAACTGCGGCAGCAAGGGCGCGAACAGGTGGATGAGTCGGCGCTGTTCCGCATGATCGGCCAGATGCGTGAGATTGTGACCAGCGCGCAGAAGGCCACACGCAAGGCGCGGCGTGACGCGGATCGCCGCCAGCACCTCAAGACATCAGCTCGGCCGGACAAGCCCGTTCCGCCGGATACGGATATTGCCGACCCGCAGGCAGACAACTTGCCACCCGCCAAACCGTTCGACCAGATTGAGGAGTGGTAGCCGTGGACGAATATCCCATCATCGACCTGTCCCACCTGCTGCCGGCGGCGCAGGGGCTGGCTCGGCTGCCGGCGGACGAGCGCGTCCAGCGCCTTCGCGCCGACCGCTGGATCGGCTATCCGCGCGCGGTCGAGGCGCTGAACCGGCTGGAAGCCCTTTATGCGTGGCCAAACAAGCAACGCATGCCCAACCTGCTGCTGGTCGGCCCGACCAACAATGGCAAGTCGATGATCGTCGAGAAGTTCCGCCGCACCCACCCGGCCAGCGCCGACGCCGACCAGGAGCACATCCCAGTGTTGGTCGTGCAGATGCCGTCCGAGCCGTCCGTGATCCGCTTCTACGTCGCGCTGCTCGCCGCGATGGGCGCGCCGCTGCGCCCACGCCCACGGTTGCCGGAAATGGAGCAACTGGCTCTGGCACTGCTGCGCAAGGTCGGTGTGCGTATGCTGGTGATCGACGAACTGCACAACGTCCTGGCCGGCAATAGCGTCAACCGCCGGGAATTTCTCAACCTGCTGCGCTTTCTCGGCAACGAGCTGCGCATCCCGCTGGTCGGGGTTGGCACACGCGACGCCTACCTGGCCATTCGTTCGGACGATCAGTTGGAGAACCGGTTCGAGCCGATGCTGCTGCCGGTATGGGAGGCCAACGACGATTGCTGCTCACTGCTGGCCAGCTTCGCGGCTTCGCTCCCGCTGCGGCGACCCTCGTCGATTGCCACGCTGGATATGGCTCGCTACCTGCTCACGCGCAGCGAGGGCACCATCGGCGAACTGGCGCACCTGTTAATGGCGGCGGCTGTCGCTGCCGTGGAAAGTGGTGAGGAAGCGATCAACCATCGCACGCTCAGCATGGCCGACTACACCGGCCCCAGCGAGCGGCGACGACAGTTCGAGCGGGAACTAATGTGAAGCCCGCGCCGCGCTGGCCGCTGCATCCCGCTCCGAAAGAAGGCGAGGCGCTGTCCTCATGGCTCAACCGCGTGGCCCTTTGCTATCACATGGAACTGCCCGAGCTGCTGGAGCACGATCTTGGCCACAGCCAGGTCGATGACCTGGACACCGCGCCACCACTGTCGCTGCTGGCGATGCTTTCCCAGCGGAGCGGGATCGATCCGGACCGGCTGCGCAGCATGAGTTTCGCCGGCTGGGTGCCTTGGCTACTGGATAGTCTTGATGACCAGATTCCAGACGCATTGGAAACCTATGCATTTCAGCTGGCACTGTTGCAAATAGTCGGTGGTGATAAACTTACCATCCCCTTTTGCTGATGGAGCTGCACATGAACCCATTCAAAGGCCGGCATTTTCAGCGTGACATCATTCTGTGGGCCGTACGCTGGTACTGCAAATACGGCATCAG
>NZ_MTEG01000057.1:0-10729 GCF_002108615.1 Klebsiella sp. YJ
GGCTGATTCGATGTGTTTGCGGGAAAAAAATCGGCCCAGATCCGCGAAATTTTAATCAGCGAGTCAGCTTGGGAAGAAATGACCTGCTTATTCGCACCTTCCCTAGTATTAAGACTATCACTTATTTAAGTGATATTGGTTGTCTGGAGATTCAGGGGGCCAGTCTACTTGTTAAGTTTTATATGATTATGAGATATTGGGATTATTGAGTTCCAGGACAATTCTGATAAGATAGCGATAACCAACACTACCCTGCAATAACCACTCAAGATGAAAATTATGACAAACCATAAAGAAGAGAACAGGTTATTATCATTATACTCTATGGGGATCCTTGATACAAAATCTGAAGAACGATTTGACAGATTGACGAGGATTGCCACCAAACTCTTTGATGTACCAATAGCACTTGTTTCATTAATTGATAGAGACAGGCAATGGTTTAAGTCATGTTATGGGCTGAAGATAAAAGAGACAGATAGAAGTGATTCATTTTGTACAATAGCAGTAGATCTTAGTGAACCATTAATAGTGCCCGATGCAATCCTTGATCCAAGATTCAAAGAAAATAAATTAGTTAAAAATGATCCTTATATCCGGTTTTATGCAGGGCATCCCGTAAGACTGCCAGATGGTGAGATAGCTGGAACAATATGTATTATTGATACAGAACCAAGAGTATTAACCAGAGATGACTTCTTATTGCTTAAAGATTTAGCAGAAATCGTAGAGGATGAGTTTAGAATAATAAACGAAGCAACTACTGATCCTTTGACAGGTATATGTAACTGGCGTT
Source organism: Klebsiella sp. YJ (assembly GCF_002108615.1). Lineage (NCBI taxonomy): Bacteria > Pseudomonadati > Pseudomonadota > Gammaproteobacteria > Enterobacterales > Enterobacteriaceae > Klebsiella > Klebsiella sp. YJ. The sequence continues at coordinate 797 of NZ_MTEG01000057.1, forward strand.
CTTTCGCCCTAATGACGGATGAATCGTTAAGAAAAGCCAAAAAAAAGAAAAAAACATTCTGTGTTCTGATCATAGATCTCGATAATTTTAAACCAATCAATGATAACTTCGGTCATTCAGAAGGTAATGAAGTACTTTGCAATTTTGCAGATATGCTGGAAGATCTTAGTAGTTCAAAAAGCGTTGTTGCAAGATTAGGAGGTGATGAATTTGGTGTTCTATTACCCGAGTCAACCTATAAAGAAGCAGAAGAATTCCTTCATAAATTGAGGGCCGGGATTACCAGCTACAATCTTAATTCTCAAAAAAAATACAACATAGATTTTTCTGCAGGGATTATTGAATATGATGAGAAAATTCATACTGAACGCTCTGCTATCATGCAGGATGCAGACGAAAGAATGTATGAAATTAAAAAGGGAAAACGATGGTATATGAAAAAATAGGGCATACAGCCATATTTTTTTTGGCCCCTCAAAAAATCAATCAGTTGATCACCTGACAAAGGCTTCGAATAATAATAACCTTGAAATTCATCGCAATTCATATTTTTAAGCAATTCAAACTGTTCATTATTTTCCACACCTTCGGTAATGGTCCCAACTTATTGATAGTGTTTTATGTTCAGATAATGCCGGATGACTTTGTCATGCAGCTCCACCGATTTTGAGAACGACAGCGACTTCCGTCCCAGCCGTGCCAGGTGCTGCCTCAGATTCAGGTTATGCCGCTCAATTCGCTGCGTATATCGCTTGCTGATTACGTGCAGCTTTCCCTTCAGGCGGGATTCATACAGCGGCCAGCCATCCGTCATCCATATCACCACGTCAAAGGGTGATAGCAGGCTCATAAGACGCCCCAGCGTCGCCATAGTGCGTTCACCGAATACGTGCGCAAACCGTCTTCCGGAGCCTGTCATACGTGTAAAACAGCCAGCGCTGGCGCGATTTAGCCCCGACATAGCCCCAATGTTCGTCCATTTCCGCGCAGACGATGACGTCACTGCCCGGCTGTATGCGTGAGTTTACCGACCGCGGCCTGAGTTTTTTAAGTGTCGTAAAATCGTGTTGAGGCCAACGCCCATAATGCGTGCACTGGCGCGACATCCGACGCCATTTATGGCCATATCAATGATTTTCTGGTGCGTACCGGGTTGAGAGGCGGTGTATGTGAACTGTAACTGCCATGTTTTACGGCAGTGAGAGCAGAGATAGCGCTGATGTCCGGCAGTACTTTTGCCGTTACGCACCACCCCGTCAGTAGCTGAACAGGAGGGACAGCTGATAGAAACAGAAGCCACTGGAGCACCTCAAAAACACCATCATACACTAAATCAGTAAGTTGGCAGCATCACCCAAAAACGCCGGGATTATCCATGGCTCATAGCCCCGTTAAGAAAGTGGCTCGCCTTAATAATATTTTATATCCAGCCCTCCCTCTTCAAACCGTTAATCCAGTAATTTCATCTCCAGCGCCCGGCTCATCGCTTGAGTGCGGCTATTCACTTTAAGCTTCGCGTAGATGTTTTTAATGTGCCATTTGACCGTTTCAGCAGAAATAACGAGGGAGCGAGCAATTTCTTTATTCATCTGACCTTCAGCGATCAGTTGTAATACCTGCAACTCTCGCTCGCTGAGTTCCCCATGAATATCGGGGCTTCCACTATTAAACGGTGTTCCATCTGCAGGCGCGCGCTTGCCGGCCCAGGGTTCATGGACTATCCCTTCCTCTGTACAAGCCAAAGAGGAATCGTTCATACCGATAAGCAAAGGTTGCAAGGTATCGCCAGCGTCAAGAAAGAGGCCTTTGAGATGCTGGTGTTCAGCCAGCTGCACGACTGGCTGAAATGTTGTGCGCGCAGCGGCAGTTTTGCCGCTGCTCCACAAGGCTAATGACCAGAGCGTACGCAGACGCGCTGCGGTTAACCTGTCCCCCCGGTTTTCCTGATCAGAGACCATCTCAGCCAGTAAAATGCAGGCTTGCGGCGCCCGGCCTGTGGCGAGAAGAAGGCGACAGTGGCTAAGGGATGCATACAGAACGATAGCGCGTTGGCAGGGATGTTCGGCATCCATTCTGAAGCTGGCGGCCATTTGTTCAAGTTGTCGCTGCAGTTGCTCTGCGCCTGTGACATTGCCGCGCTGCAGCCGCACTTTCACCTGCTCGGCTAACATCATGGCCTGGAGCCGTTGCCAGCCGCGAGACACGGCAAGACGCTGCGCATGCTCCAGCAATCGCTCGGCCTCATACGGCATATCGCCATCCAGGGCCTGACGCGCGAGATAGGTATAGCAACGACTCAGCGCATCGGGTGGACTGAATCGGTCGATGAATTCGAGCCGGTCGGCTAACAGATGATCGGGCGAGTCACCACTCTGACATTCATAGGCTATCTCCGCCAGCAGCGGCGCCAGCGTCGCGCCACTAGTCGACTGGGTACCGGTATAACATTCAGCCTGACGCAACGTTTTCTCTGCGTACCACCCGGCTTTCCCCAGATCGCCCTGACAAAGATGGCACTGGGCAATGATAAAAGCGCGATATACCGAGACAAACAGATTATCTATAGGACTTTCCGGAGAGGGCATATGCTGTTGAACCTCCAGCGCATCGTGATAGCGCTGGTTAACAACATGGCAATAGCTGAGAATATTGCATATCAGACCATCAACCCAGGTGTCGCCGCAGGGCACTTCGGCCAGCAACGGCTGAACAATAGCCAGACTCTCCGGGATGTTTTCCGCAAAGGCTTCGCAAATTGCCCGCACAACCCGCAATTTACACCAGGTGCTGCGGGTTAAATCCTCACGATGATGAAGTACCATCTGATCGAGGTTATCAAGCAGCTGCCTCGACTCATCAAAGTGGAAATAATGCGCCAGTGCCCAGGCCAGATTAATTTGCAGGTCAATGCGCGAAGGATCGGTGCTGGGCGGTAAATGATGCATCCATGAGATCAGGGTATCGATATCCCCTTCTTCCGCCAGTGACTGAGCGCTTGCGCCATCCTGTACGGGGCTATGCACCGGCTTGCCTGCGCTGAGCGCATGGCGTACCGCCTCAGACCACAGTTTCTGTTCGACGAACCAATGACTGGCTAATTCATGCAGCTGTTTGCGATCAATATCGTTGTTCTGCTGCAGCATGGTCCGAAGATTTTCCTGCAACAGAGGATGGTAGCGGAACCAGTAGCCTTGTTCGTCAAGGGCTGACAAAAAAAGGTTGTGTCGCTCAATCCATGCCAGCATCGCTTTACTATCATCACGTCCAGTCACTGCATTGCATAATTCGGCATTTAACCGACTGAGGAAGGACGTTTTCACCAGAAAATCAAGAACCTCTTCCGGCAGCGGATCCAGTACCACCTCTTTCAGATAGCGGGCAATAGACCGTGTTCCTCCATGCATATTGCGCAACAGATGCTCGGGATCATGCTGTAATTCTGCGGACAATGAAGCGATCTTCATCCCTGCAATCCAACCCTCTGTCACGGACTGTAGCCGCTGTGCATGGTGGTTGCTGAGGGGTAGCGCAACCGTGCGGCTAAAATAGTGTTTTGTTTCTTCGAGCGTGAATTGCAGGTCTCGATCATAGATTTCCACCAGTTGGTCCTGGGCCTGCAGCTGGCTCAGCGCAAGATTCGGGTGGAAACGGCTGCCAATGATCAGATGCAAGGCGGCAGGCGCATGCTTGATTAAATACCCCAGGGCTTCATAGACCCCACGATCGTTAATCACGTGGAAGTCGTCGATGATCAGGTATACGTCATGCGGGCAATAGTGTAGCTGGTTAATGAGCCCGGCCAGCAGTTGCTCGGAGCTGGAGAGCTTCTGTTCTTCCATGTCACGCCAGAAATCGGCGTCCCAGTCAGCATAGAGTGGACGCAATGCTTGCAGCAGATAAGGAATAAACTGCCATACGTCATCATCATCCTCATCGAGGCTCAGCCAGGCGATATGTTCCCCCTGCGCGACCATCTGCTGATGCCATTGCGCCAACAGCGTGGTTTTGCCAAATCCAGCGCCGGCGCAGACGACGCCCAGCCGGCACTGCTGAACGGGACTGAGAAGCTGAAGAAGCCGGGGGCGCTCCAGCAATTGTATCGAGGAGCGAGGCGGGACGAATTTGGTCAGGATTAACGGCAAGCCTCGTGTCAGCCGCAATGGCCCGGAGACCAGTGAGGGTGATTGGCGACCTTCTAAATCCAATGGCTTCATCCGTGGTGTCTACTCGTTTTGTTTTTTTTCAATTGTACGCCAGCCACCGGGATGACATGGGGCAGGCAAACTTTATGGCTACACAAAATTTAGAAAGTTTGACCTCAAGCATGAAAACCCCCACCTACCCCCCCATGAAGGTGGCTTCGCACTCTCTCTAACCGCTCGTAGATTCATTGCATGGGTGTGGCCAGGGTTATTCGCCCTGTCTGTTGGCCCCGCCTGGGTGACCTTTATTGAGGAGAATTAAACGATGCTCAGCAAACAGGCGTTATTGCAGGCTTACCGCAAGATGCGGGAGATCAGGACCTTTGAAGAGCGGTTGCATCAGGAAAATACCAGCGGTGATATTCCGGGCTTCATTCACCTTTATACCGGTGAGGAGGCCATCGCGGTGGGGGTCTGCGAAAATTTAACGAGCGCAGATTTCATTGGTTCAACACACCGTGGACATGGCCACTGTATTGCTAAAGGTTGTGACATTCACGGCATGATGGCCGAAATATTCGGTAAGGACAGCGGGTTATGTCGCGGTAAGGGTGGCTCGATGCACATTGCCGATCTGTCGAAAGGAATGCTGGGGGCGAACGCTATCGTTGGGGGGGCCCCTCCACTGGCCATCGGCGCCGCGCTAACGGCAAAAACGCTAAAAACCGGCAACGTCGGTGTCTCTTTTACGGGCGATGGGGGTTCTAATCAGGGCCTGGTCTTTGAAGCCATCAATATGGCCGTCGTGCTCCAGCTTCCAGCCGTCTTTATTTTCGAGAACAACGGTTACGGCGAAGGGACCGGCCATGACTACGCCGTGGGTGGGCGTGATATCGCCCGGCGCGCCGCTGGCTTCGGCCTGCCGGCAGTGACCGTCGATGGCACCGATTTCTTTGCGGTTTATGAGGCAACCTCAGAGGCGGTCAAGCGTGCGCGAGAAGGCGGTGGCCCAAGCGTCATTGAGGCCAAAGCCTTCCGCTGGCATGGTCATTTTGAGGGCGATCCCGCGCTATACCGCGCGGAAGGTGAAGTGCAACGCCTGCGTGAACAACATGATCCGCTGAAGATTTTCACCGCTAAGGTCAAGCAGCATATCACCCAGGAAGAACTGGCGGCGATTGACGAGGAAGTAGAAGCCCTGGTCAACGATGCCGTATTGAAGGCCCGCGCCGCTGCCTATCCGGCTCCGGAAGACCTGCTGACAGACGTGTACGTCTCATACTGAGGGTGATAACCATGACAATAAAAACCTATCGTGAAGCGGTCAAGGAAGCTCTGGCTCAGGAAATGGAGCGCGATGAACGTGTGGTACTCATCGGTGAAGACTTGCGTGGCGGTCATGGCGGAAATGCGCCCGAAGAGGCAAAGATTGAAGCCTTTGGCGGTGTGCTGGGTGTCACTAAAGGGCTGTGGACGCAGTTCGGCTCCGATCGGGTGATCGACACGCCCATTACCGAGTCAGCCATCATCGGTATGGCGGCCGGCGCCGCAGCGACGGGGCTGCGGCCGGTCGCGGAACTGATGTTCATGGATTTTTTTGGTGTGAGCCACGATGCACTGTACAACCAGGCGGCTAAGTTCCGCTACATGTTTGGTGGCAAAGCCAGAGCTCCGCTGGTGATGCGAGGGATGATCGGCGCGGGGTTTTCTGCCGCAGCCCAGCATTCACAGTCACCCTATAATATCTTTGCCACCACGCCTGGACTGAAAGTGGTGGTGCCCTCGACGCCTTATGACGTCAAGGGTCTGTTAATCCAGTCCATTCGCGACGACGACCCGGTGGTATTCTGCGAGCATAAAATGCTGTACGACCTCAAGGGCGAGGTACCGGACGAGATCTATACCATCCCGCTAGGTGTAGCCAACTACACGCGCGAAGGAGAGGATGTCACCATCATTGCGTTGTCGGCAATGGTACATAAAGCAAACCAGGTGGCGGACAAACTGGCCAGAGAGGGGATCTCGGTCGAGGTGGTCGACCCGCGAACCATTTCGCCGCTGGATGAGGAAGGTATTCTGGAATCGGTGGCTTCCACGGGGCGGGTCGTGATAGTCGACGAATCTGCTGCACGCTTCGGTTTTGCTCATGATGTCGCGGCGCTGATTGCGTCTCAGGCATTCCATTTCCTCAAAGCGCCCGTTCTGCTGGTGACGCCGCCACACACGCCGGTCCCGTTCTCCCCTGCTCTCGAAAAACTCTGGATCCCTGGCGTTGAACGTATCGAAGCCGCCGTCCGTCAAGTGCTGGAGGATTAACCTATGAGCGAAATCAAGACGCTTGAAATGCCAAAGTGGGGGCTTTCCATGGAGGAAGGCTTGCTCGCTCGATGGGCAATCCAGGAGGGTGACGATTTCACCAGAGGGCAGGAAATCTGTGAGATTGAAACCAGTAAAATCGTCAATGTGCTGGAGGCACCTTTTGCCGGTACATTACGCCGGATAATCGCCCGCGAGGGTGAGACGCTTCAGGTTGGCGCCGTGCTGGCTCTGGCGGCTGACGCTTCGGTCAGCGATGCTGAACTGGACGAATTTGCTGCCAGTCTGGCGACGGTGAAACCCGCAGCACCTGGCCCGGAGGCTGCCGCGCCGGACGTAGCGGCACAGGCAGGCGCTAAGCCACCTTCCGTTGTTTCGCCGCCATCCAACAGTCCGGAGCCCCCTATTGGGCAGACCGTCATTCCCGTCAGTCTGCAAGGCGTGACTGATGTGACTCAGGTTAATGCCACGCCCCATGCGTTACGACTGTCTGCCCGCTGGGGTGTCGACCTGAAAAAGGTCCGCGGCAGCGGGCGCGGGGAACGTATCTCTGTTTCTGATCTGGAAAGCGCGATCGTTGCCGCCGGCGGTCGCCTGGCCTCTCCGACGCCCCCCGTTCGTCCCAGCAAAGCGCCCCGCTCGCATGCCGATGATAGCCAGGTATCGGCCACCCCGCTGGCGCGCCGTCTGGCCGGCAAACTGGGTATCAACTTGCATGACTGCCGAAGCAGCGGTTCACGCGGTCGGGTGAGTCGCGATGATGTGCTGGCTGCGTCGTTGTTGCTCGACGGGCCCCCGCAGACCAGCCCTGTGCAGGAGAGTGCCCCGGCACCCTTTGAGAGCATCCCCATGTCCGGTATGCGGCGGGCTATCGCTTCTCGCCTGCAAACCTCCAAGCAACAGTCTCCCCATTTCCGTTTGAGTGTCGATCTCGATCTGGAACGACTGTTAGCGTTTCGTCAGGAAATTAACCGCGAAGTACCCGGTGTCAAGATTTCGGTTAACGACCTGCTGGTGAAGGCCTGTGCCCTGGCGCTGGTGGCCGTGCCAGACGTCAACATCCAGTTTGATGAAGCGACACAAAGTATCCGCCGCTTTGCGGATGCCGATATTTCGGTGGCTGTTGCGCTGCCTGACGGGCTAATTACCCCCATTGTTCGCTCGGCGAACCGGAAATCGATCAGCGACATATCGGCCGAAATTCACGCCCTGGTGACCCGGGCCAAAGCGGGCACGCTGAAGCCGGAAGAGTTCCAGGGGGGAACCTTTAGCGTGTCAAATCTGGGGATGCTCGGCGTACGGCAGTTTGACGCCATCATCAATCCACCGCAAAGCGCAATCCTCGCCATTGGCACCGGCGAGATGCGGGCGGTAGTACGCGACGGGCAAATCGTCGCGCGCCACCAACTGACGGTATCGCTATCCTGCGATCACCGGGTCATCGATGGGGCGGCAGGTGCAGCTTTTCTCCAGGAACTCAAGCGACTGACTGAAACCCCAACCCTGATGTTTATCCAGGAGACGAGCTATGCACGATAATTACGATGTGCTGATCATCGGCGGGGGGCCTGGGGGGTATGTGGCCGCCATCCGTGCCGGCCAGCTAGGTCTTCGTACCGCCTTAGTGGAAAAACAACATCTGGGCGGCATCTGCCTGAACTGGGGATGCATTCCAACCAAGGCGCTGTTGCATGGCGCTGAGGTCGCGCACAGTATCACCCATGCCAGTCAGCTGGGTATCAGCGTGGGTGAGGTGAATGTCGATCTGCAGAAACTGGTGCAGTTTAGCCGTGCCGTTTCGCAACAGCTCACCGGCGGGGTTGAGTATCTGTTGAAGAAAAATGGCGTGAGGGTGATTGATGGTACCGCGCGGCTACGCGGTAAGGGACAAATAACGGTAGCGGATGCCCGGGGGGAAGAGTACGATTACCGGGCCGATCACGTGATCCTGGCCACGGGCGCCCGACCACGCGCATTACCAGGCATAGCGCCAGATGGCGAATATATCTGGACCTATTACGAGGCACTACAGCCTAAGCGATTGCCCAGGTCGCTATTAATCATCGGTTCAGGCGCGATTGGCGTCGAGTTCGCCAGCCTTTATAACGATCTGGGCTGTAAAGTGACGCTGGTCGAGCTAGCGTCGCAGATTTTGCCCGTGGAAGATGCCGAAGTGTCAGCGGCGGTGCGTAAGTCATTCGAAAAGCGCGGGATTCAGGTCCATACCCAGACCCAGGTAACGCAAGTACAGCTCACCGATACCGGGGTGCGCTGTACAATGAAAAATACGAGCGCCGAATCTTTCCTGGAAGTCGAACGCGTGCTGCTGGCGGTTGGCGTACAGCCGAATATTGAAGATCTGGGGCTGGAAGCACTGGGCGTCGAGTTAGACCGCGGTTTTATCAAGACGGACACGGCTTGTCGCACTAACGTATTTGGGCTTTATGCCATCGGCGATGTAGCCGGCCCGCCGTGTCTGGCGCACAAGGCCAGCCACGAAGGCGTGATCTGCATTGAGACACTGGCTGGTGTCGAAGGCACCCACCCGCTTGATCGCGACTATGTGCCCGGTTGCACTTATTCCCGGCCTCAGGTTGCCAGTCTGGGCCTAACGGAATCGACGGCCCTGGCCAGAGGACGACCCGTCAGGATCGGTAAGTTCTCTTATCAGAGCAATGGTAAGGCGCTGGCCAGCGGCGAGACGGAGGGTTTTGTGAAGACTATTTTCGATGCTGAAACCGGCGAGTTGCTGGGCGCGCATATGGTTGGCGCACAGGTCACGGAACAGATCCAGGGGTTTGGTATCGCCCGTCACCTGGAGGCCACAGATGAAAGTCTCCTGTCGATGATCTTTGCGCATCCGACACTTTCCGAAGCGATGCATGAGTCAATCCTCGCGGCCTGCGACCAACCGTTGCATCAATAAAAAATAAGGGAGGCGATAGCGTCGTGATACGGAGTAAGTTGCCCGTTATCCCTCCTGTATTTTCCTTGAACGTTCGATAAGGTAACAGCCCGTCGTTAGGTAAGTATCCCGCATCATTGATCTCCAGCCACTGGCAGTCATCTCACTTTATTGAAAATGAGCAGGACTAACGCAAGGCAAATGGCTACCGACAAATGCGGTGATGAAGAGATTATCCATTGCTCCTTCTTTCCCTATTCTCTGGAGATCCCGATGCTGACTATCTGGGGCCGAAAAACCTCCTCTAACGTGCAGGCGCTGATGTGGTGTGTTGGCGAGCTTGGGCTGGACTATCTTCGGTTCGACGTGGGGCATCACTATGGCGGTACCGACAGCGAGGCGTTTTATATGATCTTACCCAGCAACCATGGTCCGGCAATAGCGAGAATCTTATCTTCCGGTAGGCTTTGTTGAATAAATAAGATTTCTTGCGAACGACCCTGTAGCTGGCTGGATTTTCAGGCAATACGCACGCTTTCTGGCATCCCAGCCTTTGTCATCCTGTTCAAC